>NZ_CP063203.1:933750-1245000 GCF_019904255.1 Marixanthomonas sp. SCSIO 43207
ATCAAAACATTGATTTTGCTATAATAGGAAGCGGCTTAGTAGGATTAAATTGTGCGCTTGCTCTTCGGAAAAAACACCCAACAGCCAATATTATCGTTTTTGAAAAAGGCATGTTACCTAGTGGCGCAAGCACCAAAAATGCAGGATTTGCCTGTTTTGGAAGCCTTTCAGAAATTCTTGACGACCTTTCTTCCCATTCAGAAGAAGAAGTACTCAACTTGGTAAAAGAACGCGTAGAAGGACTTCAGTTACTTCGGAAAAACATAGGCGATATACAGCTAGCGTATAAACAACTTGGCGGTTACGAGTTGTTTACAGAACAAGATGAAGCATTGTTTCATGAGTGTAAATCACAATTGAAAACAATTAACAAACTACTAGAGCCTATCTTTAACGAAAATGTATTTTCGGTTACTGATAATGTATTTCAGTTTAAAAAAATTCAAACTAACCTTATTTTTAATCAATTTGAAGGACAAATTGATACGGGACAAATGATGAAGGGCTTGCTTCAAAAAGTCCATAAAGCAAATATTGTTGTATTAAATTGTGCCGAAGTTTCGCAGCTTTCACAGCAAAATGATTCAGTTTCATTTTTGCTTAATAATCAAATTGAGATTTCAGCAAAAAAAGTTTGCGTTGCAACCAATGGTTTTGCCAAACAGCTACTAAATGAACCTGTTCAACCGGCACGCGCTCAGGTATTAATTACAAAGCCTATTAACAATTTACATATAAAAGGCACATTTCATCTAGATAAAGGATATTATTATTTCAGAAATATTAATAACCGAATTTTATTTGGCGGTGGCAGAAATCTTGATTTTAAAGGTGAAGAAACCACCGAAATAGCAACAACAGAGCAAATTCAAAAAAAATTAGAACAACTATTACAAACCACAATTTTACCTGAAACTACTTTTGAAATTGATAAACGATGGAGTGGCATTATGGGAGTAGGAAACCAAAAAAAACCTATCATCAAACAGTTAGCGCCATCGATATTTTGTGGTGTGCGTCTGGGCGGAATGGGCGTTGCCATAGGGAGTGCTGTTGGTAATAAATTGGCTAACTTAACAAGTAGATGAAACGTTTTTTCAAGTTTATATGTAAAACAATTTTGTGGTTTATAGTAATCACAGTTTTATGGGTTGTGGCATACAAGTTTGTTCCTGTTCCGTACACACCCTTAATGGCAATTCGTGCGTATAATGCAGATGAAGGCTATGAAACAAAACACGATTGGGTGGCAATAGAATCTATTTCAGAAAACTTACAATTAGCTGTTATTTGTTCTGAAGATCAAAACTTTATGAATCATAATGGCTTTGATTATGAAGCTATTGAAAAAGCATATAAAAAAAATAAACAAGGAAAAAAACTACGAGGCGCCAGTACTATCTCACAGCAAACGGCTAAAAATGTATTTTTATGGCCCAACCGAAGCTGGTTAAGAAAAGGGATGGAAGTTTATTTTACCTTTTTGATTGAAACCTTGTGGAGTAAAGAGCGTATTGTAGAAGTCTATTTAAATAGCATTGAGATGGGTAACGGAGTTTATGGTGCCGAAGCAGCTTCTCAATATTGGTTTAAAAAGTCGGCCAAAAATCTTTCTCAATACGAAGCTGCTGCTATTGCTGCTATATTGCCTAATCCTAGAAACTATAAGGCTTCACCGGCTTCAGCATATATTGAAAAAAGAAAAGCTTGGATAGTACAACAAATGCGTTATTATGGTACTTTTACGTTGCAAGAAACTAGTGAAAAATGACAGTAAAAGAATTAAAAACAGAATTGCTAAAACACTGCACAGACGTAGTTGAAAAACGTTTCAGTAAAATAAAACAAACCATTGCCGATATAGAAGAATCATTAACTGAAGAATCAAAAAGTACAGCAGGGGACAAACATGAAACGGGCCGCGCTATGTTGCAAATTGACCGTGAAAATGCTGGCAAACAACTACAAGAGGTAGAAAAATTACAACAGTTAATACGAAAAATAGACATTAACTCAAAAGCAGACTATGCCCGTTTAGGAAGCTTGGTTTACACCAATCAAGCTACGTATTTTATTAGTATTTCTATTGGTGCAGTTACTGTAGGAAAATCAACCTACCTTTGTGTAGCCTTCAACTCACCTATAGGTCAATTACTTTCCGGAAAGAAAAAAGGAGATACATTCACATTTAATAATAAACCCTTCACAATAAAGAGTGTGTCTTAAAATCGTTAAACTATGAAAAAGCCAGATTAATGGCAGTCTTGTCAATAATTGCTTACTTTTGAAATAACTGAAAAGATAATTATGACTGAAAAACCAAAATTTGCCGTTTTTGGCGGTGGAAGCTGGGCAACTGCAATTGTAAAAATGTTGTGCGAAAACCTGGACGAAGTAGGTTGGTATATGCGTAGTGTATATGCACTTGAGCATATTAAAAAAGAAGATCATAACCCTAATTATTTAAGTTCTGTAGAGTTTAAAGTATCACAACTTAAGTTGAGCAATAATATTAATGAAATGATTGAATATGCAAACTATCTTATTTTTGTTATTCCATCTGCATTTGTAGAAAGCGAACTTAAAAAAGTGACTACCTCTCTTGAAAATAAAGTGGTTTTTTCAGCTATTAAAGGTATTGTTCCTGAAACTAGCTTAATTGTTGGAGATCACTTCAACACACATTATAATGTACCATTCAATAACATTGGTGTGATTTCAGGGCCTTGTCATGCAGAAGAAGTAGCTCTAGAACGCCTTTCATACCTTACGATTGCTTGTGCCGATGAAGAAAAAGCAAAAACAGTATCAAAACATCTAAGTAGTGATTATATAAAATGTACCACCAGTGATGATGTAATGGGAACCGAATATGCTGCGATGCTAAAAAACATCTATGCAATTGCCGCCGGAATTGCTCACGGATTGGGGTATGGTGATAATTTTCAGAGCGTATTGATGAGCAACGCAATACGAGAGATGAAAAAGTATGTAAAGAAAGTACATAAAATGAAACGAAACATAAATGATTCTGCTTATTTGGGCGATCTATTGGTGACAGGATATTCCATTTTCAGTAGGAATAGAATGTTTGGAAACATGATAGGAAAAGGATATACTGTAAAAAGTGCACAAATGGAAATGAGTATGGTTGCTGAAGGCTATTATGCTACAAAAAGTGCATACAATTTGAACCAAGCAAAAGGTAAAAAGAAAGCCAAAACACCCATTATAAATGCTGTGTATGATATTTTATATGAAGGAAAAGACCCTAAAAAGGTATTTATAAAACTAACAGATAAGCTAGACTAATTATCTTGCTAAAACTCCTTTTTTTGACATCACCGGAAGCGCTACCTCATTGTCCTCAATAGCAGAATTAGCAGGTAATTCAAAGCGTTTGTCGTATAATTTTCCGTTTAAAAAATAGGTGATAGTAAAGAAGTTATTTACTTTCAAAACATTTTCTTCCAAAAATTCAATCTTGGCGTATCCCTTTGCGGGTAATTGTGCAATTGTCTTTCGCATAGGAGCGGTCATTTTTTCACTATCATACCCTTGTGAAACGATGATAACCGTCTCTAGCGGCTCAGCATTATCATTAATAATATAAGCGTTCCAATCAGTTACATTAAAGTCTTTATTAAACTCTTGTACTGCTGCAACGTATACGTTTTTTACTTTGGGGATATCAATGTCTTTACGCATATTAATCTTCTGTTTTCTTTTTCCAAGTAATCCACAAGCCTATAAGTGCCAATGCAAAAATGATTAAAAAGATGCTTCCCACTACAATTTTTATTGCAGCGATCACAAAGGTTAAATAGGCCACCAACAAAAGTGCAACTATTAAAAAGCCAACAATTATATACTTTTTCATTTGTTTGTATTTAATAATTTAAACCCAAAAAAAGGTGACTGACTTAGTTTTAGCCTTTATCAGAGACTACAAAACGCTTTTAAATTGATCTAAGAAGCGTATATCGTTTTCACTTAACATGCGAATATCAGGAATTTGATGTAACAATAAAGCAATACGGTCAATTCCCATACCAAATGCAAAACCAGAATATACTTCTGAATCAATTCCACAGTTTTCCAAAACGTTTGGGTCTACCATTCCGCAGCCCATAATTTCTAGCCAACCGGTTCCTTTTGTCATTTTGTAATCTGTTTCTGTCTCTAAGCCCCAATATACATCAACTTCGGCGCTAGGTTCAGTAAACGGAAAGTAGGAAGGACGCAATCGTATTTTTGATTTGCCAAATAATTCTGTGGTAAAATATTGAAGCGTTTGCTTTAAGTCTGCAAAACTTACTCCTTTATCTACATATAACCCTTCAACTTGATGAAAAAAACAGTGTGAGCGTGCCGAAATAGCTTCATTTCTATATACCCGACCCGGCGAAATAGTGCGTATGGGTGGTTTGTTATTTTCCATATACCTAACTTGAACAGTCGAAGTATGCGTACGCAACATAATATCTGGATCTGTTTGCACGAAGAAAGTATCTTGCATATCACGTGCGGGATGGTATTCGGGTAAGTTTAAAGCGGTAAAATTGTGCCAATCGTCTTCAATTTCTGGACCTTCAGAAACATTAAACCCAATGCGAGAAAAAATTTCAGTAATCTTATTTTTAACAATAGAAATAGGATGTCTTGAGCCCAACTCAACCGGCTCTCCGGGACGAGAAAGGTCTCCATACATGCCTTTTACTTCTTCCTTTGCTTCAAGATTTGCTTTTAAAGTATCTACTTTTTCTTGAGCAGCATTCTTTAAGGTGTTGATGGTCTGGCCAAATTCCTTTTTTTGTTCATTAGGAACGTTTTTAAATTCAGCAAAAAAATCATTCAGCAACCCTTTTTTACCAAGATACTTTATTCTGAAACTTTCAACATCTTCTTTTGAGCTTGCAGTAAAAGCTTCAACTTGCGCAATATGTTCTTTAATTTTTTCTAGCATACCAAATTCTTGTGAAGGGCAAAATTACATAAATTATTTGCTATTCAATTACTTCCTTTTCTAAGAAATAATGTACTATAGCTTCTTTCATTAACACACTTTGTTCACCGGCTTTTAAAGGAGGTAGTTGCTCTAGTATTTTATAATGTGGCCATCCTTGATCATCAAAGTATTCAAACTCATAATAACCAAAAGGCTCTAATAACCTGCAAATGGCAATATGCATGAGGTTTATTTTGTCATCCTTTTTAAAGCGCCTGTGTAGTTGACCTAGTTCTTGTACGCCAATTAAATAGATAATCCCGTCAAGGTCAAGTTTTTCGCCATCTGCAAACCGATTACTTAACAGTGTAACCAGTGTTTCCCAATGCTGTTTTAATTGTTCGTCTCGTGCCATAATTATACTGCACAAAGATACATTTTTAATACACCAACCGGCAATAGTACTCTTTAAAAGAAACATCTTGACAGCGATACAACTAAGAAATATTATATTTACTGTAAAATAACGTTTATGGTTACAATCGATATTGTTCTAGGTGTAATTTTACTCATTGCAGGTTATCTCGGGTTTAAAAAAGGGCTGTTTGTAACACTTGCTTCTTTAATTGGTCTTGTAGCCGGAGTATATGGCGCCATTTATTTTTCACATTATGCTGCCGATTTTCTCACTCAACGTTTTAACTGGAGCACACAAACAACAAACTTAGCTGCTTTTGCTATTACTTTTTTAATAATTGTTTTTGTAATTTCTTTAGCTGGAAAGCTTTTAACAAAGATTGCAGATTTTGCTGCCCTAGGTATTATTAATAAGTTATTAGGTGCTGTTTTTAGTGTAGTGAAATATGCTTTTATAGTAAGTGTAGTGTTTATGCTTGTAAATGCTTCTGAAAATTATACTATAGTTTCTGAAGAACAACGAAACGAATCTATTTTATACAAGCCCGTTGCATCTCTAGCTCCATTAGTTTTACCTCATATTTTACAAGAGGTTGATGAGTTGAGAGATGAAGACGAATTAATAAAAGAACCCCAACCGGAAACACAAGAAAAGCGTATTGACACAACTACAATGTAAGAAAATAAAAAAGCCCCGCTATGAGCAGGGCTTTTAATTATAAGTCAATTTTTCTGTTATCGATCTAATGCAAGTTCTTTTTTAATATCTCTTTTAAAGAACTCTGCATAACTTTCAGGGTTTTTCTCTATACCACGCTCAGAGGTTAAAGTAACGTCGATATTTCTATCTTTTGCTTTAATTCTAAAGTCATCAAACACTTCAATAACGTCGTTGTCTAAAAAGCGCGTTTTGGTAGTATCTAGTTCCAAATGAGAATTAGGTTCAATTCTATCCAACTCTTTAATTATGGCACCTTTGTTTATAAAAGTAACTTCTTCTGCTAAAGTCATTTTTACAACTTTATTACCATTGGTTTCCTCGTTACGAATGTGTAAAAAGTGGCTGTTTTGGTAATTTTTAATCAATACCACAACAATACCTACTGCAAGTCCAAGGCTTATACCTATAAGAAGATCGCCAAAAACAATCCCCGTTACAGTGATAAAGAATGGCACATATTGTTTCCATCCTTTTTGTACCATTTCTTTAAATAAAGAAGGCTTGGCCAGCTTATATCCTACTAAGAATAAGATAGCAGCCAATACCGAAAGAGGTATTAAATTAAGTACTGTTGGAATAAGAATAACCGAAATTAATAATAAGAATCCGTGTATAATTGCAGAAGCCTTAGTCTTACCTCCAGATTGAATATTTGCCGAACTTCTTACAATAACCTGAGTTATAGGAAGACCACCAATTAAACCAGACAAAACATTTCCGGTACCTTGAGCAAAAAGCTCACGGTTGGTAGGGGTCGTTCTTTTTTTAGGATCTAATTTGTCTGTTGCTTCAACACACAGTAGTGTTTCCAAACTTGCAACAAGTGCAATAGTAAAGGCAGTTACCCAAATTTGAGGATTGCCTATAACACTAAAATTAGGAAATGTAAATTGTCCTAAAAAAGAATCGATATCATCTGGTACAGGAACTGCTACCAAATGTTCTTTTGATATAGCAAGACTTTCTGAATTTTGAGTCAATAAGAAAAAAACAATACCTGCTGCAACAGCAACTAACGGACCTTGGATTAACTTAAAGATTTTATATTTCTTACTCAAATAGGCTTCCCAAAGAACAAGAATTGCCATACCAATAAAGGCAATCAATGTTGCTCCTGGGCTAATATTTCCTATAATATTCCCAATTGCTGAAAAGGTGTTCTCTCCGTCCATTTGAAGAAAACTCCAATCACCTTCAGGGTTTGCATCATACCCAAAGAAATATGGTATTTGTTTTAAAATGATAATAATACCAATTCCTGTAAGCATTCCTTTAATAACAGAATTTGGGAAATAATAGCCAATTACTCCGGCTTTTAAGACACCAAATAAAATCTGGATGGCACCACCCAAAACAACAGCTACTAAGAAGTTCTCATAGCTTCCAAGTGTAGCAAGCGCTGCCAATACAATAGCAGCTAGTCCTGCTGCAGGACCACTTACACCTAAACTTGAACCACTAATGGCACCTACAACGATACCACCAATAATCCCTGCGATTAATCCCGAAAAAAGAGGCGCGCCACTTGCCAAAGCAATACCCAAACACAATGGAATTGCGACAAAAAACACCACTATAGAAGCAGGAAAATCACTTTTAAAATTTTTAAACATATTTTAAGTTTTAATTTTTTTTACTTGTTTTAATTATAAAATGTCACGTTTCCTGTAGATACGTCATACATAGCACCAACAATTTTTATACTTCCATCATTTTCCATTTCAGATAAAAGTGGGCTTTGTTTACGTAAATTATCTAGTGTGTGGTGTACATTGGTTTTTGACACTTCGTTTACAAACTCAATATTACTTGAGTTACGAAGCGACTCATCTGTTGGTTCTTTTACAGCTGCAACAGCAGGTTTAATTTTTGACACTAGGCTTGTAATGTTACCTAGTTCTACATTATCACAAGCTCCTTTTACAGCTCCGCAAGAGGTGTGTCCAAGAACCAAAACTAGTTTTGAACCAGCTACTTTACATCCATACTCGATGCTTCCTATAATATCTTCATCAACAATGTTTCCTGCTACACGAGCACTAAAAACATCACCAATACCTTGATCAAAAACAATTTCTGCAGGAACACGAGAATCGATACAGCTCAATATAACTGCAAATGGATACTGTCCTCCTTGTGTGTCTTTTACTTGTTCTAGTAAGTTACGATCTGCTTTTGAGTTTTTTGTAAAGCGTTTATTTCCTTCTTTTAATATTTCTAATGCTTTATCTGGAGTTAAACTTGCTTGGGTTTCTTTAGTTTGTGCTTTCATTATACTTTTAATTATAAGTTTATAAACGTATTGCATCACTATGTTACATAGCAATGTATAAATTGATTATATATAAGATTGTTTGGGAAAGTTTTTCCCAAAAAAGTTTGTTCTAAGTTATGAGTTGATCCCTTCAGGAGGAGGTGATAGGGTATCGTAGTAAATAGGTTTCCAAAATTTTAAATAAGGAGACTGAACTTGTTTTTTAAGAAGCAATCCTAAATAAAAATCTGGAATCAAGTTATTTTCTGAAGAATTATCATGTTTTGGTCCTACTTTAAAACAGTCTGTATTTTCTTCTTCATTCATAGAAAAATATGAAGTCATATTAACATCACCGTCTGCTAAATGAACCGCTGCAGGCGTTAATAAGAATGTAGTGAAAATTAATAAAAAGAAAATACTCTTTAACCTCAACATGTAAATTTTAGGGATTACAAAAATAGTTTATTTATCATAATTCTCTGTTAACTATTTATTAAATCTATAATTGTTTAAAATCATTAAAAGGTATCCAGCCGTCTTTACCATCTGCCAATCGTATTCTGGCCCAATCATCGTCTTCATCTATAATTTGCACCTTAGTGCCTTCATGAATTTCAAAAGCAGATGTGCTGCCCATATTAGGTTCACTTTTTACCTCAGTAGTTTCTGCAAAAATAATAGCAGGTCTATTTTGAGTAAAGTCTGAATAGGTTTGAAACGCCATAACTAAGGTACCAATGCATAGCAATGCAAATACTATAGATGATGTAAAATAGAATCGTTTTTTTGTTTCGGAAGCTGAAAACCAATACAGTAAAAAAAGTATTACAAACAAGAACACACAAATTACAGATATAATTGCCCAGCCATTATATGTGAATATTGTTGCAATAGTAGCATACCACCTAGAAAAAAAGGTTTTAGGCAAGGGCTCTATTACATCAATTCGAGCATTTTCGGCAAAAGCAAGATTGGTTTTTATATCACTGTCATTGGGAGCTAATTGAAGTGCTTTTTCATAGTAGTAAATACTAGGACCTACATTATTAAGCTTATAGTGCGCATTACCTAAATTAAAATAAAGCGCAGCAGATTCTTCTCCATTATCTATAACTTTTTTCCAGTTTGTAACGGCATTGCTGAAGGCTCCTTTTTTATAATTTTCAATACCTTGTTCAAAAAGGGCATCACTTTGAGCAAAACCCACAATAGAACCAAAAAGCAAACAAACTGTCAGTAACTTTTTCATCATCCTGGATATTGAATTTGTTTATCTATTTCTGAAATTACCGTAACGGCTTTTTCATAATCTTCTTTTATAGCTACGCTTGACGTTGGTGTGTAGCGTGCAAACTCACAACTTTTTAATAAGTCTATAAAACTAGTTACCGTACTTGATTGTACATTACGCTCAGAAAGTAAACTGGCAATACGTTCTTTACTAAAATCTGAAGTTTCAATATTTAATTTAGCTTTTAAGTAGTTGTGTAATGCTCTCTCTAGTGATTCATAAAAAACAGCTTTATTAGTCATTTGTTTTTTTGCTTCACTAAGATATTTTTTTGCAAGCTTGTTTGCTCTACGTACTTTATTTCCTTGTACATCTGCCAATCGCTCACGGCGTTTTTTTCCTGCCAAAATAAACAACGGAATTAATAACAAAGGAGCGCCTATCAATGACCAAAACAAGGTTGATTTAAAGAAAGAAGTACCAGCAATAGGTTGTAAGTTGGCATCAAGCTTTATGTATTTAAATTGATCCTTGTCTAGTACTACTTCTTTTTTTTCTGTTGTTTCTTTGTTGGCAGAAGCAGTAACCGGACCGTTTTCAACATCAATAATTATCTCATTTGAAGAGAGCGTTTTATACGTTTCAGTCTTAGGGTCAAAATAGGAAAAGGTAAGAGGCCTTATGGGATAATTGCCTTTAAACTGAGGCACTACGGTATATTTTTCGGTAACCGAACCATTCATTCCGCTTCTGGTGGTACGTACTTTTTCTGAACGTTCCGGCTCATACACCTCTAATGAATTAGGTAAGGTAACGTTTGGTAATTCAAATAACTTTAAATTTCCGTTTCCTGAAATACTTGTAGTCAATTCAAAAGATTCATTAGCATCAAGTGTGTTTTTATTTACGGAAACATTAAAGTCAAAATCACCAACAGCACCCGCAAAATCATCAGGCTTTCCTTCGGCCGGTAGGGGCTTTACATTGATAGACCTTTTTCCTGCAGAAATGGTTTTGTTAACTCGTGTGGTAACTCTTCTCCCAAAGAAATCACGACGGTTTGTAGGTACATCAATAGGCACATCTAGTGTTAAGGGTTCAATGTCTAGCTTTCCTGTTTTTTGAGGATATAGAACTGTGGTTCTTAATATAACATACCGGTAGTTTTCACCTTGGTATTGACCTTCATATACTTTAAAATTACCTTGATTATCTATATTCTGACTCCAAAAGTCTGCAAATTTTGGTGTGTCAATTTCACGCCAACTACTAGTTATACTTACATCATGCGAGACATATAATTTGTAAACCACGCTTATTGCTTGGTTTAAATATGGGTTGTTGTTTGATACCTCAGCAACAAGGTGTACTTTTTCACTAGCAACATAATCGGCATTATTTCCGTCTTTGGGTTGTGATACAGCAGATGTTACTTGCACTTGAATAGGTAAACTTTTGTAGGTTTCACCATCTATTTCAATGGTTGCTTGACCTATAGTAAACTTACCTTGCGATTGAGGTGCTAAAAAGTAGGAGTATGTTTTACTGTAGCTGCGTTTTCCATTAATGTATGAGTTGCTAATAGATTGATTTGGGCCGCCTACAACTCGAAATCCATTAAAATCTGGAGGATTAAAGTTGTCACCATCTTTATTCATCTCAAAATCTATACGTAAACGCTCATTGATTCCAAGTCTCTTTTTACTTACTTTGGCGTCAAAGGTGACTTGTGCAAAACCACTCGCACTACAAAATATAAAAATCAATATGTAAAGAATAGCTTTCGGTTTCATGTTACCAATCTTTATTTGACTTTATTTTAGCGCCTTTTTGTTTTTCGGCATTCATTTTATCTTGAACCTTTTTCTCCTCATTATTCATAGCTTCTAGTAAGCTTTTAACTTGCTGTGGTGAAAGCTGTCCCGGAACAGGTTGTTTTTGTTGTTGTTGAGGTTGATCACCTTTATTTTTTTTCTCGTCTTGCTTATCGGGGTTTCCTTTATCCTTTTTATCGTCTCCTTCTTGTTTATCCTCTTTCTCGTTGCCTTTATCATCATTTTGTTTATCATCACCTTTATCACCCTCATCATTTTGATTATCTTGGTTTTGTTGATCTTGCTTGTCCTTTTGATCTTTATTGTCGTCGTTTTTATCTTTGTTATCATCATCCCCACCATCATTTTTAGGAGGATTTTTTTCAAGCATATCTTTTGCAAGAGCTAGATTATAACGAGTTTCATCGTCGGTTGGGTTGTTACGTAAAGCATTTTTATATGCTTCAACAGCTTCTTGATATTTTTTTTCGTTCATAAAAACATTTCCTAGGTTGTGAAACGCTTTATGCTTTTCTTTTTTTGAAGTGGCTACAGATGCTGCTTGTTTATATCTAAGTTTTGCTTCATTAATTTTGTTTTTATTGTAATATGCATTTCCTAGATTGTATTTAGGGATTTCACTACCGGGATTTAAGGACATCGCTTTACGATAATCTGCTTCGGCAATAGGAAAGTTGTCTTTTTGAAGCTCCATACCGGCATTGCTCATCAGCTCTTTTGCTTGACGTTGTTCCTTTTTCTGAAGTTTTGTTAGCTCATCATTATTTGATTGTGATAAACCTTGATGAGAAACACCTATCAATAACATCAAAATGAAAAGTCTTGTAATCAGTTTTATTTTTGAATTTTCTATTTTCATGATTCTCCCTCATTAAATAAGTTTAACCTTTTAACCCAAGCTGTCTTCCGTTCAAGGAAAAACACATCTAGTATCAGCAAAAATAATGCCCCGCCTAAAAACCACTGAAATTGATCTTTAAAATCGGTAAATTGTTTTGCTTCAAACTCTTTTTTGTCCATTCCGTTAAGGATAGCTGTCACTGTGTCAACTACTTCCTTGGTATTGCTGCCATCTATATACGTTCCATTGGCCTCATCTGCGATTTGCTCGAGAGTTTCTTGACCTAGCCGAGTGATAACTTGTTCATTGTTTTCATCACGTTTATAATATTGAAGAATGCCATTTTGTTTGATAGGAATAGGGCCGCCTTGTAAGGTGCCTACACCAATTGTATAAATTTTAATTCCTTTTCTAGCTGCTTCTTCGGCAATCTGGGCTACATTACCTTCGTGGTCTTCACCATCTGAAATAATAAATAGCACTCTGTTGGTTTGCTCTTCATCATTATAATACGTTTCTGCCATTTGTATGGCTTCATTGATAGCAGTTCCTTGAGATGAAACCATATCGGTGCTCATACCGTTTAAAAACAACTTTGTAGATGAAAAGTCTGTCGTAATAGGAACTTGCGGGAAAGCGCTTCCTGCGTAGCCTATGATGCCAATTCTGTCTCCTGCCAAGCTGTTAATGATTTGCGTGACTAATTGCTTTGCTTTTTCTAATCGGTTAGGAGCTATGTCTTCTGCCAACATACTCTTTGAAACATCTAATGCAAAAACCACATCAACACCTTCACGTTTTACAGTTTCAAGCTTGGTTCCAATTTTTGGGTTCACCAGAGCAAAACTCATACACGCTATAGCCAGACAAACAACCAAAACTTTTAAAACCGACTTGAACACAGACTGATTGGGACTTAACTTTTTAAGCAACTGTGAATCTGCAAATTTCTTTTGCGTGTGTTTTTTCCACGCCAACACCAATAGGAAAAGCACCACCACTGCCGGAATGGCGAATAGTACATAAAAATAAACTGGTTGTTCTAATTGGTACATAATCAATACTTACCTAAATAAGAGTTGTTACTTATTATTTATTACTTCATTTAACTATACAAAACTTCTAAACACAGTATATCGTAGCAAGAGTTCAATACCCAATAATACTAATGCAAGAAATACCAATGGACGAAATATTTCTTCATAGTTTGTGTATTTAAATTCTTCAATATCTGTTTTTTCAAGTTTGTTTATTTCATCATAAATTTCATTTAGCTTTGTAGTGCTTGTTGCTCTAAAATATTGTCCGCCGGTAGTTTGCGCAATTTCTTTGAGTAGCTCTTCATCAATCTCTACTTGAATATTTCCATATTGAAAACTCCCGTCTCTACGCAAACCAATGGGAGACATCGCGAGACCATTGGTTCCTAAGCCAATAGTATACACTTTTATGCCAAATTCTATTGCCAATTCACTTGCAATTTTTGGGTCAATAAAACCGCTATTATTTACACCGTCTGTTAATAATATAATTACTTTACTTTTTGCCCTACTTTCTTTTAACCTATTTACGGCTGTTCCTAATCCCATTCCAATGGCAGTTCCTCCTTCAATAACCGTATTATACTTCATGTTTTTTAAAGACGATAATACAACTGTTTTGTCACTGGTTAACGGTGTTTTTGTAAAACTTTCACCGGCATATTCAACAAGGCCTATTCGGTCATTGGGACGGGCTTGAATAAATCGTGCCGCAACAGTTTTTAATGCTTCTAACCGGTTGGGTTTTAAGTCGCGAGCCAACATACTTGCCGAAACATCAATAGCCATTACAATATCAATACCTTTTGTGGTTTTGATTCGGGTAGATTCATCAACTGTTCTGGGTCTTGCTAGGGCCACAATAATTGAGGCTAAGGCTAGTAACCGTAATACAAATAATATTGGTTTCAGTTTTGCTAGCCAATTTTTACCTGTTTTAAATCCTTTTAAACTTGAAATTTTTAAGGTAGCTGTTTGTTTATTGCGTTTCCATAGGTACCATATGGTTAGTACCGGTAGCAGTAGTAGCAACCAGAAAAGAGTAGGGTTTACAAATTCAAAATTTTCAAACATTATTTTTCTGAAATTTCAAGTTCTACTGAATTTATAATTCGATCTTTTACATCTTCGGCATAGCGACCATCATCTTCTTGATACACTACTAAAACTTGCTGTACACCACCTTTTTGGGCAAATAAAAGCAATTCATAACTGCTTGAATTTTTTAACACCTTATTATCTGAAACTTGTACATTAAACTTTCCGTAGGCTTTTAATCCTGTGATACCTTTTTGTGTTTCGAAGCTTTCTCGTTTAACAAGCAAGTTTTTAGCACCTCTTTTTTCAAGATTGGTTAAAGCATCATCCATTAACCCTTCTAAGTCGGTATTTGCTTGGCCTTGCAGTTGAGGTTGTTCCTTGTATACGGTAGTATTTACCCAAACGTATAAAGGATCTGTTAATTCACCTTCTGTAAAAACACTGGCACTTTCTACCCTCATGCTATTAGACTCCGGAACTTCAATATCTGTTCGTATTAATACTTCAGGAGTTTCAATAATAACGGCAGGGTTGCCATATTCACTTTTTATCCAGCGGCTCTCAGCCAATTCTCTTATTTCATTTCCTAGAACAGTGTCTTTAAGATTTGTAAAGCCTTTTAAACTTCCATAAATAACACCCGCTAAAATTAACCCAACAAGTACCGCAACACCACCAAGCGCCCATTTTTTTCTTTGGCGTTTTTTGCGTTGTGCTTCTAGATATTCGGCATTTTGCTGTAACTCTTCTTCGGTAGGTTCTGGGATGACCTCTTTGGTTTCATTGATGATTTCTTCAATGGTTTTTCGGTCTGATGATGCTTGACCTTCTGCTTGGTACATTTTTGCAAATTTTACCAAATCGGCTCTTTTCAAAATTGCATCAAGCCTACGGATGGTTTCGCTGCTGAATTCAAAATTACCAGAATCCTTATGTAATTGCAATCGAGCAATAAGCTCGTCACTCGTACTTTCTAGTGCCGTATCATCTACTTCACGATCTAAATAGCGTTTCACAATTTCGGTTAATTGTGAATAGTATTCTTTTGGTTTGTTTTCTTTTAAATATGTTGAATTATCGAGCGTGTGTAATGCTGTTATCGCCTCTTCATATGGCGGCAACTGTTCTTCTTTTGCGTCTTTTAATTTTTTTCTTCGGAATAAAATATAACCTACAATCAGCAAAACCAATACAATAGGAATTAGCCAAAAAAGTAATTTTTTAAAATTGAAAGGAGGTTTGTCAACTTCAATAGCCGGTTTTATGTCAAACATTTTTTGTTTGGTCGTATCAACCGGAACATCACGAACTTCAACTATAACCGAATCTGTGCCAAAGGTTTTATTGCCAATTATAACTTTTTGTTGTGGTATCGTGTAGGTGCCTGAGTCAAACTGTGTAAGGCCGTATTTTTTTATCAAGCGATATGTTGCTTGCTCATACGTGGTGTCAATTTTATAAGATTCTATAACTTCCAAAGGCAAAAAAGTTTGCCCTTCAGGAAAAGTAACCACATCTGTTGAGTCTGCTTCAACTTGAATGCTATATTTTATCTCTTCACCTATTTTTATAGATGTTGAATCTACAGATGAGGTTACTTGAGCAGTACCCAAAAAAGCAGAAAGAGAAAAAAGAAAAGCGAGCAATAGTGTTTGCGACTTCATTCTTAAAAATAAAAAAGTAATATGTTTACTATACTGCTTCATTATATTTATGCTCGGTGTTTAAAATAACCTAATAATTTTTTTACGTAGCTTTCATCAACACGGCAGCTTAAAGCACCGGCACCACTCTTGGTAAATGCATCTTGAAAATACGCAACACGCTCTTTGTAGTAAATGAAATAGTTATTTCTTACAGCTTTTGAATTTGTATTTACTAATAAAAGCTCACCGGTTTCAGCGTCTTGCATTTGTACCATGCCTAGGTTTGGTATTTCTTCTTCACGTTTATCATAGACCCTTATACCCGTGACATCGTGCTTTTTGGCAACAATTTTAAGAGTATCTTTATATTCATCTGCAATAAAATCTGAAAGCACAAAAACAATGGCCTTCTTTTTCATCACATTGGTTAAATATTTTAAAGCTTGAGAAAGATTGGTTTTTTTACTGCTAGGCTGAAACTCTAAAAGTTCTCTAATAATACGTAGTACGTGCGATTTACCTTTTTTAGGCGGAATAAAAAGCTCAATTTCATCTGAAAAAAGAATCAATCCTATTTTATCATTGTTTTGAAGGGCTGAAAATGCAAGGGTTGCGGCAATTTCAGTAATGATTTCATTTTTAAATTGTGAATCGGTTCCAAAAAACTCTGAACCACTTATATCTGCCACTAGCATTAATGTGAGTTCTCGTTCTTCTTCAAACACTTTTACAAAAGGCTCATTATAACGAGCGGTAACATTCCAATCAATACTGCGCACATCATCGCCAAATTGATATTGACGCACCTCACTAAAGGTCATACCTCGTCCTTTAAATGTACTATGATATTCGCCGCCAAACACGTGGTCACTTAACCGGCGTGTTTTGATTTCGATTTTGCGTACTTTTTTAAGAAGTTCTTTTGTATTCACGAGGTTTCAGTTTAAATAAATCAGGTTTCAGGTTGGTTAACTTGCAACGCGTAAATTTAAACCATTACGGCACTTCAATTACATTGATAATTTTATTGATAATCTCTTCCGAAGTAATATTTTCAGCTTCAGCTTCATAAGTTACACCAATACGATGACGCAGCACATCGTGAACTACAGCTCGCACATCTTCTGGAATTACGTAACCACGTTGTTTAATAAACGCATAACATTTTGAAGCAACTGCCAAGTTAATACTACCACGAGGTGAAGCACCAAAACCAATAAGAGGCTTTAAGTCTGATAGTTTATAATTTTCAGGATTTCTGGTAGCAAAAATAATATCTAGAATATACTGCTCAATTTTTTCATCCATATAGACTTCTCTAACGGCTTGTTGAGCGCGTAAAATTTGATCAATTGTAACAACTTGATTTACCTTTTCATAAGCGCCTTTTAAGTTTTGACGAATGATGAGTTGCTCTTCGGCAATTTTTGGATAATCAATAACAGTTTTTAGCATAAAACGGTCTACCTGTGCTTCTGGCAATGGGTAAGTTCCTTCTTGTTCAATAGGGTTTTGGGTTGCCATTACCAAAAACGGCTTGTCTAGCGCAAATGTTTCTTCTCCAATAGTAACTTGCTTTTCTTGCATGGCTTCTAGTAAAGCAGATTGTACCTTGGCAGGTGCTCTATTTATCTCATCTGCTAAAACAAAATTTGCAAAAATAGGACCCTTTTTAATACTGAAGTCATTCACCTTCATATTATAAATCATGGTTCCTATTACATCTGCAGGAAGTAAATCTGGAGTAAATTGTATACGGCTAAAGGTACCGTGAACAGCTTTTGAAAGTGTGTTAATAGCCAGAGTTTTTGCAAGACCAGGAACACCTTCAAGTAAAATATGTCCTTGACCTAGTAACCCGATAAGCAACCGTTCAACCATGTGTTTTTGGCCTACGATTACTTTGTTCATTTCCATGGAAAGGATATTCACAAATGCACTTTCCTTTTCAATTTTTTCATTTAATGCGCCAATATCCAAGGCAGTATCTGATTGATCCATGCTTTAAAATTTCAATATAGTAGATTCATTTTTACAACCACGCAAATTCAAGATTTATTGCTAGAAACGCTGTTAACAAAGGGTTAAAAATTTGCACTTAATAGACGAACAAAAAAAAGCACTGTTTCTTAAAGTTAAGTTACAGTGCTGTTAAAGTGTTTTAAAATAATGTATTAGTTTGAGGCTACAGTAATTGTTCCAAGTGCGGTAACTTCACCAATTTTTACGGTAACGTCTTCAAATACTTGTTCTGGATTATTGTTCTCCTCTGTTTTAATCTTTACAGTATACGTTCCTTCAGAAAATCCAGTGATAAAAAATTCGCCAACGTCATTTGTAGTTCCTGTAATTTTTTCTTCAGAATTTGACGCTACAATTGATATTTCAGAATTAGGAGCAATTACACTTCCCATAATAGCACCGTCGGTTTTTTCAGTTTCCGAATTCTTTTCAGAAACAGCTTGAGAAGTTTCAGAGTCGTTAGAACCATTATCGCCGTTAAAAACTGTATTGTTACTACTACAACTTACAAATAAGATAATTGCGGTTAATAATGTGATTGATTTTATATAAGATTTCATAGTTTATTTGTTTTGGTTACCACTAAACTACACAGACAAAAGACCATAAAAGAAGTAATTAACAATCATTAACTTGACAATTAACCGGATCTTAACTTTAATAAAAGCAATAGATGTTCTATTTTTAATGAAAACAAAATGATGAACACCAAAACTGCTTTAATTACTGGAGCTACCTCTGGTATAGGTCGCGCAATTGCTGAAAAATTTGCACATAATCAAGTTCGGTTAATTCTCTGCGGAAGAAGACAAAATCGTTTAGATTTACTTCAAGAAGAGCTGTCAAAACACACTCAAGTACATACTTTAAATTTTGACGTTAGAGAAAAAGCACATGTTCAGGATACAATCCATAATCTACCAAAGTCCTTTTCAACTATTGATATATTAATCAATAACGCCGGTAACGCCCACGGAAAAGACTCCATTGAAAACGGCAATACCGATGATTGGGATGCAATGATTGACATAAACGTTAAAGGCTTATTGTATGTAAGCAAAGCTGTTTTACCCCAGATGATTAAAAGACAATCGGGTCACATCATTAATATTGGCTCAACTGCCGGGAAAGAAGTATATCCTTCGGGTAATGTATACTGCGCAAGTAAACATGCTGTAGACGCTATAAATGAAGGAATGCGGTTAGACCTTAACGGAAAAGGTATAAAAGTGGGTGCTATTAATCCGGGTTTGGTAGAAACTGAATTTAGCGAAGTACGATTTAAAGGTGATACTGAAAAAGCCGACAAGGTTTATCAAGGATACACGCCATTACAGCCAGAAGACATTGCAGATATAGTTTGGTTTGCGGTAACAAGACCTCCTCACGTAAATATTTCAGATTTAACAGTTATGTGCCTTGATCAAGCCTCAAGTACCATTGTAAATAAAAATTAAACCTAGGTATAAACTGGATATGATTAACAAACGACTTCTTATCAAAAACTTACTCGCACATAACGATGAGAGCAGTTTTTATGATAAAAAGCGAAAAATAGATCTAGGCAGCAAAGAAGGTAAAGCAAAATTTTTAAAACATATCTGTGCACTGAGCAACAGCAACCCAAAAAACAATTCGTTCATTGTAGTTGGCGTTGAAGATGAAACCAATGAAATACGCGGCGTTGATTTTTTTGATGACAGCAAACTTCAAAACTTGGTAAATGCATATTTAACCAATCCTCCTTTAATAAGCTATGAAAATGTAATGTTTCCACATTTACCGGCAGATAAGGTTGTTGGGTTGGTTACCATTAGACCAACAGGCGAAATAACGTCACTTCGTAAAAATATATGGAAGTACTGGGGCGGTAGCATATTTCTACGTGACGGCAGTATATCTATGCCCAAAGATTTTGATATTGAAATAAAAGATGTCAATTCTGAAATTGTAAAATCCATAGAAAATCGAGCAAAAAACAACATACAGCATACGCTAGATGGTGTGATTGACTTTATGAACAATCGTCACGATGAGATGGAGTCACACTATAAAGTATTTAAAGAACAATTTGTTGTCTGTTGGGCCGGAAACACAAAACATATCAAGGACGAAACCTATTACTCACGAGTAGATATTGAATTGATTAATGAACAAGTAAAACTGTTTTATTCAGCCTTAGATGAGGTTACAATTGAAGTAACAGAAAATTATTTTAAAACACTAGAATATGTAAGTCTTGGGTTAAACAATAACCAAAAATATTATCCATTAGAAGAAGTAGTGATTACTTTTAAAGAAAATGGTTCGTATCAAATAGATTCAAAAATGGTTTTTGAACCGCCACGTTTCAACAAAAAGACCTTGCATCATATTTACAATGCCAATAATGCTATTGTAAAAAAACTGAAAAAAAATGCGCGTTTAACCCCTTCAGAAGAAAAAGACTTACAAAACCTTCCTGAAACCTATTTAATCTGTTATTTAAATGATTTTAAAAATGCTAAAGAAAAATTGCTAGACGCAAAACCTTATTTAAAACAAGTAAATGGAATTGTTTACAAAGCGTATAAAGAATCTATACGCATTTTACGAAAGGTGCGGTATAATTAATTTTACTATTTTTATATCTAACTGGTTCATACACAATGAGACGATTACTACTTTTTCTATTTTTAATGTTTACTACCATTGGTTTTTCTCAATGCGAAGTAAATCAATATATCCAAGACAATTATCTTGAAGATGCTTGGATTATGGTTTTCAGAGATTTTGTGGACAATCCAAACCATCCTGATTACGATGTTCCTATTTTAGATGCCAATAAAACCATTCCGTATTTAGGAAAACTTTCCGCAGTCTATGAACTTGCAGCAGACAATGAAACGGCAGATTCGTTATTTAATAAGCTTTCTATTCATGCAAATACACATTTTCCAAATATGGTTGTTTTTGAAGAAATTATAATAACTGTTCCCGAAAGCACCCCTTGGGTTATTGATTTTATAGATACTGGAGTATCAAATGTTCCTGAATTAGATATGCTCATAGAAGACTATCAATTTAATATTACCGACGTAGCAATTATTGATCCGCCTTTCCCACCTGAACCTGCGGTTTATGATATTACCATACACTCAGACATATCATTTTTAAACCCCTATGCACTATTAGATGAATTTGAAGCAATAACTGGTGTTGATTATGCTGAAGTAGGAACTGCTAAAACACCTTACAATTATACAGGCATACCTTTTGAAATTGATGGAGAAGAAGTGCGCTCTGGCAATATTTTTTTAAATGACGATACATTATTGTTTTCATTATATACTGGAGATTGTTGGTATGGCGGTTGTACTTCTGACAAAAATTGGGAAACCGTAATCTCTGAAGATTGTTCACAGGTAGATATACAATTAAACACCACAAACTTTAACCCTCTTTCATATTCAATCTATCCAAACCCAGCGACAGACTATTTATATCTAAAAGGTTTACCTTTAAATAAAGCTTCAATAAAAATATATTCTACTCAAGGGAGGGTGCTAAAACAATTTAAAAATACTCCTGAAAAAATAAATGTTTCAACCTTTGTTTCAGGAATGTATTTTATATCCATTGAAACAAAAGGCAAAGAACGATCTATCAAGAGATTCATAAAAAAGTAAGTCAAAACCTAAAAACCAAAAAAATGGGCATATTCGACAAAATTAAGGAAAAACTGAGTCACGAATTTATAGATATCATCGAGTGGCTGGATTATACAGATGATACCATCTGTCACCGTTTTGAACGGTATCAAAATGAAATAAAAAACAATGCAAAATTAATTGTACGAGAAGGGCAAACCGCTGTCTTTGTAAACGAAGGACAATTAGCAGATGTTTTTAAACCCGGCACGTACACCCTAAACACTCAAAACCTTCCTATTTTAACTACTTTAAAAGGATGGAAATACGGTTTTGACAGCCCTTTTAAAGCCGAAGTGTACTTTGTAAACACACATTTATTTACTGATGAAAAATGGGGTACCAAAAATCCAATTACTTTAAATAATGAACGATTTGGTTTGGTTGAAATAAGAGCTTTTGGCACATATGCTTTTAAAATAAATGACCCTGGAAAGTTTATAAAAGATATAGTTGGTACAGACAATAATTTTACCAATTTTGAAATCAACGAGCATTTAAAAAGCCTGATAGCAACACGGTTTACCGATACAGTTGGCGAAGCCAATTTGCCCATTGAATTATACGCCGCCAATACTACAGAACTTTCTGAAACATGCAAAGAGGTCATGCAGCCGGAATTTGACAGCGTAGGGATTGGGCTGGAAAAATTCTTTATTGAAAACGTGTCCATGCCAGAAGACTTAAAGAAAGAAATCTTTGAGTATAGCCGCATTGATAAATTAGATTTGGATAAGTTGACAAAATTCAAGACAGCAAAAGCAATTGAAACCGCTGCCGCAAATGAAGGCGGAACTGCCGGCGCCGGAATGGGAATGGGAATGGGCTTTGTACTAGCACAACAAATGGGTAATACCATGTCACCTCAAATGGGCGGTCAACAACACGTTCAACAAACTCAGCATCAAGCTGCATCTATGCCGCCACCTATGCCACAACCTGTTCAATATTATTATGCAGTTGATGGACAACAAAGAGGCCCCGTAGGTTTTGAACAATTACGCACGCTATTCGCAGGAAGGACCGTGAATAAAGATTCCCTTATTTGGAAACAAGGCATGCAAAACTGGACACCCTTACAAGAAATAGAAGAATTAAAAGTCTTTCTGGGCGGAAACACACCACCACCAATCCCAAGTTAATCTGTAATAATTAGTATAAAAACTGGCTCAAAAAGGTAATTCATAATTTTGAAATACCCTTTTGTTGCCTATAAACATGCAACAGCCTAAACAACAAAAAGCAGAATTAAAAAAATCCTGCGCCAATTGCGGAGCAGAACTACATTATGCGCCGGGAACAACAACACTAGAATGTGATTATTGCGGGTATACCCAAGAAATTAAATCTTCTGAAACCACTTTTGAAGAACTTGAGCTAAAACCATACCTTGAAAAATTGGGAAGTCAATCACATAGTGAAGAAATCACTATGTTGCAATGTAAAAGTTGTGGAGCAGAACAACACATTGAAGAAAACTACAAATCATTACACTGTGTATATTGTGGATCACCATTAATTATTGAAGACGCCAAAAAGGAATCTTGGATTTTACCTGGAGCGGTACTCCCGTTTCAAATAGATCAAAAAGAGGCGCACATCATATTTAAAAAATGGGTAAAAAAACTCTGGTTTGCCCCCAATGATTTAAAAAAAGCAGCAATTGACCCTCAAAACACAAAAGGGTTGTATTTACCATATTGGACCTTTGACGCACAGTTGTATGCAGATTATTCTGGACAACGAGGAGAGTATTATTATGTGACAAAAACAGTGGGAAGTGGTAAAAATAGACGTACTGTAAGAGAAAGACGTACGCGCTGGTATCCTGCTTCAGGTAGTGTCTCGGGCTTTGTAGATGATACTTTAATTAAGGCTTCAAACCAGCGAAAAGGCATGATTCCGAAGAAAATAGCACATTGGAATTTAAAAGCATTACAACCATTCAACAGTGGTTTTTTAGCAGGATTTGTAACCGAAAAGTATACCATTCCGCTCAAGGATGGTCACTTAGACGCTACTGAAGAAGCTGAGCAAATTGCCGATGTGTGGGTGCGCCGTGATATAGGAGGTGACACCCAACGCGTTTATTCACTTGCTATGAAACTAACCGAAGAAACCTTTAAGCACATTCTACTACCTGTGTATGTAAGTGCCTACTCTTACAAAGGAAAACGATATAATTTTTTTGTAAACGGTCAAACAGGAACGCTATCTGGAAAACGACCGTATTCGTTTTGGAAAATATTCTTTTTTATTCTCGCTATTATTTTGGTAATTGCAATAATAAGTGTAGTTTCTAATTTATGAAAACATATGTAATAGGAGATATACACGGAGGTTTGCGAGGATTAAAGCAAGTTTTTGAGCGCATGAGTTTAAAACCTGATGATCGTTTTATTTTTATTGGAGATTATGTAGATGGATGGAGCGAAAGTGCTCAAACCCTCTCTTTTTTAATCAATTTTTCTGAAACGTATACCTGTGTTTTTATTCGTGGAAATCATGACGAAATACTTTATAATTTTCTAAAAAAAGGAGATAAAAACCCAACTTGGTTACAACACGGTGGCGAATCTAGTAGGATAAGCTACGAGTCATTTTCAAAAGCAGAAATAGAAGCACACATTAATTTTTTAGAAAACTTACGTAATTTCTACATTGATGAAAAAAACAGGCTCTTTTTACATGCAGGTTTTACCAATCTTCACGGCCCTGAAAATGAATACTACCCAAATATGGTCTATTGGGATCGCACCCTTTGGGAAATGGTTTGTGCGCTTGACAAAACCATTGATAAAAACAATGATTTATACCCAAAAAGACTCAAATTATTTGATGAAATTTATATAGGCCACACGCCTGTAACCCGAATAGGATACTCAAAACCAACCCATTTTGCAAATGTTTGGAACGTGGATACAGGAGCTGCCTTTAAAGGAGCTGTTTCTGTGCTAGATGTTGACACAAAACACGTGTGGCAAAGCGACCCCGTGTGGAAATTATACCCAAATGAAACCGGTAGAAATTAAGATGCTTTTAGTATAGTTTCATTTCTAGGTTTGTATCTTTACAATTAATAAAATGATGTGCTGTTTTTTTCAGAAAAGAACAGTAAAAATCCCTGAATTATAAATTGCTATACCCAATGATTCTCAAAAATAAACGTCTCGAAGTTATGAAAACCGTTGAAAAATCGGTTGATGACTACGTAAAAAACTACCTAATTCCGGTTGAAGAAATTTGGCAGCCTACAGATTTATTGCCAAATCTTCAAAGTGATAATTATATGGAAGAATTAACTCAAATGAGAGAAGAGGCAAAAGAATTGCCGTACGATTTTTGGGTGGTTTTAGTTGGTGATATGGTTACTGAAGAAGCCTTACCAACATATGAATCTTGGTTAATGGATATGGAAGGTGTAGATCAACACGGAAGAGACGGGTGGTCAAAATGGATACGCCAATGGACGGGTGAAGAAAACCGCCATGGAGACACTTTAAACAAGTATTTATATCTCTGCGGGAGAGTAAATATGCGCGAAATTGAAATTACTACACATCACTTGATTAATGATGGCTTTGATATTGGTACTGGTCGTGACCCATACAAAAACTTTGTTTACACAAGCTTTCAAGAACTAGCAACCAATATTTCGCATAAACGCGTAGGACAACTAGCGAGAAAGAAAAACAATAAAATGTTGGCCAAGATGTGTAAGCTCATTTCTGGAGATGAAATGCGTCACCATTTAGCCTATAGAGAGTTTGTAAAAACAATCTTAGAATACGATCCTAGTGAAATGATACTTGCGTTTGAAGATATGATGAAGAAAAAAATTGTCATGCCTGCCCAGTTTTTACGTGAATCTGGAGAAGGACTGGCATCTGCCTTTGAAAACTTCTCAAACGCTGCACAGCGATTAGGTGTTTATACCACTTTTGATTACATAGACATTATGGAAAAGCTGAATAGTTATTGGGAGATTGATAAACTTAACTCCTTAACCGATGAAGCCGAAAGAGCACGGGATTATTTAATGAAATTACCTGATAGAATGCGACGTATTGCAAATCGTATAGCAGTGCCACAAGATCAAACTCAATTTAAATGGGTAGAAAATAATGGAATAGTTTAAACCGAGATTTAAAATTTTTATAAAACAAAAAGTCCGCTAGTACATGTAGCGGACTTTTTTATTATTAATACTAAACTGTTCATTTAATTAAAAAACATTTCAGGATTATAGTTTTATAAGTCAAACTTAATTCCTTGGGCCAATGGCAATTCAGTAGTATAATTGATAGTGTTGGTTTGTCTACGCATGTAAACTTTCCAAGCATCACTACCAGATTCTCTTCCGCCTCCGGTTTCTTTTTCACCACCAAAAGCACCGCCAATTTCGGCACCAGAAGTACCAATATTTACGTTTGCAATACCACAGTCTGAACCTTCAACTGAAAGGAAACGCTCTGCTTCTCTTAAGTTATTGGTCATAATTGCTGAAGAAAGCCCTTGACGAACACCGTTTTGTAATTCAAGTGCGTTACTTACATCACCTTTGTACTTCATAATATATAGTACTGGGGCAAATGTTTCGTGTTGTACAATTTCAAAGTGATTTTCAGCTTCAGCGATGGCTGGCTTTACATAGCAACCGCTTTCATATCCTTCACCTTCAAGAACACCACCTTCAACTAGTACTTTTCCTCCTTCTTCAACTACTTTTTCTAGCGCGTGTTGGTAATTTTTTACTGCATCTTTATCAATAAGGGGTCCTACGTGGTTATTTTCATCTAAAGGATTTCCAATTTTGATTTGCTTATACGCATCAACAATTGCATTTTTTACTTTATCATAAACATCTTCGTGAACAATTAAACGACGTGTTGATGTACAACGTTGACCACAAGTTCCCACTGCACCAAATACAGCTCCTATAACCGTGTTTTTAATATTGGCATCTGGAGTTACGATGATTGCATTGTTTCCGCCAAGTTCAAGTAACGTTTTTCCTAAACGGCCGGCAACTTCTTTGGCAACTATTTTACCCATACGTGTAGAACCTGTTGCAGAAATTAATGGAATGCGTTCATCTTTTGTCATCATTTCACCTACTGTGTAGTCTCCGGTAATTAGGCAAGAAATTCCTTCTGGAGCTCCATTTTCAGAAAACACACGTGCTGCAATATTTTGACAAGCTACAGATGTTAAAGGAGTTTTTTCAGAACCTTTCCAAATACACGCATCACCACAAACCCAAGCTAAAGCAGTGTTCCAGCTCCATACTGCAACCGGGAAGTTAAATGCTGAGATAATACCAACTACGCCTAGTGGGTGGTACTGCTCATACATTCTGTGACCTGGACGCTCACTATGCATTGTCAAACCGTGTAATTGTCTAGAAAGACCTACAGCAAAGTCACAGATGTCAATCATTTCTTGTACCTCACCAAGACCTTCTTGGTAACTTTTTCCCATTTCATATGAAACTAGTTTTCCTAGAGGCTCTTTTAAACGACGCAATTCATCATTAAATTTTCTTACAATTTCTCCGCGTTGTGGAGCAGGCATAGTTCGCCATTCTTTAAAAGCTTTTTCTGCTGTCGTAATTACTTTTTCGTAATCTTCTTTTGTAGTGGCAGAAACCTTACCTATTAATTTTCCATCAACAGGCGAGTAAGAGGCTATTTCTTCTCCGTTTGAAAACCAATTTTTACCGGTTGAGGTTCCGTTATTTGTTTCGTTTAATCCTAGTTCTTTCATTGCTTCTTCTATACCGAAGCTTGTGGCAACTGATGACATATTTTATACAATTTTTTTGTTTGCTAAATAATTGAACGCGAAGGTACGCAATCATTGTTAGAATTTGAAATTCATAGCATTGTATATGAAGCATTGTCTAAAACACTCTTTATTAACAACTTAATTTTTGTGTTAATCTGTGTTTGGTTTTAATCTGAAGTAAACCTTTCATCGGTCTCCATTACTGTACCACACTTGTCACAAGTGCGTAATTCTTTTGAGTTATAGAAATGCTTAAAATGTTTCAGAAAGTCTTTTTCAATATCTTCAAGTTCAAAATACACTTCATATAATTTGTTGTTGCAATTATCACAAAACCATAGAAGACCGTCTTTAACATTAAGCTCTTTTCTTTTGCGTTCAACAACCAAGCCTATCGAATTTTCATGTCTAACTGGAGAATGAGGGACATTTGCCGGGTGTAGGTACATATCACCGGGCCCGAGTTTCATCGTTTTCTTTTTCCCTTCATCTTGCACATGAACTTCAATAGTTCCTTCTAGTTGATAGAAAAGCTCTTCGGTTTCATTAAAATGATAATCTTTTCGGGCGTTGGGACCAGCTACAATCATAACTATATAGTCACCGGCGTCTTTATATAAGTTTTTATTGCCAACGGGAGGTTTTAATTGCTCACGGTTTTCTTCTACCCATTTTGTGAGATTGAAAGGTTCTTTTATAGCCATAGCCGTATTTTTAGTGTTTTTATAAAAATACGGCAAATGCTATTAAGAAAAAAGTGAGAATTATTTTTTGTAAAAAAGTTGGGTGAAGTAATATCTGCCATCTGGAGCTTGCATAACACCAAAACCTGAATGCGTGTAGTTGCCTTCAATATTTGCTCTGTGTCCAGGGCTATTTAACCAAGCATTTACTACTTCCTCTGCGGTTGGATAACCAAAGGCTACGTTTTCGCCAACAATTTTTGCTCCACGATCTTTAAGACCTTCTTTTCTTACTTCAAAGTAGTCGTGGTTTATTTCTTCAAGGTCAATCATGTAAAAAGTGTGGTCAACAGCATAGGCAGATGCATATTGTTGATCTTTTTGAAGGGCATTTAATCCTTGAGAAGTTCTGTGATCATTTACAAGATTTAAAATCTCGTTTGCCATTTCCCAATCGGTTTCATTGGCAAGGTTAAGGTCAATTACGTGATTTGTAGCGTTTTCTTCGGCTACTGGTTCTTGTTCTTTGCTACATGATGTCACAGTACAGATTAGTACCATGGCCAGTAGGCTAGTTTTTAGTAGATTCATAAGTACGGGGGCATCAAATTTGGGGCATGATGCTGAGTCAAATATAGAAAAAAACTTACAAAAAAATACAGTTAATCGATTTTTTGATGCATTTAATCGATGTTTAACAGTTTTTGGCCTTCTTTCGGTCTACGTAAAAAATATGCTCAAGTACCGATTTCAGTATATTTTACAGTATATTTATGTTTCTAGAATCTTAAAGAGTTATGAAACAAATTTTAACACTTTTAATCGTGTTTTTTGTGCTTTTCAGCTGCAAAAATGAAAATAATACGTCAGAAAATACTTACAAAGAACCTCTTGAGACTGAAAATACAGTCCCATCATTCGGAATTGTCATTCACGGAGGAGCAGGTACTATCTTGAAAGAAAACATGACAGATTCTTTAGAAAATGTATATAGAGCAAAGTTGGAAGAAGCAATAAAAGTAGGACACACTATTTTAAAAAATGGAGGTACCGCAATGGAAGCTGTTACCAAGACAATTAATATAATGGAAGATTCGCCATTATTCAATGCTGGTAAGGGAGCTGTTTTTACTCACGAAGAAACAAATGAGCTTGATGCTTCGGTTATGGATGGTGCAACACGTAATGCGGGTGCGATAGCAGGAGTTAAGCATATAAAAAACCCTATTAACTTGGCACATGCTGTTATGGAACATTCGCCTCACGTTTTATTAAGTGGAGAAGGAGCCGAGCGCTTTGCTAAAGAACAAGGGATTGAAACAGTTGACGCTTCATATTTTTACACCGAAAGTAGATTTAAAACATTACAACGTGTTAAGGAAAGAGAAGGTAGCAATACAACTAAAAAGGTATCTGTTGGCAAAGACCCATATATAAAAGATTCAAAATTTGGAACTGTAGGGTGTGTTGCTCTTGATAAAAATGGAGACCTAGCAGCCGGTACTTCAACTGGAGGAATGACCAACAAACGCTGGAATAGAATAGGAGACTCACCCATAATAGGTGCCGGAACCTATGCAAACAACGCTACTTGCGCCGTTTCTTCAACAGGTTGGGGAGAGTTTTTTATAAGAGGAATGGTAGCACATGATATTTCTGCTATGATGGAATATAAAGGAGTGAGTCTTCAAGAAGCTGCAAAAGAAGTTATTCAGAAAAAACTTCCCAATCTTGGAGGAGATGGAGGTATTATTGCTATTGATAAAAAAGGGAATGTTTCTATGGAGTTTAACACTCCAGGAATGTACCGCGCTCATATGGACTCTGAAGATAACTTGAAAATTGCTATGTATAAAGAATAATATGAAACCACCGTATTACGCAGTCATTTTTACAAGTAAACAAACTCAATATGTGAAGGGTTATTCTGAAATGGCTCAAATTATGAAGAGTCTTGCCAAAAAACAACCAGGCTTTATAGATATAGAAAGTTCTAGAAGTGAAATAGGAATTACCGTAAGTTATTGGGAAACTTTAGAAGCTATAAAAAACTGGAAAGAAAATCTTGACCACCAAACAGCTCAAAAATTAGGTAAAGAAAAATGGTACTCTTGGTACACAGTTCGAATTTGCAAAGTGGAAAAGGAATATAGTTTTCAATCTTCTTAAAAATCCCAAAACTCTCTTTTAAAAATATTTAAAATTCAGTTAACAAAAGTTTAGCATTAATTTAGTTCGGTAATTTCCGAACCAACACTATCTTTGCCCAAAATTTTTTCAATGCAAGAGATTTCAAAAGAAAAATGCAAGTTAGTAGAAGAGCTTGGGCTAAATGTTGAAGAGAAACACAATCTTCCACCATTGGCAGGCAGAATCTATGCATTTATGATTCTTTCAAATGTTGAAGGTCACACATTTGAAGACATTATAGAGATAACTTGCGCCAGCAAAAGTTCGGTGTCAACCAATCTTAACTTATTGGTTCAATTAAAATTTATCGAATATTTCACCAAAACAGGAGATAGGAAAAGATACTTCCGAATAACAAAAAATTATTTACGAATTACCTTAGAAGAGTATCATCGAGAGATTGATAAGGAACTTACTTTGGTTAAGAAAGTAAATAAGTTTAATGAAGAAAACAATCCAGAAAAGTTTAAAAAGAATAAAAACTTGGGCATAATTTTTCAGGAATACCTAATTGCTCAAAAAGAAAACCTAGAATTAACCATAAAAAAAATGATCGAATTTAAAGAAACCCTAGATCAATAATTAACAAATAAAGCTATGAAAATAAACCAAATATTGACGCTTCTATTCTTTTCTACATTGCTATTAACTTCCTGTGGAAATGATAAAAAGCAACCCCAGGCTGCAGCACAAGGCCCTATGCCTTTTCCGGTACTAGAAGTGCCTACCAAAACTGTAACAGCCTATAAAAACTACCCTACCAGTATTGAAGGTGTTGTTAATAGTGAAGTGCGGCCAAAAGTTTCAGGATACATTACCCAAGTGCTTGTTGACGAAGGTGAAGCAGTAAAAAAAGGACAGCTTTTATTCAAACTAGAAACACAATCTTTAAATCAAGATGCCGCTGCTGCAAAAGCAAATGTTAATGCAGCACAAGTTGAAGTTGATAAGCTAAAACCTTTGGTAGAAAAAAACATTATTAGCAATGTGCAATTAGAAACTGCAAAGGCAAAATTGGCGCAAGCAAAAAGTAGTTACAATAGTATTGCAGCAAATATAGGCTATGCTAACGTTAAAAGCCCTGTTGATGGTGTTGTAGGATCAATTAATTTCAGAAAAGGAGCATTAGTAAGTGGCCAAGATCAAAGACCATTAACACGTGTGTCATCAATTGATGCTGTTTATGCGTATTTCTCAATGAATGAAAAAGACTTTTTAAGTTTTATTAATAATGCTGAAGGAACTTCTATAGAAGATAAAATTAAAAATCTTCCGAAGGTAAAGTTGGTGCTGGCCAATGGTCAAGAATATGAAAAAGAAGGAGTTATTGAAACTATTTCTGGAGAGATTGATCAACAAACAGGAACGGTAACATTTCGAGCAAAGTTTGACAATACCAGCGGTCTATTACGCAATGGAAGTAGCGGAACCATAAAAGTTCCTGAAGTGTATGAAAATGCATTGATAGTCCCTGCGCTATCAACTTATGAACAACAAGGAAAAACATTTGTTTACAAAGTAAATAATGATTCTTTAATTGCTTCGTCTATAAATATTCTTGCCGAAGTAGATAAAATATATGTAGTTAATGAAGGTGTAGAAAAAGGAACTGTCATTCTAGCCAAAGGAGCCAATAAGGTAAAACCAGGCACTAAGATTAAACCACAACCTACTACTATGGACAGTATTGTTAATTCATTCAACACTGTTTTTAAATAAAAAGCTATGCTAAAAACATTTATAGAACGTCCAGTACTTTCTACCGTAATATCTATAATTATCGTGATATTAGGTGTTCTTGGGCTCTCACAACTTCCGGTAACTCAATATCCAGATATTGCACCACCTACTGTACAAGTTAACGCTTCATATCCTGGAGCCAATGCCGAAACGATACTAGAAAGTGTAATTGTTCCTATTGAAGAACAAATTAATGGTGTTGAAGGGATGACCTACATAACATCAAGTGCTAGTAACAATGGTAGTGCAAGTATTTCAGTATTTTTTGAACAAGGATATGATCCAGATATTGCTGCGGTAAATGTTCAAAACCGGGTTTCTAGAGCTAATGCTGTTTTACCTGCTGAAGTAATTCGAGCAGGAGTTACCACTACCAAAAAGCAAAATTCGGCATTATTATATGCCGGTTTGTATTCAACCAATTCAGATTATGATGATACCTACATTCAAAACTATTTAAATATCAATGTTAAGCCAGAGCTGCAGCGTATTAATGGAGTGGGTGAAGTAAACGTTTTTGGTGGTAAAGATTATGCTATGCGCATATGGCTAGATCCCGCAAAAATGGCAAGTTATGGATTGGTACCTAGCGATGTAACCAATGCAATTGGCGAACAAAGTTTGGAGGCTGCTGCCGGGTCTTTAGGTCAAAATGCTGGAGAATCTTTTGAATATGTTTTGAAATATAAAGGACGTTATAAAACTGCCGAAGAATATCAAAACATCATTATAAAAGCAAAGGACAATGGAGAGCTGCTTCGGGTAAAAGATGTAGGAAAAGTAGAATTGGATGCTTTTTCATATTCATCATTGTCTCGTTCAAAAGGAAATCCTGCTATAAGTTTTGGTATTTTCCAAACACCAGGATCAAACGCTCAAGAAATTATTGAAAAGATTTATACAAAACTTGATGAGCTAAAAGAAGATTTTCCTGAAGGCGTAGATTATATTGTAAACTATGATACCAATAAGTTTTTGACAGCTTCTATAGGTAAAGTAAAAACCACATTAATTGAAGCCTTTTTGCTGGTATTTTTAGTTGTATTTATTTTCCTCCAAGATTTAAAATCCACCTTAATTCCGGCGATTGCGGTTCCGGTTTCTATTATAGGTACATTTTTCTTTTTAAATGTTTTAGGTTACTCAATTAACTTGCTTACACTATTTGCACTAGTTTTAGCCATTGGTATTGTTGTAGATGATGCCATTGTTGTGGTAGAGGCCGTGCACGCCAAGCTGGAAGAAGGAGCTGAAAGTGCCAAAAAGGCTTCAGTATCTGCGATGAATGAAATTTCAGGAGCCATTGTATCTATTACATTGGTGATGGCAGCTGTATTTATACCTATTACCTTTATTCAAGGACCTTCAGGGGTTTTTTATGAGCAATTTGGTGTTACTTTAATTGTTGCAATATTAATTTCGGCCTTAAATGCTTTAACCTTGAGTCCGGCTCTTTGTGCAGTTTTCTTAAAACCTCATTCTGAAAATGGTAAGAAGAAAAACCTTTTACAGCGTTTTTATACTGCATTTAATACTGCTTTTAAAGCCACTACTGAAAAATATACACGCTCATTAGGGTTTTTGGTTCGTCACAAATGGATAACCGCTTTGGTATTGGTTGTTGCGGCAGTAGCTATATTTTGGGCAGATAGTACAATTCCTAAAGGTTTTGTACCAACCGAAGATAGAGGTGTAATATTTGTAAATGCCGAATTACCACCAGGATCATCTTTAGATCGCTCTTATGAAGTTTCAGAAACACTATATGAGCAGATGCAAACTGTAAAAGGAATACGAACAGCAACTGTTATTGCTGGTAGAAACTTTTTCTCGGGTGCCGGTAGTTCAAATGCGATGGGCTTTATTATTCTTGATAATTGGGAAGATAGAGATTCTGAAGAAACTTCGGTTGAAGGAATAATTGCTCAGTTAAATAAAAAAGCAACAGCTATCAGTGATGCCAATATCATTTATTTTACGCCTCCAAGTGTACCAGGTTTTGGTAGTGCAGATGGGTTTGAAGTTCAATTAATTGACCGCGCATCCGGTGAGTTGAAAGCCTTGGATAATACAGCAAATCAATTTGTTGGAGGACTTTTTCAAAGACCCGAAATTGCCTTTGCATCTAATCCTTTCAGTACAAATTATCCACAACTTGAAATGGATATTAATGTAGCAAAAGCAAAAGAAGCAGGTGTAACGATTAGTGATATTTTAAGCACCTTACAAGGATATGTAGGCGGTATTTATACAGCAAACTTTAGTCGTTTTGGTAAACAGTTTAGGGTTTTTGTACAAGCCTTACCAGAAGATAGAATTGACAAGCAAAGCCTAAATAGTATGTTCTTAAAAACACCTAGTGGTGAGATGGCTCCAGTTTCTCAATTTGTTAGTTTGAATAGAATTTACGGTCCACAAACCGTTACCCGATTTAACTTATTCAATTCTGTGGCATTAAACGGTTCATCGGCTCCAGGTTACAGTTCTGGTGATGCAATTACTGCTATTGAAGAAGTAGCAGAACAAACGTTGCCTAATGAATATGATATTGCTTTCTCAGGATTAACGAGAGAAGAAATTGCTTCATCTGGTCAAGCAGGGATAATCTTTTTACTAAGTATTGTATTTGTTTATTTCTTATTGGCAGCACAATATGAAAGTTATTTGTTGCCGTTTTCGGTAATACTTTCTCTTCCTATTGGAGTTGCAGGAGCGTATTTCACTACCTGGATTGCCGGACTAGAAAACAACATCTATTTTCAAATAGCATTAATAATGCTTATGGGGTTATTAGCAAAAAACGCCATCTTAATTGTAGAATTTGCAATACAGCGTAGAAAAGACGGAATGTCACTTACTGAGTCTGCTATTGAAGGAGCTAGAGTTCGTTTAAGACCTATTTTAATGACATCTTTTGCCTTTATTTTGGGTCTTATGCCGCTAGTATTGGCTAGTGGAGTAGGAGCAGCCGGAAACCGTTCAATTGGTACCGGAGCAGCCGGGGGATTATTAATAGGTACTGTATTTGGTGTATTTATTATTCCTATACTATTTATTGTATTTCAATGGCTTCAAGAGAAAATAGGGAAAAAACCAGAGGCTGTAGAAGCTAACTAATTCTGAAAAATTATAAAATGAAACGTATTAAAACATATAAAATAATTACAGTAGGATTGGTTTTATTAACACTACAATCTTGTTTTGTAGCAAAAGATTACAGCCGTCCTGAAACAATTGTAGAAGCAGAGTATTACCGAACAGATCAATTACCTCAAGATAGTCTTTCAATGGCCTCTGTGTCTTGGAAAGAAATGTTTACAGATTCCCAACTTCAAAATTATATAGAAGAAGGGCTTCAAAATAACATTGATATACGAGTTGCCATTGAGCAAATTTCTATTGCCGAAGCTTATGTAAAACAAGGCAAAGCAGGGTATTTTCCTACCTTAACAGGTAACGCAACTTATACTAGACAAGAACTTTCAGAAAACAGTCAGTTCGGAAACCAGTTTTCATCCTTAGATCAATACCAACTTAGTGGTGCTTTATCTTGGGAGGCAGACATCTGGGGAAAAATACGCAGTAATAAACGAGCTTTTCAAGCATCCTATTTACAAACAGTTGCAGCCCACAAAGCTGTAAAAAGTAGGCTGGTAGCCAATATTGCTTCAACTTACTATCAACTATTAGCACTAGATGAGCAAATTAAAATTACTGAAGAAACTATTAAAACTCGTAATAATAGTTTAGAAACAACCCAAGCGCTAAAAGAAGCCGGTAACGTGACCGAAGTTGGTGTCAAGCAAACCGAAGCACAATTATATACAGCACAAGCAATTTTAATTGATCTTAAAAATGAAGCAAGACTTTTAGAAAACACCATGTCAATCTTATTGGGAAGCCCTATGAAAGAGATTTCAAGAAGTACGCTGGAGAGCCAAGAAATTACAGCCCAATTAAAAACCGGTGTTCCTTCTCAGTTGTTAAGAAATAGACCTGATGTTATAGCTGCTGAATATAATTTTATTAACGCATTTGAATTAACAAATGTAGCACGAAGTAACTTTTACCCTTCTTTTACCCTTTCGGCTTCTAGTGGGTTACAGAGTTTAGATATTGATGATTTATTTAGTGCAAGTTCGTTGTTTGCAACCATTACCGGTGGTTTAACACAACCTATTTTTAATGGAAGAAAAATAAAGACACAATATGAGGTGTCTCAAGCGCAGCAAGAACAAGCACGCTTAGACTTCAAGTTTACAATATTAAATGCAAGCAAGGAAGTTTCAGATGCGATGTATTCTTACGAAGCAGCTTCTGAAAAAATACAGGTAAAAGAAAAAGAGTTTGAAGCTTACAGTCTTTCTACAGACTATTCAGAAGAGTTACTAGACAACGGTTTGGCAAACTATCTTGAGGTTTTACGTGCTCGTGAAAACGCATTAAACTCAAGCCTAGACCTAGTAAATGCAAAAAACAGTCAACTACAAGCCATAGTAGATTTTTACCAAGCGCTTGGCGGGGGTTGGCAATAATAATTTTATAGTTTTCATAATTGGTTTGATTGTAATTCCTGCCCTTTGTTAAGTTTTAATGCAGGGTGGGAATTTTTATTTTAATATGAATTCAGAACAAAAAAAAATAATAACCAAAACAATTATACTGTTTAAAAAATACGGTGTAAAAAGTGTTTCTATGGATGATATTGCCAATGAGTTTGCTATGTCAAAAAAGACGCTATATACATTGTTTGACAGTAAAGACAATCTCATTGAACAGACTATTTGTTATATATTTTCAGAACACTTCAAGAAAATTGATCGTATTTTGGAGAAAGAAATTTCTCCCCTTCAAAAAGTAATTCTGGTTTATCGATATGGAATCAATCAAATGGTTACCTATGATTCAGCTTTTTATTTTGAATTAAAAAAATACCATCTTTCTGCTCATAATCATTATGAGGAAAATAAAAATCAAATCATTTTTGAAACTATTCTGGGATTACTTCAAGAAGCTCAAGATATAGGTGAAATAAAACAAGAGGTTAATTTGCAATTGTTTTGTGAACTTCATCTGTTTAAAATTGATGAAATTATTTCAAATCCCAATTTTAATACAAGATATACTACACAGCAAATGCTTAATCATCTTATTGTGCACAACTTGGACGGCATAGTTGCAAAAGAATACTAAACTTCTATCTAAGTGAAAATCCCTTTGCTGCCCACCAAGGATGAATTTCTATCTGCAAACGCCCTGCTTTTACCATAGGATCCATATTGGCTAGACTATCTGCCATTTTTTGAGTAGGTACATTGTAAATGGTAATTCCTCTAATGTCACCATCATCTCCAAAAGGGCCTGAAATATCTGCAAACCCCTTGTTGTACATGTTTCCTAAATGGGCTAGGTGAAGTTTTTGTAAACTGTCTGCTTCAGCTTTGCTCTGTGATCTATTGTTTCCTCTTTTTAAAAAAGCTATATAATATTGCTGCATTAATACCGTGTCACCAGTTTCTTCATCAACATAATCAAATAATTGATAGCCTTTGTCTGTCAACTTTTTCTTAAGTTCTGCAACCGATTCTTTTTTGGGTTGCGTTATTTCTTCTTTTTTTTCTACAGAAATAATTTCTTTCTTCTCTTTGGGAGTGTTACAACTTAAAAAGGTTGCTAAAAGAGATAGTGCTATAATGTTACTTTTCATGCGTCCAAGATTTAAAAGGTTTTTTACTTAATTGTGAATTATAATAGTTGGGCTGTCCTGTTACTTCTTTTCCAATCCAGCTAGGTAAATCTATTGCTTCATGCTCTTCTAGAAGCTCTACTTCGGCAACGGTTAGGCCTTCATTTTGACCAAAAAACTCATCTACTTCAAAAATATGTTTTCCGGCTTTAACCTCGTATCTTATTTTTTCTATGTTTCCTCGCTCACAAATATCGAGTAATGATTGGGCTTCTTGTTCTGTAATTTGTTTTTCCCATTCAAAACGACTGGTGCCACTTTTATTTCCTTTTCCTTTCACGGTTATAAAGCCTTCAGATCCTTTTATGCGTACGCGTACCGTTCGCTCAGGATCGGTGTTTAAAAACCCTTGTACAATTCTAGTTTTCTTAAAAGCCTGTTCTTTAAAAGCAGTTGAGGTGACTAAAAATTTGCGTTCAATTTCAATCATGTTTTAGCTATTCTTTTTATTTCATCTGAACAAATACGTGTTTCAGAATATGTTTTAAAAGCTAGTTTGTGCATAGCTTTAGCGATCGTTTCCGGTTCAATTAATTTATATTTTTTTGGGATTAAAAAGCTAAACGTTTTTGCAAAAAATTGTGCTATTGTTTCACCAGTTCGTTTTTCATTTCTTTCACCACCAATTAATGATGGCTGTAATAAGTATGTTTCTGAAACTTCTTGTGCCAAGACATCGCGCTCCATCTCACCTTTAACTTTATTGTAAAAAATACTACTATTTGCATTGGCTCCCGTGGCCGAAATAATTACAACCTTAGCAATGTTGTTTTGTTTTGCCAGTTTTGTTGCAGCAACCGGGATACCATAATCAATTTTTTTATACGTTTCTTTATCGGGAGTTTTTGCTTTTGTGGTGCCAATACAGCAAAAAAGGACATCACCTGTAAAGGTTTCGGTTTGCTTTTTAAGCTGAAACATATCTACTATGTGTTCTTCTATTTTTGAGTTTTTTATATTGCTAGAACTTCTCGAAAAGAGCTTAATAGTTGAAAATGAATTGTCGTCTATTAAGCGTTTTAGCAAAAAACTGCCTGTCAAACCGGTTGCGCCTAAAATTATAGCTGTTTTGGTCATTTTATTGTTTAGTTTACTACTAAGATATTATAATTTTATAGAATGAACGAGCCGGTTCCTATTCGAAAAATAATACATGTTGATATGGATGCTTTTTATGCTTCTGTAGAGCAACTAGATAATCCCGAACTAAGAGGAAAAGCTATCGCTGTGGGCGGAAGTAGCAAACGAGGTGTTGTAAGCGCTGCTAGTTATGAAGCTAGGAAGTTTGGTGTGCGTTCTGCTATGAGTAGTGTTCTAGCAAAAAAACTGTGTCCGCATTTAATATTTGTAAAAAGTAATTTTGATCGATATAAAGAGCTTTCACAACGCATACGAAACATATTTTATGAATATACAGACCTTGTTGAACCTTTATCACTTGATGAAGCCTATCTTGATGTTACCAATAACAAAAAAGGAAACCCTAGTGCAACAATGATTGCACAAGAGATACGGCAAAAAATAAAAGATAAAACCGGGTTAAACGCCTCAGCCGGAATTTCAGTAAACAAATTTATAGCAAAAGTTGCCAGCGATATTAATAAACCCAACGGGCAAAAAACGGTGCCACCAGAAGCTGTTATAACGTTTCTTGAAAATCTGGAAATTAAAAAGTTTTATGGAGTGGGAAAGGTTACCAAAGAAAAAATGTACCGCCACGGTATTTTTACCGGTATGGACTTAAAATCAAAATCTCTAGAATATCTTCAGGAGCATTTTGGTAAAAGTGGCTCCTACTATTATTACGTAGTACGAGGCATACATAACAGTGCTGTAAAGCCTACAAGAACCCGAAAATCTCTTGCTGCAGAGCGAACATTTTCTGAAAATATTTCTTCAGAAGTATATATGATGGAACGGTTAGATGAAATAGCAGCAGAAGTAGAACGAAGACTTACCAAGAGCAAAGTAGCAGGTAAAACCATTACTCTTAAAATTAAATACAGTGATTTTACGTTACAAACAAGAAGTAAAACACTTCCTTTTTATATTTCTAGTAAATCTTTAATGCTCGACGCTGTTAAAGATTTGTTATTTCAAGAGAAAATGAAAAATTCGGTGCGATTGTTGGGTATTTCTTTATCAAACCTTAACAATGAGGCAAAAAAAAAGCAGCCCGATCCAAAAGAAAGTATAGACGTTCAACTAAAATTTGATTTTTAAACTATGTGAGAAAACTACTTGAATCTAATTAATAATTTTTAAAACCCATCTATTATGAAAAAAGTAGCTTATTCTCTGCTCGTTTTAGCCTTAACAATCACTGCACTGTCTTGCAAAAACGAAGTAAAATCAAATGAACCTGAAACTACAACCGTTTCAGAAGAAAAAAATGACCTAGCCCTTGCAGAAACCAATGCTGAAGGTAATAACCAATTTATGTATGTGACTGCAGCTAGCGGATTAACCCTACGAGAACACAATAACTTAAATAGTGAAAAACTTGGCGTTATGCCGTACGGAACCAAACTAAAAGTTATTACTCCAGAGCTTGTAGAAACAATGAACGTTGGTGGTATAAAAGGCGGTATGCATCAAGTAGAATTTAATCACAAAAAAGGATATGCATTTAATGGATATTTATCAAAGTTTTTTCCTCCGGAAGAAGATATCAATGCCAAAATTTATGCAGAAGATTTAAAAAGTGAGTTTCCGAAAGTTGCTTTCACTGAAACAAAAGGAGGCACAGCAACTAAGCCTACTAATACAGAAACTCTTTTACTGCCTACAGATAAATGGCATGAAGCATTTTATATTGCAGCAGAATTGTTTGATATACCAAAAAGTTTTGCGTTCCCTAATCCTAAAGGAAAAGAAGAAGAAGTTGTAAAAGAAAAAGATCCCAAAAGCGGAACTTGGACAAGCCAGCTTATCGTAAACAGAAAGGATAACACACTTCAAAAAATTAATTACAGTTATCGCACAGAAGGTTTTGGGTACACAGTGACCATTTCACAAAAAGAATCTATGATGCAGCTAGAGCGTACAGAAATTGTAGATTAATAAACCGCTTTATAACCTATTTTAAAACCGAATTGTTTAAAATTCGGTTTTTTTATTTAATTAATGAAACCCGAAGTGTGTTTACCATTCCTTTATCAACAATTGGCATAGCAGCTAGGTTGATTAAATAATCCCCCTTTTCTACATATCCGTGATTTTGAGCAATCTTATTAACATCATCAACTGTCTCATCTGTGCTTACAAACTTATCATAGTAAAAAGCTTTTACGCCCCACAGTAAATTTAATCGTGATAAAATGCGTTTGTTTGAAGTAAACGCCAAAATGTTTGCATCCGGTCGCCAAGCTGAAATTTGAAAAGCAGTGTAACCACTGTTTGTTAACGTACAAATTGCAGTAGCATCAATTTCATTTGCCATCGTAGCAGCATGATAACAAACCGATTTGGTAATATAACGATTGGTGCGTATTTGTGGTGGTTGATGCGGTACAGTGATTAAGCTAGATGTTTCTACGCTTTTACAAATATTGGCCATTGTTCGTATCACTTCTACAGGAAATTTTCCTACAGATGTTTCACCACTTAGCATTACAGCATCAGCACCATCCATAACCGAGTTTGCCACATCGTTTACTTCGGCACGGGTAGGCGTGAGAGAAGTAATCATTGTTTCCATCATCTGCGTGGCAATAATCACCGGAATTCTAGCCCGTTTTGCTGTAAGTACTAATTCTTTTTGAATTAAAGGAACTTCTTCAGCAGGAACTTCAACACCCAAATCGCCACGAGCAACCATTAAACCATCACAATATGCTACAATTTTGTCTATGTTTTGTACTGCCTCTGGCTTTTCAATTTTGGCAATAATTGGGATTTTATATTCACAATGTGCTTCAATAATAGCTTGAAGCTCTTTCAAATCCTGCGCGTGTCGTACAAAAGAAAGCGCGATCCAATCTACTTCTTGTTGAACCGCAAAAATAGCGTCCTTTTTATCTTTTGGAGTTAAAGCTGGTAATGAAATATTGGTGTTGGGTAAGTTGACACCCTTTCTAGATCGTAGCGGACCGCCTTGAACAACCTTTGTTTTAACTTCGTCCTTGCCATTGGTTTTAAGTACTTCAAAAATTAATTTTCCGTCGTCTAGCAAAATGCGTTCGCCTGCTTTCACATCTTTCGGGAAACTGTCATAATTCATATACACACGCTCGCTGGTGCCTTCAAATTCGTCACCGGTACAAAAATTGATTTCATCACCTGGTTCAACAACAACCTCTTCTTTCATCATACCAACGCGTAGTTTAGGGCCTTGTAAGTCTGCAAGAATAGCAGGAGTGATGCCTAATTCTTCGCCTAACCTACGTATAGTTGCTATGCGCTCTTTTACATCTTTGTATTTTGCGTGAGAAAAATTGATACGAAACACATCTACACCTTCTAGAATCATGTTTTTTAAAATTTCTTCTTTGGTAGTAGAAGGACCCAGTGTGGCTACTATTTTGGTTCTTTTTTGTTTCGGCATTAGTTAAAAATTAAATTGTTTTTTGATTTTATATCTTTACTCTCAATACTATAAGCTGAAATAACAGGCTTGATGGTATTTATAGCTGAAAGTATAGTTTTTACGCCAACAGATTGATATTCAGAAGTGATTTTTAAGAAATAATCTACTTTTTTATACTCCGGAATTAAATAGCTGGTACTATAATCTTCTGAAGTTGTTTGAAATAAACTTCCACTTGCTGTTGTATTGGCCATTAAAGTTCTACATTTATTAGCAACCAAGTTATAAACAGTATAGGTGGCGTTGTTTTCAAACTCAAAAAGCGGAAATTGTACTTCCAGCCCATCATTTGAAAATTCAAGATCGGTTCTTCTCCGTTTTAACCGTAATTGTAAATATTTATTGAGGTAAAAAGCCATTTTATAGGCTTCTACACTGCTATGAATGGCTACAATTGTATATTCTTCTTTGTAAAAGTCATCCAGTATTAACCTGTGATGCGCCATAGCTTTATTTTACTATAAAAATAAGAATAGTTTGGAGAATTTGCGAATGGCTTAGTTTAATTCTTTGTCAATTTTTGACTGAAATTTATAGTACGCTCTTTTTGCTGCTCGTTCTTCTGCTTTCTTTTTTGATGTAGCGCGAGCTTTTGCTATGGTTTGATTTTCCAATTGAAGTTTTACGGCAAAATGTTTAAGCTCATCTTTACCTGTGTCTTCATAAACATTAAATTTAAATTGCTTTTTTGATTTTTGACACCATTCAATAAACAAACTCTTGTAGCTTATGATTTTTCCTTCTAGGCGTTCAATATCTACATAAGGTTTAATAACACGTTTGTAGATGAATTTTTCGCAATGTTTGTAGCCTCTGTCTAGATAAATTGCTCCAATTAAAGCTTCAAAGACATTTCCGTGTATATTTCCGCCAAATTGATCATTGGCTACTGAAGATTTTAAAAATTTAATAAGGTTTAAATCACGCCCCAATTCATTTAAATGTTCTCGACTCACTACTTTTGAGCGCATTTTGGTCAAATATCCTTCATCTCCAGAAGGAACTTTGTTAAAAAGATGCGCGGCAATTACAGAACCAAGCATGGCATCACCCAAAAACTCAAGGCGTTCATAGTTTTGTGGTTGACCACTACTGTTTTTTTCATTGAGTGAACGATGTGTAAATGCTTCATTATAAATAGATAGGTCTTTGGGCTTAAAACCTAATATTTTTTTCAGTGCATAAAAAAAATCCCCGTCTGTTGAAGTACGGGAATTAAATATGTTTTTTATAGATGTCATCTATTGTTTACGCGTCCAATTTTTTGAAAAGTACGCAAGCATTATGCCCTCCAAAGCCAAATGTGTTACTCATTGCTACTTTAATTTCACGTTGTTGTGCTTTGTTTAGAGTTAAATTAAGGGCTGGATTAATGTTTTCATCTACAGTAGAGTGATTGATGGTTGGTGGCACCACACTGTGTTCCATAGCCAGGATAGATGCAATTGCTTCAATGGCTCCGGCTGCACCTAGTAGGTGACCGGTCATGGATTTTGTAGAATTAATATTAATATCTTTTGCGTGTTCACCAAATACACTGGTTATAGCCTTAAGTTCGGCTACATCTCCTAAAGGTGTTGAGGTTCCGTGAGTGTTAATTGCATCTACTTGATTAGGGCTCATACCTGCATCTCGTAAACAATTAAGCATTACGCGTTCTACACCTATGCCGTCTGGATGCGGTGCAGTCATGTGGTGAGCGTCGCTAGACATTCCGCCACCTACAACTTCTGCGTAGATTTTTGCACCTCGTTTTTTGGCGTGTTCATATTCTTCTAGTATCAATGCTCCAGCTCCTTCTCCCAGAACAAATCCATCACGAGTTGCATCAAAAGGTCTTGATGCAGTTTCAGGACTATCGTTTCTAGTTGAAAGTGCGTGCATTGCGTTAAAGCCTCCCATTCCTGCTTTGGTTACTGCTGCTTCGCTACCACCGGTTACAATGACGTCACAGTGCCCTAATCGTATATAGTTTAAGGCATCAATCAACGCATTTGCGGAAGAAGCACAAGCAGAAACCGTCGTATAGTTAGGCCCCATAAATCCATGTTTGATAGAAATATTACCTGGAGCAATATCGGCTATCATTTTTGGAATAAAGAAGGGGTTGAAACGAGGTGTTCCATCCCCTTCTGCAAAGTTTATTACTTCATTTTGAAAGGTTTCTAGACCACCAATACCAGCTCCCCAAATTACACCTACTCGAAATTTATCAACTTCGTCTAGGTTAATTTTTGCATCTTTAATAGCTTCATCTGAAGATACTAAAGCATATTGTGCAAAGGGATCTAGTTTTCGGGCTTCTTTCCTATCAAAAAAATCTTCCGGTTTAAAACCTTTAAGTTCACAAGCGAATTTTGTTTTGAACTTTTCAGTATCAAAATAGGTGATAGGTGCGCAACCGCTTTTTCCATTAACTAATCCGTCCCAATATTTGGGGATTGTATTGCCAATAGGCGTTAGTGCTCCAAGACCTGTAACTACAACTCGCTTTAGTTCCATAAAAAAGGAATAGATTTATTTTGCTTCTTCGATGTATGAAATTGCTTGACCTACCGTTGCAATGTTTTCGGCTTGATCATCTGGAATTTGAATATCAAATTCTTTTTCGAACTCCATAATAAGTTCAACGGTGTCTAAGGAATCTGCTCCTAAGTCGTTTGTAAAACTTGCTTCGTTAACAACTTCGTTCTCGTCAACTCCTAGTTTGTCTACTATAATTGCTTTTACTCTTGATGCAATGTCTGACATAATATTTGTTTTTTTAAAATTTAATTAAGTGGCAAAAATAAAATTTTTTAATTTAATACACCATTTTAACCATAAAATGTGAATACCAATTTAAAACAATTTTGGGAGAAGTAAAACCCTATTGCCTTACTTTTGTCAATAATTTAATATTACTTCTTATAAAACTACGCATTATTTTGATGAAAAAACGCATTGTTATATTCGCTTCCGGTAGCGGTACCAACACCGAAAATATAATAAAACATTTTAAGCAATCAACAATTGCAGAGGTAGTTCTTGTATTGTCAAACAAAAAAGATGCCGCTGTGCTTCAAAAGGCTAAAAAACACAATATCAAATCGTTATACTTTGATAGAGAAATGTTATCTTCAGAAAAGGGCGTTTTAAAAATATTACAAGCATGCAATCCAGACCTTATAGTTTTAGCAGGATTTTTGTGGAAATTTCCAGAGTTGATATTGCGTTCTTTTCCTAATAAAGTTATAAATATACACCCTGCTTTACTTCCAAAATATGGTGGAAAAGGTATGTATGGAACGTATGTTCATGAAGCAATTATTGCCAATAATGAGCCAAAAACAGGTATTACAATTCATTACGTAAATGAAAATTATGATGAAGGAGCGATAATTTTTCAGGAAAAAGTTGCACTTTCTGAAAACGAAACACCAGAATCTGTTGCAAAAAAAGTGCATCAGTTAGAATATAAACATTTCCCAAAAGTGATTGAACAGTTGCTTGAAGCTTAAAAAAAGATTTGTGAGTAAAAAGAAACAGAAATATTATGTAGTATGGTTTGGTAATCCAACAGGTATATTTCGCAGTTGGCAAGAATGCAAAAAAGCTATTACAGGAGTCACAGGCGCTCAATACAAAAGCTTTGAAACGCTACAAGAAGCTAAAACTGCATATAGCAAAGATTATAAAGACTATAAGGGTAAAGGTGCTTCAAAAAAGAAAACTCTCACTAAAGAACAATTACAAAAAATAGGAGAGCCTAATCTATATTCTATAGCCGTAGATGCTGCATCAAGCGGTAACCCGGGAAAAATGGAATATCGTGGGGTTGACACCCAAACTCATAAGCAATTGTTTCATCAAGGTCCTTTTCAACAAGGTACCAACAATGTAGGGGAATTTTTAGCTTTGGTTCACGGTTTAGCTTATTTAAAAAAAATAGGAAGTGACCGCATTATATATAGTGATAGCAAAATTGCTATGGGTTGGGTACGACGAAAAAAATGCAATACAAAGTTAAAGTGGGGAGTTCATAATAAAAATTTATATGAACTTGTGCAGCGTGCTGAAACTTGGTTAAAAACCAATAACTACACAACCAAAGTTGTAAAATGGGAAACCAAAGCTTGGGGAGAAATTCCGGCAGACTTTGGAAGAAAATAATTATTTACCCACGCCATTTTATCCAAATTGTAACAGTGGGGTTGTTTACCGTATCGCCAGAACCGTCAAGATCAAGTGTTCTTACTGTAAAATGCTCTCCTGCTGAAAAGTCAACATTTTGAGTGGTATCAACTATTGTGTAGTTTGAAAGGTTAAAATCTACAGTAGTGTTTGTTGAAGAACCATTTCTTATTCGTAAGTCAAATTCTTTTGAAGGGTTTGATGAACTAGAGTTGTTGTTTGAGTTTCCGGTTATGGCAACCACTGTGCCATCAAAAGGCATAATGGGGCCACTATTTATTTGTGTTACATTTCCGGCACAACGTAACGTTGCTGCGCTAAGGCTATTAGTTCTTGAGAATGTGATTGGCACAGTTTCGGTACTCAACCATTTCTTTCTTGTGTTATCAAACATATATAATTTATCACCAATTACGGCCAACTGTCCCGTTTCGGTTCCGTTAGAAGAGGATTGAGGATTTAATTGTAAAGCAGGTATTCCTGTATTTGTTGTTTCAATCTCGAGTTCGGCATTGGGATCTGTAGTACCAATACCAACCTGAGCCTGCATGGAAGACCATGCAAAAAAGCAACATAAAGCACAGTAGAATAGAGTTTTTGGTTTCATAATTATACCTTATTATACCTTTTGAATGCAATTGTAAGAAAAGCATTAGCTACTATTAAATAATATCGATAAATGACTCAATATACTCGACTAGAGTCTAGAATGTGTCGTTGAGTATTTTTTTAGAGAGTGAAGGCGCAATAGAAACAAAGTAATTATCAGTTCATTACAAATTAATTACACTCAATCAAAATGAGTCATATTTCCAAAATATTTCGCTAAATTTGCACCCTCAATTTAAAACCCATTTATGAGTAAACTTGTTATTGTTGGTACTGTTGCTTTTGATGCTATTGAAACACCATTTGGAAAAACAGATAAAATTTTAGGTGGAGCCGCAACATATATAGGATTGGCTGCAAGTCAATTTAATGCAGATGGAGCAATTGTTTCAGTTGTTGGAGGTGATTTTCCGGAAAAATATATTGCTTTACTTAAAAACAACAATCTAGATGTTTCTGGTTTAGAAATTATAAAAGAAGGAAAAACATTTTTTTGGAGTGGAAAATATCGTAATGATATGAATTCACGTGATACATTGGCAACCGAGTTGAATGTACTTGAAAATTTCAATCCAAAAGTACCAGAAAACTACAAAGATGCAGAGGTTGTGATGTTAGGAAACCTTCATCCGCTCGTCCAACTGAGTGTGATTGAACAAATGAAAGCCCCAAAATTAATTGTACTAGACACCATGAATTTTTGGATGGATAATACTTTAGACGAGCTAAAACAAGTTATTGGTAAAGTTGATGTAGTGACAATTAACGATGAAGAAGCAAGACAATTGACTGGAGAGTATTCATTAGTAGTGGCTGCTCAAAAGATACGTGAAATGGGACCCTCTTACATTGTCATAAAAAAAGGAGAACACGGAGCCTTGTTGTTTCATGAAGATGACATATTCTTTGCTCCAGCCTTGCCTCTAGAAGAAGTTTTTGATCCTACAGGAGCCGGAGATACCTTTGCAGGAGGTTTTACGGGTTATCTGGCAAAAACAGGAGATTACAGTTTTGAAAACATGAAAAACGCCATTATCTATGGCTCTACTTTAGCATCATTTTGTGTAGAAAAATTTGGCACAGAAAGACTAGAAAACTTAACAAAAAAAGAAGTGCATAAGCGTTTGAAACAATTTCAAAACCTTACACAATTTGATATAGAATTAACGTAATAATACGCCCTGAAGTTTTCGGGGCGTTTTTAATTGAATTAATATTTCAGAATAACATGAGCGACGCGTTAAAACACGAATGTGGAATAGCAATGGTACGATTGCTGAAACCGCTTGAATATTACAAAGAAAAATACGGTACAGCCTTTTATGGAGTAAATAAAATGTACCTAATGATGGAAAAGCAACATAACAGAGGCCAAGATGGTGCTGGGTTTGCTAGCATTAAGCTAGACGTTGCTCCCGGAGAACGATACATAAGCAGAGTGCGATCCAACAAATCTCAACCCATACAAGATATTTTTGCACAAATCAATGGGCGCATTAACGAGACATTTGAAGCACACCCAGAATATAAAGATGATGTTGCTGCTCAAAAGAAAAACATCCCTTATATAGGCGAATTGTTTTTAGGTCACGTTCGGTATGGAACCTTTGGTATAAATAGCGTAGAAAATGTTCATCCATTTCTTCGTCAAAATAACTGGATGCACCGTAATTTAATTATTGCAGGTAATTTTAATATGACCAATACTACCGAGCAGTTTAACAACTTGATAAAGCTTGGTATGCATCCTAAAGAAAAAGCAGACACTATTACCGTTATGGAAAAAATAGGTCATTTTCTTGATGAAGGAGTAAGAAAACTATACAAAAAAGCCAAAAAGGCAGGAATGAACAAGCTGGAAGCGTCTCCATTTATTGTTCAAAACTTGAAAGTAGAAAAAATATTAAAAAAATCTGCTAGAGACTGGGACGGAGGCTATGCTATGGCAGGAATGCTAGGTCACGGAGATTCTTTTGTTTTAAGAGATCCCGCAGGAATAAGACCCGCATATTATTATCAAGATGATGAGGTGATTGTAGTAGCATCAGAACGACCAGCGATACAAACAGTTTTTAATGTGCCATTTGAATCTATTACTGAAATTGAACCCGGTCATGCCATTATTATCAAAAAGGACGGAAGCCTTTCAGAAAAACAAATTTTGAAACCCTTAGAGCGCAAATCTTGCTCTTTTGAACGTATTTATTTCTCTCGTGGAAGTGATGCCGAAATATATGAAGAGAGAAAAGAGCTAGGACGTTTAGTAATGCCAAAGGTTTTAAAAGAAATAAACCATGATACAGAAAACACAGTGTTTTCTTTTATTCCCAACACAGCTGAAACTTCTTTCTACGGAATGCTAGACGCGGCTCAAAACGAGCTGAATAAACAAAAAAATGAGGCAATTCTTGAAGAAGAAGGAAATTTAACCACAGAAAGGCTTCAGCAGATACAGCAACATAAAATTCGCACCGAAAAAATTGCGATTAAAGATGTAAAACTTCGCACATTTATTACAGAAGATAGTAGCCGTGATGACCTTGTAGCTCACGTCTATGATGTAACCTACGGTGTTGTAAAACCTACAGATAATCTCGTGATTATTGATGATAGTATAGTAAGAGGAACAACACTTAAAAAGAGTATTTTAAAAATGCTTGATAGGCTTGAGCCTAAACAAATTGTTGTAGTTTCATCTGCTCCACAAATACGCTATCCAGATTGTTATGGTATTGATATGGCTCGGCTAGAAGACCTTGTAGCGTTTCAAGCTGCATTAGCGCTTCACAAAGAACGAGGAACTTATGATATTGTTGAAGAAATATACCATAAATGTAAAAAGCAGCTAGAGCTAGCAGATAAAGATGTAGTTAATCACGTTAAGGACTTATATGCTCCTTTTAGTGATCAAGAAATTTCAGATAAAATTGCTGAAATTATAAGTGATGAAAACATTAATGCAGACGTAAAATTAATATTTCAATCTGTAGAAGATTTGCACAAAGCCTGTCCAAAAAACTTAGGAGATTGGTATTTTACAGGTAACTATCCTACCGATGGTGGTAAGCGAGTTGTAAATAAAGCGTACGTTCACTTTTATGAAGGAAATCCAGAACGAGCTTATTAAAAATTGAAATAACTAAAATTCAAGCAGTTAATCGAATTTATAAAACAGTTTGTCCAAAAGTAGGAAAAGCCTTAAGGTTAAATTGAAGTTTATTATATATTTGGTCTATACCATAGCATAAGTAGGTTAAGTTTATGGTAAGATTTGGGGCAAAAAAAGGTGAACGCTAGTTCACCTTTTTTTAATTATATCAACGTATTTAAGATTAAATACGGAGCATTCTGTGATAGGTACTATTACAGTTTGACCCAAATTTAACCAAGTAATCTTTAAAAATCATAAATAGATTTCTAGACTTTGATGGTTCAACCTCGGTTAAGGTGTATTCAATATCTTTTAATTTGGTATCTAAAGATTCAATATTATTAACTAAATACTTTTTCTTTCTTTTTTGAATTGATTTTTTACCTTTTCTTTTTCCACCAGAGATTTCCTGAACGGTATATTTTACCTTCAGAACATAATATTTATTTTCTTCATTCTTCATAATACATCATTTTTACATAGCACCAAATATATGAAAAAATTAATTAGTTAACATTAAATTTACATTTAGATAACATTTAAGAAACACTAATAGACTATTAGTCAGTGTATTTCATTATTTATTGTCTATTTAATAATTTATTCACAACTACATAGTGTTCTGAAAGAAATTACAGCAATAAAATTGCATTTTATCGAAAAATAAAGCCGTTAATCTAAAAGTTATAAGCTTAACTGATTAAAATTCTATATTTGAATTATACCATAGCATAAGTAGGTTAAGTTCATGGTAGATTTGGGGCAAAAAAAGGTGAACGCTAGTTCGCCTTTTTTTATGTGTAAATGTGATGCGAATAGCCAAAAAAAAAGCCCTCATAAATTGAGAGCTTTTTTCTAAAATTATTTTTTCAAAACAGACTACTTATTCTGCTCATATCTTTTTGATACTTCTTCCCAATCAATCACATTGAAGAATGCATTAACATAATCAGGTCGTCTGTTTTGGTAGTTTAAGTAATATGCGTGTTCCCAAACATCAAGACCTAAAATTGGTGTTCCGCCGCAACCTACTTCAGGCATTAATGGATTGTCTTGATTTGGTGTAGAGCAAACTTCTACTTTTCCTCCTTCGTGTACACAAAGCCAAGCCCATCCAGATCCAAATTGACCTTTTGCTGCAGTTGAGAATTTTTCTTTAAAGTCTTCAAAACTTCCGTAAGCACTATTGATAGCATCGGCTAATGCACCTGAGGGCTTTCCGCCACCATTTGGCGACATAATTTCCCAGAACAATTTGTGATTGTAGAATCCTCCACCGTTGTTACGCACGGCTTTGTTATCCATATCAAGGTTGGTCAATATGTTTTCAATTGTTTTCCCTTCTTGATCGGTACCTTCAATAGCGTTGTTTAATTTATCTGTATATCCTTTATGATGTTTATCATGGTGAATCTCCATTGTTTTGGCATCAATATGTGGTTCTAAAGCATCAAATGCATACTGTAATTTCGGTAATTCGAAAGCCATAATTATTTTGTTTTTAGTTAATTATATTTTTTTTGTTATGTTCAATCTCAAAGGTACGCAGAAGAAGGCTTAATTTATGTTATAAAATTTATAAGATTTTATAGCTCTATAGATTAAATTTATATTTTGTGCCTATCAAATAGGGTTTCATTACTTTTAACCAAAAATAGATTGATTACCAACACACCATTCACTATTTACAATGCTTCTGCCGGAAGCGGGAAAACCTTTACCCTTGTAAAAGAGTATCTTCTACGTCTTTTACGTTCACAATCTGAAGGCAGTTATAAAAACTTACTTGCAATTACCTTTACCAATAAAGCGGTAGCTGAAATGAAACAGCGCATCGTTTCAAACTTGGTTACATTTTCTAAAGAAGAATCTGTAGAAAAACCATCTGAAATGATGAAGATGCTTTCTTCTGAAACTGGATTAACTCTAGATACACTTCAGAAAAAATCTAAAAGCATTCTTACTCATTTATTGCACCATTATTCAGCATTTAGTGTTGAAACCATTGATCGATTTAACCACCAACTGCTACGCACTTTTGCTAGAGACTTAAAACTGTCATCAAATTTTGAAGTGACCTTAGATACAGATCAATTATTAACCGAAGCTGTTGATCGATTAATTAGTAAAGCTGGCGAAGATACAAAGACAACCAACATACTTCTAGAGTTTGCCCTCGAGAAAGCCGACGATGATAAATCGTGGGATATTGCTCGTGATATCACCAAGGCTTCTTCCTTGCTATTTTCTGAAAATGAATCTAATCATGTTGGAAAACTTAAACAGCGATCACTGGATGATTTCCTTTCTTTTAGAAAAACACTCTATGTAATCTTAGAAAAAACAAAAAACGAATTAATTGCAGTTACCAATTCTCTTTTTGAAGTAGTAAGTAGTAATGGCCTTGATAGGTCTAGCTTTTCAAGAGGAAGTTTTTATGATCATTTCACGAAATTAGCTAATGGTGCTACAAGTATTAATTTTGAAACCAAATGGCAGGAAAGTGTTGTTAATGAAGAACCTTTATACACCAAATCGACTGATGATTCAGTGAAAGCTGTTATGGATGGGCTTTCTTCTATTTTTAAAAATTCGTTTGAAGTCAGTAAGGCTTTATATTACAAAAAAATATTGCTTGAAAATATTATAAAAAACCTCACTCCGCTTTCAGTTATAAATTTGGTGCAGCAGGAAATTGAAACGATTAAAGAAGAGAAAAATATCTTACCTATTTCCGAATTTAATTCAATTATCAATAAAGAAATAAAAAATCAACCTGCTCCTTTTATTTATGAGCGTTTGGGTGAAAAATATCGGCACTATTTTATTGACGAATTTCAAGACACATCAAAATTGCAATGGGAAAATTTAATTCCGTTGATAGAGAATGCATTGTCCCAGCAATTGGAAAATCAAGAAACAGGCTCCTTGTTGTTAGTTGGTGATGCAAAACAGTCAATTTATCGATGGCGAGGTGGCTTACCAGAACAATTTATGCATCTGTATGAAGGAAAAACGCCGTTTGCAGTTTCAGAACCCACGATTGAAACGTTAGATACCAATTATAGAAGTTGCGCAGAAATAATCAATTTTAATAATTCATTCTTTACATTTTTATCCTCCTATTTCGGGAATGCTACCCATCAAAAAATGTACGAAATAGGAAATAAACAGAACCAAAACTCAAAAGAAGGCGGGTTTGTTCAAATTGAATTTATTGAAAAACAAACAGCTGCAGAAAAAGAAGAAACCTACGCACAGTTAATACTTCAGACAATTGAAGCCTTAAAACGTGATGGGTATCAAGAACAAGATATTTGTGTATTAACACGCCGAAAAAAAGAAGGGATAGCTTTAGGCAATTATTTGATGGAAAACGGAGTCTCGATTATTTCATCTGAAACATTATTGCTTCAATCTTCAGAGCTGGTGCAGGGATTGCTTCATTTATTAATGTATTGTTTGCATACAGATAATGAAGAAGCAAAAATTAGTGCGTTGAACTTTATTTATGAAAACAATACAATTTCTGAAGAAAAGCATACATTTTTCAGTTCTTTTTTACATCAAGATGCAATTCAATTTAAAGAAAATTTGGCCAAACACACTATACATTTTGATCCCTTGTATATACATAAAGTATCGCTATACGAGACCTTTGAGTATTGCATTAGTCAATTAAACCTACAAGAGAAAGCAGACGCCTATCTCTTTGGTTTTATGGATTTGGTATATGAGTTTGAGCAGCAACCACTTTCTTCAAAAACAGCATTTTTAGAGTACTGGGAAACCAAAAAGGAAAAAGCCTCAGTTGCAGCTGCCGAAACAATAGGCGCTGTTAGGCTAATGACCATTCATAAAGCAAAAGGATTAGAATTTCCGGTGGTACTTTATCCTTTCGCCGAAACAAATATTTATAATGAAAAGGACGCCAAAACTTGGTTTGCTGCGCCACAAAACACTTCTGGCTTTGATGAGGTGCGAATAAACTTTAACAATGAGGTAGCAAATTTTGGTGAAGAAGGCGCCATTTTGCACGCAGAACGCAGAAAAACATTAGAACTTGATAACTTAAACTTGCTCTATGTTACTATGACAAGAGCCGTTGAACAATTGTATATTTTTTCAGAAAAACCAACCACTGTAAAAGATTCGCCCAGCAATTTTGCTCAATTTTTTGTTGAATATTTAAAGAAACAACAACTATGGAGTGATGAAGAATCAAAATATCAATTTGGGAATACACTCAAAAAAGAACCCCAAAAGACAATCTTACAAGCCGTTACACCTAAATATATAAATACTTCATTAACAACTACCAAATTAAAAATTGTTACCAAAGAAGCCTTGCTTTGGGACACCGAAAAAGAAGCAGCGATATTAAGCGGAAACCTCTTTCACGATACAATGGCAGAAATCTATTATGAAGATGATGCAAAAGCGGTATTAAGTACATTGAAAAAAAGAGCCATAGTATCGCAAGAAGATTTTGAAAATTTAAAACAAGCGATACAATCTTTAATAAATAATGAAGACTTAAAACATCTATTTCAGCACTCTGAAAGGGTAGAAAACGAACGTGACTTAATTACTTCTGAAGGAACTATATTGCGGCCCGATCGTTTAAATTTTCATCCCGACGGAAGTGTGACCGTCATAGACTATAAAACAGGAGGGCAATCTGAAAAACACGTATCGCAAATACAAAGATATGCTTCTGCACTTTCAGAAATGAACTTTAAAATTGCCGAAAAAATATTGGTTTACACTTCAGAAAAAGGAATACTTATAAATAAAACTTAACTTTGTTTCAGAAATAAAATAAACGATATGTACGGAAAAATTAAAGAACACCTGCAAGAGGAGCTTCAGGAAATAAAAAACGAAGGATTATTTAAAAAAGAGCGCATTATAACCACGCCTCAAGACGCTGCAATTAAAATATCAACGGGGCAAGAAGTTATTAATTTTTGTGCCAATAATTATTTGGGTCTTTCATCACATCCGGAGGTTATTCAAGCAGCCAAAGACGCTATGGATACTCATGGCTTTGGGATGTCGTCAGTTCGATTTATATGTGGTACACAAGATATTCACAAAGAATTAGAACAAAAAATAGCAGATTTTTACCAAACTGAAGATACAATACTGTATGCTGCTTGCTTTGATGCCAATGGTGGTGTTTTTGAACCTTTATTGACAAAAGAAGATGCAATAATTTCAGATTCATTAAATCACGCATCTATTATTGATGGAGTTAGGTTGTGTAAAGCTGCTAGGTACCGATATGAAAACAATAATATGGAAGATCTGGAAAAGCAATTAATTGCTGCTAATGAAAATGGAGCACGATTCAAGATTATTGTTACAGACGGAGTGTTTTCTATGGATGGTTTAGTGGCTCCGTTAGATAAAATTTGCGATTTGGCAGATAAACACGACGCCTTGGTTATGATTGATGAATGTCACGCTACAGGTTTTATAGGAAAAACCGGTAGAGGGACTCTAGAAGAAAAAGGAGTAATGGACCGTGTAGATATTATAACCGGTACGCTAGGTAAAGCTTTAGGTGGTGCTATGGGGGGTTACACAACCGGTAAAAAAGAAATTATAGAAATGCTTCGTCAGCGATCACGTCCTTATTTGTTTTCAAACTCATTGGCTCCTGCTATTGTGGGTGCATCTATTAAGGTTTTTGATATGCTGGCAACAGATACCAGATTAAGAGACAAGCTAGAAAAGAATACTGCATACTTTAAAAATGGAATAAAAAAAGCAGGTTTTGATATTATTGATGGTGATTCGGCTATTGTTCCGGTAATGTTATATGATGCAAAGTTATCTCAAGATATGGCAGATATGCTATTAGAGGAAGGAATCTATGTTATTGGTTTTTTCTTCCCTGTTGTGCCAAAAGGCAAAGCAAGAATAAGGGTTCAACTATCTGCTGCACACACAGTTAATCAATTAGATCAGGCAATTGCAGCTTTTATTAAAGTGGGTAAAAAACTTAATATTATTGAAACTGAATAAATTAATTTTGAGCACCAAAGACGTTGTAATTGGGAAAATTTTAATAGATTTGACTTTGTTTATAAGTTTTAACAACTTACTTTTGCTCTAATTAACACTTAAAAATTAAACAATCGAATATGAAACATCTTAACAGTTTATTAGTTGCTGCCGTGCTATTTTTAGGTATTGGCGTAGCGAACGCACAAGACGAAAACAACCCTTGGGCTTTTGAGATTGGTGTCAATGCTGTTGACGTCTATCCAGTAGGTCTTGAGGATGGCCAATCTGTAGCTTCCCCAATGAGAGGTGAGCTTTTTGACGAATATTTTAATGTAGAAGATCACTGGAGTATTTTACCTTCAGTATCAAAAATTGCTGTAAGCCGATACATTGGTAGCGGATTTACTTTCTCAGCAGTTGGTACTATTAACAAAATTGATAAAGTTGGTGATGTACGCGTAGATGACTTAAGTTACTACGGTGCTGATGGTGAAATTAGATATAGCTTTAGAGACCTAATCAACGGACCTGGTGGATGGTTTGATCCATCTCTTGGTGTTGGTGGTGGTTACACTTGGGTTGATGATATCGGGTTTGGTACTGCTAACGGTTTAGCAAGTGTTAGAATCTGGTTAGCTGAAAATTTAGCATTAAACCTACAGTCTACTTATAAGCACGCATTTGAAGATAATTACGGAGTAAAACACTTCCAGCACTCTGCAGGTGTTGTGTTTAAATTTGGTGGTAAAGACACTGACGGTGACGGAATCTACGATCAAGAAGACGAATGTCCAGAGACTCCTGGTCTTCCAGAATTCAACGGATGTCCTGACACTGACGGTGACGGTATCGAAGACAGAAATGACGCTTGTCCAGAAACTGCTGGTTTAGCTGAATTCAACGGTTGTCCTGATACTGACGGTGATGGTATCGCTGATCCACAAGATAACTGTCCTACAGTTGCTGGTCTTCCAGAATTAAATGGATGTCCTGATGCTGACGGTGATGGAATAACTGATGCAGATGATGAGTGTCCTAACGAAGCTGGTCCTGCTGCTAACAACGGTTGTCCTTACGAAGATAGAGATGGTGACGGAGTATTAGACAAAGACGATCAATGTCCAGACGTTGCCGGAACTGTTGCTAATAACGGTTGTCCAGAAGTAACTGTTGAGGTTATTAAAGAAATCAACGAGTACTCTAAAACAATCTTATTTGACTACGACAAAGCTTCAATCCGTCAAGAATCTTACGGTGCACTACAGAGTATTGCAGATATTATGAAAGAATATCCAAACACTGTATTCCACATTGAAGGTCACACAGATAGTAGAGGTAGTGATTCATACAACATGAAGTTATCTAAAGAAAGAGCAGCTTCAGTTATGAACTACTTAACAACAATTGGTATGCCAGCTAACAGATTAACTTCTGAAGGTTATGGAGAAGAAAGACCAGTTGCTACTAACAACACTGCTGCTGGAAGACAGCAAAACAGACGTGTTGAGATCTCTCTTAACAAAAACAGAGACAAATAATAATGAAATAAATTTCATTAAATAAATAACAGAAACGCCTCCGTAAATCGGGGGCGTTTCTTATTTTTAAGGTATGCAAACTTTTCTAGAAGATACCTTATTTACACTACAACAAAAGCATACAGATTTATCTAAGCTTACCCTTATCTTTCCAAGTAAAAGAGCAGGAGGCTTTTTTAAAAACTTCATTAGTAAACATGCAGTCACAACTTCTTTTTTGCCCAAAATAGTAAGTATTGAAGAATTTATTCAAGACGTTTCAGATCTTACTATAATTAATAACACCGAATTACTTTTTAAGAGTTATAGCGTTTATTTAAACACGAAATCATTTACTCAAAAAGAAGATTTTGAAAGTTTCAATTCTTGGGCTGTTACTCTTTTAAATGACTTTAATGAAATAGATAGATACCTTGTAAACCCAAAAGATTTCTTCAATTACCTAGGAAGTATAAAATCCATGGAACGATGGAATCTAAAAGAAGAAAAAACAGAACTCATTCAAAATTATCTTAAATTTTGGAACAGTCTCCTAGATTTTTATTCGGCATTAAAAAACATTTTAATTGAGGACTCTATTGGTTATCAAGGATTGGTATACCGGGTTGCTTCAGAAAAAATTGATGATTACATAACGGATCATTCAAATGGTAGGTATGCATTTATTGGTTTTAATGCTCTTAACTCAGCCGAACAGCATATTATTCAAAAATTATTACATGCAGGCAATAGTGAAGTTTATTGGGATCTAGACACTACATTACTCAATAATACGAAACACAGTGCTTCATTGTTTATACGAAGATATTTAAAACAATGGCCTTATTTTGAAAAAAATAAACCTTTGGGCGTTTCAAATTATTTTGGTCAACAAAAAACCATTCAAATTGTTGAGGCTCAAAAGAACATTGTTCAAGCAAAATATGTAGGGCAACTTTTAGCGTCTTATTCACCAAAAAAGCTACATAATACTGCTGTAGTATTAGCAGATGAGAATTTATTAATACCAGTCCTCAGCTCGTTACCAGACAACGTGACATCGGTTAACGTTACAATGGGAACTGTGCTTAAAAACTTTCCCGCTACGCTGTTTTTTGAGCTTCTGCTGTCCTTTCATATAAATGCTTCAGAAACATTATACTATAAAGATGTTCTAGAGCTTATCAATCATCCTATTGGTACTACATTACTCGTTAGTGGCTCACAAGTAGTTTCACATATTGGTAAAGAAAACAAAACACATTTTACCATTAACGAGTTACTTGATTTTGCATCAAATGGTGATAGGGAGGTGTTAACGTGGTTATTTGACTATTGGAATGATGATAGTAAAAAAGCAGTGTCAGTATGTTTAACGCTGTTAGATACTTTGAAAAACAAGTTTCAAGAAAACCCGATAGAACGCGTGGTTTTATATCAACTACACAAAGTATTTACAGAGATTGAGGCTTTAAATAACACCTATTCACACCTTAACTCAATAAAGACAGTACAAGGGCTATTTACCGAGTTAATTGCAACTACTTCACTAGACTTTGAAGGAGACGCGTATGAAGGATTGCAAATAATGGGAGTTCTGGAAACCCGTGTGCTAGATTTTGAAAATATTATTGTAACCTCGGTGAACGAAGGGGTTTTACCTACCGGAAAGTCAAACGCTTCATTTATTACCTACGATTTAAAAAAAGAATTCAACCTACCTTTATATACCGAAAAGGATGCAATTTATACCTACCATTTTTATCATATGCTGCAACGAGCAAAAGAGGTTACATTGTTGTATAATAACTTTTCAGAAGGAATTAATACAGGTGAGAAGAGTAGGTTTTTAATGCAACTCGAGATTGAAAAACAAGCCAATCACACTATTTCAAAAACGGTGCTTTCTCCCAAAATTACTCCGGTAGTTCAGTCACTTAAAAAAATACAGAAAACCGATGCGGTTATGAAGCGTTTACAAGAAATAGCAGAGCAAGGTTTTTCACCCTCGGCACTTAGCAGTTACATTCGCAATCCAATTGATTTTTATTTTCAGAAAATTTTACGACTTTCTGAATTTGATGAAGTTGAAGAAACTGTTGCTGCCAATACACTAGGGACAATAGTTCACGATACATTAGAAACATTTTACAAACCATTTGAAGGCACATTTCTCACTTCAGAAAAAATAAAAGGTTTAAAACCACAAATTGATAAAGAAGTTAGCAAACAATTTGAACTATCTTTTAAAGGAGGCACCTTTAATAAAGGAAAAAACCTTATCATTTTTGAAGTGGCAAAACGATATATAGAAAACTTCTTACATTTTGAACTAGCTGAGATTGAAAAAGGAAATTCAATTAAAATTATTGGTATAGAAAATAACCTTGATGTCAATGTACCCATTTCAAACATTCCATTTCCGGTAAAAATTAAAGGAAAAGTAGACCGTGTAGACGAATATAATGGTCAATTGCGTATAATAGATTACAAAACCGGAAAAGTAGCTCAACGTGATGTTGAAATTATTGATTGGGAAGAACTTATTGAAGATTATAATTACAGTAAAGCATTTCAAGTACTTGCGTATTCCTTGATGATAAACAATAAAACACCTGTTGTTAATGCCGAAGCAGGAATAATTTCATTTAAAAATTTAAACAGTGGTTTTTTAAAATTTGGGCAAAAAGAAAAACCCAGAGCACCCAAAAATCAACTTATCACCCAAGAAACGCTACAAACTTTTACAGAAGAGCTCAAAAAACTAATTCTTGAGATTTGTAATAAAGAAATTCCGTTTACTGAAAAAGAGATACAATGAAGATAGAAGAAAACAAAATACTACACAGAGAAAACAAAAAGCCAATTATTTATGACCTGTATTACAATGAAAATCAAAAACCAAAACCTATTGTCATTTTTTGTCACGGTTATAAAGGCTTTAAAGATTGGGGAGCTTGGCATTTAGTTGCCGAAGCATTTGCCAAAGCAGGATTTTTCTTCTTAAAATTTAATTTTTCACATAATGGTGGTACCGTTGATGAGCCTATAGATTTTCCAGATTTAGAAGCATTTTCTGAAAATAATTATACCAAAGAGCTAGACGATCTAGAAACAATTATCGCCTTTATGGCAACCACAAAGCATTATATGCTAGAAGCAGATGTAAACACTATTTCTCTCATTGGTCATAGTCGCGGAGGAGGAATTGCCTTAATTAAAGCCGAAGAAAACAGTAACATAAAAAATGTTATCACTTGGGCTGGCGTAAGTGATTATAAAAGTAGGTTTAAAGAAGGTACAGACGAGTTTAAAGACTGGGAGAAAACAGGTGTAAAATATGTTCAAAACGGCCGAACAAAACAACAGATGCCTCACAACTTTCAGTTTTATAAAGACTTTAAAGCAAATGAAGATCGTCTTACCATAAAACGAGCGGCAGAACAATTAACAAAACCATATCTTATAATCCACGGAAGTAATGATCCTACCGTTTCTGTAGAAGAAGCAAAATCACTTCATACATGGAATTCAAAAAGTGTTTTAAAATTAATTGATGAAGCCAATCACGTTTTTGGAGCCAAACACCCTTGGGAAGAAAACACACTACCCAAAGACCTCGAAAAGGTAGTGAAAACTACAATCAATTTTTTAAAATAAAAAAACCACCGAGTTTTCGGTGGTTTGTGGAGAATATCGGAGTCGAACCGATGACCTTTTGGCTGCCAGCCAAACGCTCTAGCCAGCTGAGCTAATCCCCCATAATTTAAGTGCTAAAATACTACTTTTTTATTCATATTTACCTTTAAAAAATATAAAGAAACTAGTTTACAAAAATGATTCGGAAAGCTAACATTTCAGAAATTGATGCAATCATAACAATAACACGTGCTTGTGCTTTAAAAATGAATTCGGAAAAAATTTTTCAATGGAATGAACATTATCCAACAAAAGAAGCTTTTGAAAAAGATTTCCAAAGAGGTGAATTGTACGTATTAGTTAATTCAGAAAACATTATAGGAAGCATTGTTATTTCTACCTTAAAAGATGAAGAATACAATGATGTTACTTGGCTTACAGAAGATGGTAATAATATTTATATACACCGATTGGCAGTACATCCAGAATATCAGCATCAAGGATATGCAAAGCAATTGATGAATTTTGCCGAAGAAACAGCCCAAAAAAACAATGCAGTTTCTGTTCGCTTAGACACATTTAGTCAAAATAAGCGTAACCAAAAGTTTTATGAAACACGAGGCTATCAAAAACTAGAATCTATTTATTTCCCGAAACAAAGTAAGCATCCTTTTTATTGTTATGAATTAGTCTTTTAAGCAGTAGACTACTACTTTTGTTTACTTAAAAAACTTTTCTTTGAGCACGCAAGTAAGTTTTAAGAGCATAAATAAGATAGCTGTTCCTGCAATTATAGCCGGTATTGCCGAGCCGCTTATTTCATTAACCGATATTGCCGTGATTGGAAATGTTGAAGAGCACTCGGTTGAAGCTTTGGCTGCAGCCGGATTGGTAGGTTCGTTTTTATCTGCAATTATCTGGATCGTAGCTCAAACAAAAACTGCTATTTCGGCAATTGTTTCACAGCATTTGGGAGCCAATAGGTTACACGCTGTAAAAACGCTAATCCCACAAGCAATAGGTTTTAATTTAATATTAAGTCTTTTAATTTACGGAAGTACAGCTTTTTTTGCTGAAGCTATTTTTGGTCTTTACAATGCAGAGGGGCTTATTTTAAACTACTCGGTTGATTATTATCGTATAAGAGCTATAGGCTACCCATTAACACTCATTACATTTGCAATCTTCGGAATTTTTAGAGGGCTGCAAAACACGTATTGGGCTATGAAGTGCAGCCTTACCGGTGCATTGGTAAATGTAGTTTTGGATTATCTCTTGGTTTATGGTGTAGAAGGTGTCATCCCGCCGCTTCATTTAAAAGGTGCTGCGTATGCGAGTCTGGCAGCGCAGAGTGTAATGCTATTAATGGCATTGTGGTTTTTCTGGAAAAAAACGCCGTTTCATTTAAAACTAAGTTTCAACATAAACCCAAAACTTAAACCTCTTTTGTTAATGGCTGCCAATCTTTTTGTGCGAACAGCAGCACTTAACTTTGCAATCTATTTGGCAAATGCCTACGCCACCGATTATGGAAAAAACTACATCGCCGCACAGAGTATTTTAATGAATATTTGGTTGTTTTTTAGCTTCTTTATTGATGGGTATGCCAATGCCGGTAATGCTATTGGTGGTAAATTGTTGGGAGCTAAAGATTATAAATCACTGTGGGTTTTAAGTAAAAAAATAAGTAAATACGCTATTTTGATTGCTATAATCTTAATGGCTGGTTGTGCCTTGGTATATGACGAGATTGGCCTGCTTTTTAATAAAGAAGCCACAGTGTTGGTGTTGTTCAGTTCGGTGTTTTGGATTGTTTTATTAATGCAACCCGTTAACGCAATCGCATTTATGTTTGACGGAATTTTTAAAGGTTTGGGCGAAGCAAAATACTTGCGCAATTTGTTATTGGTTGCTACATTTTTAGGCTTTACACCTGTGTTGCTTATTTCAGATTATTTTGGACTGAAATTACATGCTATTTGGATCGCCTTTTTTGTTTGGATGTTAATACGAGCCGGTGGCTTGGTGATAAAATTCAGAAGAAAATATTTAAATAAAGAAGTATAATTGTAGTTTTACTAAAATTCTTTATGAGATACTTCTATTTACTTTTTTTTACATTTCTAATAATTAGTTGTGAAAATAATACTGATATTGTTAATAAGGATTTAAAACCCTCTTATATTAATTTCAAAAATGCTTGGGATGAAAGAAATTTATATGGTGAAGTTAAAGAGATTAAAAAGTATAAAACAATTTTTCAAAATTCGAATCAAGAGGGTAAATCTAAATTAATTTTTAAAGAAATTTTTACAGATTTTGGAGCAATTAAAGAAATTGAATATTTTGATGATTCTGGGCAAACATTGCAAAAAGAGAATTATAAATATGACAATAATGGGTATCTTTTAAAATATACTTTTAAAAATCCATCAAGAAATAGAAGGATAGTCCAATTATTAGTTAACGATACTATTAATAATATTACTAAAAAATCTTATTTTGTAAATGGTACTCTTAATCAGCAATTTACCTTATTTTACAATGATGAAGACTATATAACTAAATATATTTCTATTGAAAATAATGACACAATTAACGTATTTACTACGTATAAATTTAATGAACAAAGTAAAATGTTATGGAGTTTTCAAAAAGAAGAGCAGACTGGAGACACTATTTTAGTAAATCATTTTGTGTATAATGATATTGGAAATTTTATGGAGTATACTTCGAACAATCCAAACCAAGGTGGTATATTTAATAAGTATGAATGGAAAAATGATAGGGTTTCAAAAATAGAGCATTATATTATTTACCCAGGTTTATCAAAAAGATTAAGTGATATAACTGAATATGATAGACAATTTAATCCAATCAATGTGAAAGAATTTATTGAATCTAAAATTAATACTGAATTAAAATATCAATATAAGTTTGATAAAACAGGTAATTGGATAGAAAGGACAGTATATATGAAAGAGCATTATATTAATTCAAAAAAATTCACACCGGCATATATTGAAAAAAGAAAAATAAAATATTGGAACTAAATAGCTTAGCTTATGGACATTTTAAAATTTTTAGGCGGTCCAGGATTGTTTTTAATCCTTGCTATATTGGTAGTAGTGGTGGTTATTAATAACAAATACAAAAAAAGATAATTACCGGCTTTTTAACCAGCCGGTAATACTGTATCGTTCAGCAGCTTTTACTACTTTCACTTCGTGCTCCAGCTCTTGACTCTCAAAAATAACTACACGGCAAGGTAGCGGCAATACATCTAGTACTTCAGTAGTATCTAGATACAAACTTAGCTCACCACCATTTTCTTTTGGCCAATTAGCTTCATTTAAATAGCACACCACAGATAGCTTACGTCTATCATCATTTTGAAACGTGTCTAGATGCTTTGCATAAAAAGTTCCTTTTGGGTATACAGCATAGTGAAACTCTTTGTGCAAAATGCCCAGAAAACACGTTCTGTTTAAGTATTCAACTAGTTCGTTAATTTTATTAAAGAATAATTGCTCGGTAGGTGAAGCTTTTAGTTGGTCAATCCATAGAATAAAATCTCCGCGAATTTCAGAGTGAATTTCTTCATTGACTCTATTACCTATAGCAGATTTTTTAAAACGGTCAGCTTCGTATTTTTCTAATAAAGAATCGCGAAGTTGAACAACTTCTTCCGCTGAAAAAAAACCATCTACAATTGAAAATTTCTGTTTCTGAATATCTTCAATTATGGTTTCAAAAACGGGATTAATGGTAAAATCCAACTGCTCAAACAATTCTTCCATTGCTATAGGCTCAAAAAATAAAGTTTGCAAATATACTTCAGAAACACATATGTTTTTCAGAAAAATTCATGTGTTTAAAACTACTATCTTTGCAGAATAAAATAAGATATGAGTAAAATTAGGATTACCAAACAATTTTCTTTTGAAACCGGTCACGCACTTTATGGGTATGATGGAAAATGTAGAAATGTACACGGTCACAGCTATAAACTATCGGTTACAGTAATTGGCACCCCCATTGCAGATAATAACCACGTAAAATTTGGGATGGTAATCGATTTTGGTGATCTTAAAAAGATTGTAAAAGAAGAAATAGTAGACGTTTTTGATCATGCAACTGTCTTCAATAAAAACACACCTCACGTAGAGTTGGCCAATGAATTGAAATCTCGAGGTCATAATGTTCTTTTAGTAAATTATCAACCCACTAGCGAGATGATGGTGATTGATTTTGCTGATAAAATAAAAAAACGCCTGCCTGAAAATATAAACCTACACGCGGTTAAACTACAAGAAACTGAAACAAGTTATGCAGAATGGTATGCTGCCGATAATTAAAATTGTAATCACTTAAGCCGCCACTACACTCTTTTTTCTATCTTTACCTTATGCAAGTACCGGAAGGCAAAAAAATTTATTTTTCAAGCGATAATCATTTAGGTGCACCAACTGCTGAAGCGAGTAAACCTCGTGAACTTAAGTTTATTTCGTGGCTCGATGAAGTAAAAAAAGATGCAGCTGCAATTTTTTTGTTAGGTGATTTATTTGACTTTTGGTTTGAATATAAAACCGTTGTCCCTAAAGGTTTTGTGCGGGTATTAGGCAAGCTGGCCGAAATTAAGGATAGCGGAATACCCATCCACTTTTTCGTAGGAAATCACGATTTATGGATGCACGGTTATTTTGAAAAAGAGCTAAACATCCCTGTGTATCACAATCCCAAAGAATTTGAATTTAATAATAAACGTTTTTTTGTTGGTCATGGTGACGGAAAAGGACCGGGAGATAAAGGTTATAAACGAATGAAAAAAGTGTTTATCAATCCATTTTCACGATGGTTGTTTAGATGGTTACATCCAGATATAGGTGTGCGATTGGCTCAGCACCTTTCTGTAAAAAACAAATTAATTTCTGGGGATGAAGATAAGCAGTTTTTAGGTGATGAAAATGAGTGGCTGGCGCAATATGCCAAACGAAAACTAGAAACTAAACACTACGATTATTTTGTTTTTGGTCACCGCCATTTACCTATGGAAATAAAAGTAGGAGACCATTCAACATATTTTAACCTCGGAGATTGGATTAACCATTACACCTATGGGGTTTTTGATGGTAATACGTTTGAGCTGAAAGAATTTACCCTTTAATATCCTTTAACCGAAGCTGCAAACTCACCTTACCTTGCCATTCATTTTCGTCTATCACATAAGCAGCTTTAAATGGGACTCCTGCACACGCAATATCTTGCTTATCTGCCATTCCAAAACCAATGCATACAAATTGAGGTGAATTGTTTTGTTGAACCGTAAGGCGTAAATGGGTTTTATCTTCACCCACGCATTTTCCCCAGCCGGTATCTTTCAATCCTTGCGTCATAAATACGGGTGTCATATTACCCGGTCCAAAAGGTGCAAATTGCTTTAAAAGACGGTATAATTTTGGGGTTATTTCAGCAAGATTTATTTCGGCATCTACTTTAAGCTCGGGTTGAAGTAATTTTGGGTCAATAGTTTCTGAAACGACCTTTTCAAACGCATTTTTAAAAGCTTCAAAGTCTTTTTCGTGCAATGTTAATCCTGCTGCATACTTGTGACCGCCAAACTGCTCAATATATTCAGAACAACCTTCTAGCGCATTATACACATCAAATCCTTTTACTGAGCGAGCAGAAGCAGCCAGCTTATCACCACTTTTGGTAAACACGAGTGTTGGGCGGTAATAGGTTTCGGTTAAACGTGAAGCTACAATTCCTATGACTCCTTTATGCCAATTATGATGATATACAACGGTAGTGTTTCGTTTTTCTTCTTTATTATTTGTGATTTGAAGTAAAGCTTCTTCTGTTATGCTTTTATCAGTATCTCTTCTATCTGTGTTAAATTGTTCAATTTCCGAAGCATATTCTGCGGCGCGATTTAAATCGGTTTCGGTCAATAATGTAACGGCATGGTTGCCGTGTTTCATTCTTCCGGCGGCATTAATTCTAGGAGCAATAATAAAAACAACATCGGTAATGGTGAGTGTTTCTTTCTTTACTTGTTTTAAAATAGCCTTAAAACCAACTCTAGGATTGCTGTTTATTACTTTTAACCCATAATGAGCCAACACTCGATTTTCACCGGTAATGGGTACAATATCGGCACCAATGGCGGTAGCTACTAAGTCGAGGTACAAGATTAAATCTTCAAGATGTAAATCTCTTTTTTCTGAAAGCGCTTGAATTAATTTAAAACCCACGCCGCAACCACACAACTCTTTATAGGGATAACTACAATCTTCACGTTTGGGGTCTAACACAGCAACGGCTTGAGGTAACTCTTTACCCGGACGGTGATGATCACAAATAATAAAATCAATATTTTTTTCAGAAGCGTATGCTACTTTTTCAATTGCCTTTACACCACAATCCAAAGCAATTATTAGAGAAAAGTTGTTGTCTTCTGCAAAATCAATTCCTTTATAAGAAACACCATACCCTTCTTCATATCTATCTGGAATGTAGGTGGCAACGTTTGGATAATAACTTTTTAAATATGAAGAAAGTAACGCAACGCTGGTAGTGCCGTCAACATCATAATCTCCATACACCAAAATATTCTCTTCATTGGCGATAGCAAGCTCAATTCTGTCAACCGCTTTGTCCATATCTTTCATCAAAAAAGGATTGTGGAGATCGCTCAATTGTGGTCTAAAAAACTGTTTGGCTTGGTCAAAGGTTTCAATTCCGCGTTGTGCCAAAAGTGTAGCAACAATTGCATCTATACCCAATTCTTTTTTAAGATGATCAATAACAGTTTCAGAAGGTTTCGGTTTTAAGGTCCAGCGCATAAATATAGTTTCAAAATAGGGGAGGAAACGTAAAATTAAACAATTCACACTAAAAATATATCCTACATAAATTTCAATTTTGTATTTTGAACCAAGATTAATTTATTCAATTATGCCACTAGTAACCCCTCTACCATCTGACCACGACAAAGAAACCCAAGAACTAGCTGAGTTTTTTAATGAAACTCTTGGTTTTTGTCCTAATAGTGTGTTGACTATGCAACGCAGACCTGCTATTAGCAAAGCGTTTATCAATCTTAATAAAGCGGTGATGGCCAATGAAGGTCGTGTTACTTCAGCGCTTAAGCGTATGATTGCTTGGGTAAGTAGTAATGCAACCGGATGTAGATATTGTCAAGCGCACGCCATTCGCGCAGCAGAACGCTATGGTGCCGAGCAAGAACAATTGGATAACATTTGGGAATACCGAACGCATCATTCTTTTTCTGAAGCCGAACGTGCAGCGCTGGACTTTTCTTTAGCTGCCTCGCAAGTGCCAAATGCCGTAACCCCTGAAATTGAAAAGCGTTTACATGCTCATTGGGACGACGGCGAAATTGTAGAAATGCTAGGAGTTATTTCGCTATTTGGCTATTTAAACCGTTGGAATGATTCTATGGGAACTTCAATTGAAGAAGGCGCTGTTGAAAGTGGTGAGCAATATTTAGGAAAACACGGATGGGAAAAAGGGAAACATAGTTAACCACCATTTTTTATTATTTTCCCGCAACAACCATAACCAACTCCCCTTTGGGTGGTTTTTTGGTAAAATGTTGTAATACCTCTTCTACAGTTCCACGAACGGTCTCTTCATGCAGTTTTGTTATTTCACGTGATATTGAAACCTTTCTTTCTGCACCAAAATATTCGGAAAAATGAGTTAAGGTTTTAACTAGTTTGTGAGGTGATTCATAAAAAATCATCGTTCGGGTTTCTTCAGCTAAAAAAGTAAGGCGAGTTTGACGTCCTTTTTTTACGGGTAAAAATCCTTCAAAGACAAATTTATCGTTAGGCAATCCACTATTTACCAAAGCTGGAACAAAAGCGGTAGCTCCTGGAAGGCAATCTACTTCTATGTTGGCTTCTACACAAGCCCGCGTTAATAAAAAACCGGGGTCGCTTATTGCCGGTGTACCTGCGTCACTAATTAAAGCTACTGTTTCACCATTTTGAATTTTATTGACAATACCTTCAACCGTTTTATGCTCATTATGCATATGATGAGATTGCATAGGAGTGTCAATATTGTAATGTTTTAATAGCTTTCCGCTGGTTCTGGTGTCTTCAGCTAGAATAAAATCAACTTCTTTTAAAACGTCAATAGCTCTAAAAGTTATGTCTTGAAGGTTTCCAATTGGGGTAGGAACTAGATAGAGTTTTCCCATGGATTTTAATAAGAATTCTTAATTAAAGTTTTTTTCAATAATGGCCATAAAGCGCTCTGCATATTCATCTTTATTAAGCCAATAATTGTAGTCTGGTTTTATTTTGCCTTTAATGAAACTTTCAGCTTCATCATAAGATTTCATGGTATTGATTTGTGATAAAACCCGCGTGTAATCATTGGCATTATCATTAAATAAGTGTTTAATAAATGCTAGGCGGTCATTTAATCCTATTTGCAAGCCGTTGCTTACAGACTCATTGAGTGATTTTTTCTTGGCCTCGCTTCTATTAGCAAGCTCAGCAACTTTAACCGGGCTACTTTTTGAGGTTAACTCTTGTTTGTTTGAAACGTTTTTTTGCTCCTTTATGGTTGATGCGCTTTCGTTGCTTTTGCGCTCAAAAGTTGGCATTTGTTGATATTTTGCAGCAAAATCTTCTAACTCATTTTTATCATTTTTTTGAAGGTTTTTCTTTGGTAGGATATCTTCTAGCAATTGATCAACTCTATCTGCTTCTTGTGGCATTTGAGCAACAATGTCTTTAATTTTTTCCATTAAAGGTTCTACCAGATCGTCTTCATGTTCAGGTTGGGGTACCGGTTCAGGTTCTTTAAACCAATTTTGCTCACGGAAACTTTTTGAGTCAAAAGAAGTTTCAATTCCATCTGCATCAATTTGATGCTCCATATATTCTAAAATGGCCAGTTTTTCATATAATTTACCCACCGTTTTTTTTATAGAAGAAGTGTCAAACTGTTTTTCTTCTTCTGAAAGTTTTTCAACCAGTACTTGTATTTGCTCTCTAAGCTTCTTCTTCATAACTTTTTAAAATGATGTGTTTCTACTGTGTTTTGTTTTGTTAAATTTACGCATCCTATATGTAAACGTCAAGGATTTACGTTTTATTCTAAAATTGAAGTATGTTTCTTGAAAATACCGTTAATCAAAAAGAGCAATTTGGCTGGATTGAAGTTATTTGCGGTTCTATGTTTTCGGGAAAAACAGAAGAACTCATAAGAAGGTTGAAACGCGCAAAATTTGCCCGTCAACGTGTTGAAATATTTAAACCTGCCATAGATGTTCGGTATGATGATGAAAAAGTAATTTCGCACGATAGTAATGAAATTCGTTCAACGCCTGTTCCCGCAGCTGCAAATATCCCTATGCTTGCAGATAACTGTGATGTTATTGGTATTGATGAAGCTCAATTTTTTGATGATGAAATTGTGCAAGTTTGCAATGATCTTGCCAATAGAGGCATTAGAGTAATTGTCGCCGGGCTAGATATGGATTTTAAAGGAAATCCTTTTGGTCCTATGCCCAATTTGATGGCTACGGCAGAGTATGTTACCAAGGTACACGCTGTTTGTACCCGCACGGGTAATCTGGCAAACTATAGTTTCAGAAAGGCAAAAAGCGACGATCTTGTTTTATTAGGTGAGACCGAAGAATATGAGCCTTTAAGCCGCGCCGCCTATTATAAAGCAGTTTTGCGTGATAAAGTGAAAAAAATGGAGGTGAAAGATGCTCAACAAATGTCAACAAAAAAGAAGCCTTAATCTATGCAAAAAACAACCGAAACTGTTTTAGAAATAGATTTAAACGCCTTGAGGCAAAACTACCAATATCTTACTTCAAAAATTGACAAAACCACCGAGGTGATGGGAGTTGTAAAAGCTTTTGGTTATGGTAGTGATGCTGTTGCAGTAGCCAAAGAACTTATATCATTAGGTGTTTCATATTTTGCGGTAGCATATCCAGATGAAGGGATAGCTTTAAGAAACGCTGGTATAAAAACGCCTATTTTGGTATTACATCCGCTCCCGGCAACTTTTAAAAAAATTGTGACCTATTCTATGGAACCGGCTATTTATTCCCGTTCTATGATGCAACAATTTATAACTTTTGCTGAAAAAGAAAACGTAACAGATTATCCTATACATTTAAAATTCAACACCGGGCTCAATCGATTGGGTTTTACTGCAGACGATACAGCATTCATTCTCGAAAATGTCTCAAAGACAAATAGTGTAAAGATTCAATCTGTCTTTAGCCATTTAGCAGCAAGTGAAGATCATTTAGAAAAAGATTTTACGAAGTCTCAATTAGATCAATTCCGAAGCATTTCTGAAATTATTCTTGAAAAATTACCATATAAACCTTTTAGGCATACCTTAAATACTTCAGGAGTACTCAACTACCCAGAAGCTCAATATGATATGGTACGTACTGGCATTGGTCTTTACGGTTTTGGCAATGATCCCAAAGAAAACAGTCACTTAAAACCGGTTGCCACATTAAAAACAGTAATCTCTCAAATTCACACCGTTAAAAAAGGTGAAACCGTAGGCTATAATCGAGCTTTTAAAGCTTCAGAAACAACAAAAACAGCTACGTTGCCTGTAGGTCACGCAGATGGAATTAAACGACTTTTTGGTAATAAAAGAGGGTGGGTGACCGTACATGGAAAAAAGGCATACATTATTGGGAATGTATGTATGGATATGATTATGATTGATGTTACTGAAATTGATTGTGAAGAAGGTGATGAGGTGATAGTTTTTGGTGAAAACCCCTCTGCAGATGAGTTAACACAAGTTATAAATACCATCCCTTACGAGTTAATTACAGGTATTTCACAACGTGTAAAACGTGTTATTTGTCGAAAATAAACACATTTTACTTTAATTCAATATTGTTTTTATCTAAATTAGATGCTGTTAACTATAAAAACCAATCAACATGTTAAAAGAATTTAAAGATTTTATAATGACGGGTAACGTCATTGACTTGGCAGTTGCTGTTATACTAGCAGGTGCTATCGGGATGGTAGTTTCAGGTTTTACAAATGATATTATGATGCCGATTGTTGGTCATTTTGCCGGCGGAATGGATTTTGCAGACCTTAAAGTCGTTCTTGACGAAGCTGTTATAGGCCCAGAAGGAGAGGTTGTTGAGCCAGAAAATGCTGTTATGTACGGTAAATGGATCAATGCATTAATAAATCTTGTTATAGTAGGGTTTGTGTTGTTTATTATTGTAAAAGCATACAATAAGACAAAAAAGCCGAAAGAAGAAGCTCCGGCAGCTCCAAAAGGTCCAACTCAAGAAGAGTTATTGGCAGAAATACGAGATGAATTAAAAAAACAGAATAAATAATTTACGCTCCTGAATTTTCAGGAAACCGCTACACTACGTTTTTTATTATTAATTAAACCCTTCTTTGCAAAAGCTTTGAAGGGTCTTTTTTTGGTTTTATTTCAGAATAAATCAAACAATAGCATGTATTTTTACTTCAAAATTTAATGCTATGAATATCGCAGTTGTAGGTGCCACAGGAATGGTTGGCACAGTCCTTTTAAAAGTTCTAGAAGAACGTAACATTTCAATCACTAATCTTTTACCGGTTGCATCAGAGCGATCTGTAGGGAAAGAAATCACTTTTAAGGATAAACAATATAAGATTGTCTCTATTCAAGAAGCGATCGCGTCACGACCCGATATCGCTATTTTTTCGGCCGGAGGGAACACATCGCTAGACTGGGCGCCAAAATTTGCCGAAGTGGGTACTACTGTCATCGATAACTCTTCAGCTTGGAGAATGGATCCAGATAAAAAGTTAATCGTTCCAGAAATTAATGCGCAAGAGCTTACAAAAGACGATAAGATTATTGCAAATCCCAATTGCTCAACTATTCAACTAGTAATGGCGTTGGCACCACTTCATAAAAAGTACACAATGAAACGCGTTATAGTTTCTACCTATCAATCTGTTTCAGGAACTGGAGTGAAAGCCGTTCAACAAATGGAAAACGAAATGGCCGGTGTGCAAGGCGAAATGGCATATCCGTACCCTATTCATAAAAATGCATTACCGCATTGTGACGTTTTTGAACCTAATGGATACACCAAAGAAGAAATGAAACTGGCTAGAGAACCTCAAAAAATATTGAATGATCGTAGTTTTTCTGTTTCGGCAACTGCAGTAAGAATCCCAACAGCAGGTGGTCACAGTGAATCTGTTAATGTTGAATTTGAAAAAGATTTTACTCTAACCGATATAAGGAAAGAATTGCATAACACACCAGGCATCACAGTACAAGATAATCCAGATACCAATACCTACCCTATGCCTATATATGCTCACGATAAAGATGAAGTATTTGTAGGTCGTTTACGTAGAGATGAAACACAGTCCAACACACTAAATATGTGGATAGTAAGCGACAACCTTAGAAAAGGAGCCGCTACAAATGCCGTTCAAATTGCAGAATATTTAATTGAGAATAAGTTGGTATAAGTATTTTTGGTTTTATAAGAATGTTTTAACCTCGATATCAATAAGTTGATGTCGGGGTTTTTAATTTTTCACTATATTTAAAAAGCTAAACACGTAAACCATCATCCCTATGAATTCAACTTTTACTACTATTCTTCGTATTCTTCTTGGCTTAGGACTACTTGTTTTCGGTCTTAATAAATTTATTGGTTTTATGCCCATTCCAGAATTTCCCGAAGACGCCGGAAACTTTATGGAATCATTAAAAGCAACGGGTTATGTATTGCCTATTGTAGGTTTTTTTGAAATTTTCATCGGCTTGTTATTATTAATAAAAAAATGGGTTCCTTTTGCTCTGCTTTTATTGGCACCTATAACCGTAAATATTGTATTGTTCCACCTGTTTTTGGATCTACCAGAAATTTGGGGAGCCATAGTTGTTACAGTAATAAATGTAATTCTTATCTACAAATATTGGAAAGTGTACCGCCCATTATTTCAATATTAAGTTCATTAGTACTAATTTACTATCAAGTTTATACCCATTAAAAAGACTGTTTTTAATACATTTACAGTTACTAAATATTGTTATATGAAAAAACTGATTATTCCATTCTTTTTTGCACTTACCCTTATTGCTTGTAAAAAAGAAGAACCAAAAAAAGAAGCTATTGCAGTGAACTATCCCGAAACCAAAAAAGTTGATACAGTAGACACATATTTTGGAACCGAAGTAAAAGACCCTTATCGTTGGCTAGAAGATGATATGAGCGAAGAAACCGCTGATTGGGTAAAGCGTGAAAACAAAACAACGTATGGATACCTTGAAAATATTCCTTTTCGTGAGGCGTTAAAAAAACGTTTATCAACACTTTGGAACTACGAAAAAGTTGGCGCACCGTTTAAGCAAGGAGATTATACCTACTTCTATAAAAATGACGGCTTACAAAATCAATATGTAATATATCGCTATAAAACAGGTGATGACCCAGAAACGGCCGAGGTATTTCTAGACCCAAACACTTTTAAGGATGACGGTACTATCTCATTAGGCAACCTTAGCTTTTCTGAAGATGGTAAAACAGCAGCTTACAGTATTTCAGAAGGAGGAAGCGACTGGCGAAAAGTTCTTGTAATGAATACCGAGAATAAAGAAATTGTTGAAGACACCATTATTGACGTTAAATTTACTGCGCTTTCCTGGAAAGGAAACGAAGGGTTTTATTACTCAAGCTATGATAAGCCAAAAGGGAGTGAACTCTCTGCAAAGACTGATCAACACAAGTTGTATTACCATAAAATAGGAACCTCACAAGCAGAAGACAAACTTGTCTATGGCGGTACCGAAGCAGAAAAACATCGATATGTACGAGGTAGTGTTTCAGAAGATAACCGTTACCTCACCATTACCGCAAGTGTATCTACTTCTGGAAATAAATTATTTTTAAAAGACCTAAGTAAACCTAACAGTAAACTTGTAACAATCTTAGATCATACAGATAGTGACACCTATTTGCTAGACAATGATGGAACAAAACTTTACTTGGTTACCAACTTAAATGCACCAAACAAAAAAATTGTTACGGTTGATGCTGCCAACCCAACTTCAGAAAACTGGGAAGACTTCATTCCTGAAACTGAAAACGTGTTAAATCCCTCAAAAGGAGGTGGCTATATTTTTACAAATTATATGGTTGATGCTGTTTCAAAAGTATTTCAGTATGATTATGATGGCAACAAAGTACGTGAGATAGAACTTCCGGGTGTAGGAAGCGCAGGAGGCTTTGGAGCTAAAAAAGATGAAAAAGAACTATACTACAGTTTTACAAACTATGTAACTCCGGGAAGCATTTTTAAATATAATATCGAGGAAGGTTCTTCAGAATTATACCGCAAACCTGAAATAGATTTCAACCCTGATAACTATGAAAGCAAGCAAGTATTTTATACCTCAAAAGATGGCACCAAAGTACCTATGATTATTACTCATAAAAAAGGAGTTGAATTAAATGGCAAAAACCCGACAATCCTTTATGGATATGGTGGTTTTAATATAAGTCTTACACCAAGTTTTAGTATTACAAACGCTGTGTGGATGGAGCAAGGTGGTATTTATGCGGTTCCTAATTTGCGTGGAGGCGGTGAGTACGGAAAAAAATGGCACAATGCAGGTACAAAAATGAATAAGCAAAATGTGTTTGATGACTTTATCGCAGCAGCAGAGTATCTCATTGATAATAACTATACTTCAAGTGACTACTTAGCTATTCGCGGAGGTTCAAATGGTGGCTTATTAGTTGGAGCAACTATGACGCAGCGACCAGAATTAATGAAAGTAGCATTACCTGCAGTAGGAGTTCTAGATATGTTACGCTATCATACATTTACAGCGGGGGCAGGTTGGGCTTATGATTATGGTACGGCAGAAGACAGTAAAGAAATGTTTGAATACCTTAAAGGATATTCTCCTCTACACAATGTAAAAGAAGGAGTTGAATACCCTGCAACTATGATAACTACTGGCGACCACGATGACCGTGTAGTACCGGCTCATAGCTTTAAATTTGCTGCAGAATTACAAGAGCACCAGGCAGGAAATAACCCTGTGTTGATTAGAATTGAAACCGATGCCGGTCATGGAGCAGGAACTCCGGTAAGCAAAACAATTGATCAATATGCAGACATTTTTGGATTTACACTTTATAACATGGGTTATGAAGTTTTACCAGAGAAGGTAAATGAAAAAGTAAAAGAATAAATCTTTTTTTAAATACCACAAAAGGTTGTCAACGGGTAATAAAAACTATGTTGACAGCCTTTTTTAATAATACATTTTATGCTTTCAGTTTCTATAAAATCCTTTTCATATGGCTCAAAAACGATACTTCAGAATATCGATTTTAGTTTGAAACAAGGAAATCACCTTGCCATTTTGGGCGAAAGCGGATGTGGAAAATCAACACTACTTCATATAATTTATGGATTATTACATTTAGAAAACGGAACTATTTTCTGGAATGATGAAAAACTAAAAGGTCCTAAACATACTTTAATTCCGGGAGAAGCCTCTATGAAATTAGTCGCTCAAGAGTTAAATGTAATGCCTTTTACCACTGTAAAAGAAAATATTGCTGAGCATTTACCCCGTTTACATCATCAAGAAGAAGCCAATCGAGTAACAAAATTGTTAAAAGTAGTTGACCTACTTCAAGTGGCAGACCGAAAAGTAAAAACGTTGAGTGGAGGTCAAAAACAACGAGTAGCATTAGCAAAAGCTCTTGCCAATACACCAAAACTATTATTACTTGATGAGCCGTTTAGTAGTATTGATACCTTCCGAAAGAATAAACTTCGTAGAGATCTTTTTCAGTATTTAAAAGAAGAAAATATAAGCTGTATTACCGCCACTCACGATGCAGAAGAGGCGTTATCTTTTTCAGATGAGTTACTGTTATTGAAAGATGGAAAAATAGAACGCAAAGGAAATCCTGAACTGATTTACACCAACTTACAATCTGAATATCAAGCAGGTTTTTTTGGTGATGTAACAATTTTACCTAAAGGATTGTTTTCTTCAGAAAAATTAATATTACTACCCCATGAGCTTGTTGTCTCTTCAGAAAAAACAGCGTTAAACGTACTAGTAAAAAACTCCTTTTTTAAAGGAACTCATTATTTAATTGAAGCTATATTTAAAGAATGTCCTGTGTTTTTTAATCATGTGAAAGCACTTCAAGAAGGGGAAGAAGTTTTTTTGGCTACAGAAAAAGCAAAAAAAAGACCCAGAAAGGAAAATCTCACTAGGTCTTGATTTTATATTTTAAAAAATTTATTAAACTTCTTTTAGCGCTTCTTCAATTTCAGTTTCACCTTGTAAAATCTCAAAGGTTTGATTGGGCGCTATATCATCGTGTAGCGCGGCAACCAATGTTTCGGCTACATCATCACGAGTAATGCTTCCTCGTTCATTAAGTTTTTTGGCTAGTTTTATTTTACCTTTACCTTCGTCATTGGTTAAAGCTCCCGGGCGCACTATGGAGTAGTTCATCCCACTATTACGTAAATGCTCATCTGCATTTTGTTTAGCTTTTAAATAATGTTGTAAATCTTCAACCTGCTCAGGATTATCGGCTCCCATTGAGCTAAGCATTACAAATTTTCTAATTCCAGCAATTTTAGCAAGGTCTATTAGTTTTTTTGCGCCTTCTTGATCTACAGCCGTAGTTTTTTCATCAGATGTTGCTCCTCCAGATCCTGCAGCAAAAATTATTTTATGAATTCTCGTTACAGTATGGCTCACGTTTTTTTCAAGATCGCCCATAACGGTTTCAATATCTTTTTTCTCAAACTGTTCAGCTTGATCTTGATGGCGAATCATTGCCACCGGAGCATAGTTTCTGTATCTATCTAAAACTTCAACAATTTTTTTTCCTGTGGTACCGTTGGCACCCACTACTAATACTTTTTCCATACCCCCAAATTACGAAAAACTACGAGCTTAAAAATAGTTGTTAACTCCTTTTAACTTAGGTTTTAGAATGTTTTTACGATTTTCAATCAAGTTATATTTTTTTTTCTGAAAAGATTAACGTTCTTGCTTTTACTAGACAGTACCTTTGCACCTTAATTATCACGTTTTGCCTAGTTTAACACAAACCATCTCAACAAACTTTAGAGAGTTTTTACTGTTTTTGAAAAGCACTGATTTTTCAAAAGCTATTATCGTAGGTATTGCTTTGACATTGCCAGTGGTTATTGGGTTAAAGTTTGGTTTTGTTGAAATAGCCATAGCTCTTGCTTTTGGCGCATTTTGGAGTTCGCCGAGTGACGTTAGTGGGAGTTTTAAGCATAAGCGTAACGGTATATTATTTTCAATCCTACTCATTATTATAGTAAGTTTTATAGGAGGTTACCTTAACTTCAACACTCTACTTTTAATACCTGTTTTGGGAGTGCTTACTTTTTCTATTTCTTACATTGCTGTTTTTGGCTTTAGAGCTTCATTAATTAGTTTTTCAGGGTTGTTAGCGTTAGTATTGAGTTTTGCTCACGATGCCGAAAGACTTGCCACGTATGAGTATGCCTTTTTTATAGGTTTAGGAGGATTATGGTATCTTTTACTAGCAACAATTTGGCATAAAATTAATCCGAAAGGTCAAACAGAAGAGCTGCTAACAAAAACCTATCAACTTACTGCTCAGTTTTTGGAAATTAGAGGAAAACTAATAGATCCACAATCCAACAGAGAAACATTACAAAAACAACTCCTAGAATTACAAGCAGATATTAATGACAATCATGAAACTTTACGTGAGATATTAATTTCTTCAAGAAAAAGTTCTGGTAGGTCTATATATGAAAGTAAACGTTTATTGGTTTTTGTACAATTGATTGATATGCTCGAAACAGCATTGGCAAACCCGGTTCATTATGATAAGATGGACCAATTTTTAAGCAAACAACCTGAATTTGTAGAGAAGTTTCAGAAACTGTTGTTTGAAATGTCAAATCAATTATTACTTATTTCTGAAGCTAGGCAACACGTTAAAAAAATACCCAGTAACAAGCCTTTACTTGATTGTTTTCAAACCTTAAAAAATAAGATAGCCGATTTAAAATCTACTTCTGAAACCGAAAATTATGAAGATTTTTTAATGCTTCAAAACCTATTGGAATATCAAGAAAATCAAATTGAAAAAATTCAGAAAATAAAGTGGTTGCTGGCAAATCCTAATCCGCGTGATATTAAATTTATAAAGAAAGATGTTGCCAAACGATTTGTAACTACACAAGATTACAACCCGGCAATTTTGATACGAAATTTCAGTTTTAAGTCTGCTATTTTTAAACATGCTTTGAGACTTGCCGTAGCTGTAATGATTGGGTATGGTATAGGTGTGTTGTTTGATTTCCAAAACCCATATTGGATACTATTAACGCTTATTGTGATTATGCGTCCTAGTTATGGGCTTACAAAAACTCGTTCAAAAGAGAGAATAATAGGAACATTAATAGGAGGAGCTATTGCTATTGCTGTAGTTTTTATTACACAAAACACTTATGTTTATGCAATTTTGGGACTAGGATCATTGGTAATTGCTTTGTCTATGATTCAAAAAAACTATAAAACGGCAGCTACATTTATCACCTTGAGTGTTGTGTTTATTTATGCTCTTATAAGTCCAGATGTTCTTACGGTCATTCAGTTTAGAATCATAGATACGTTAATTGGTGCAGGGGTTGCTACACTAGCTATATTGTTTTTGTGGCCTGCTTGGGAGTTTATGGATATTAAAAGTAGTATTGAGAAAAGTGTCTTGGCAAACAAAAGTTATCTTTCAGAAATTATAACTTTTTATGAGAAAAAAGGAAAGCGACCAACATCATATAAACTTTCTAGAAAAATGGCTTTTTTGGAAATGTCAAACTTAAGTGCAGCTTTTCAAAGAATGACCCAAGACCCAAAGTCAAAACAAAAAAACTTGGAAAAGGTGTATGAATTGGTAGTATTAAACCAAACATTTTTATCCTCGTTAGCTTCATTAAGTACCTATATTCAAAACCATCCTACAACAGAGGCTTCTAGTCGTTTTTCTACTGCGGGAATGCATATTGATGAAAACTTGGAGCAATTACTGGTTAACTTAAAACAGCTTGTTGAAAATGATGATATGTCTGTAACTGAACAAAACGACTTTTTTAAACGTGAACTCCCTCAATTTACTATTGAAAATCCTGATTTACCAACTTCTGTTCACCCAAAACTTGAACGTCAATTTCAGGAGGCTCATTTAATACGTGAGCAGTTACACTGGTTGTTTTCTATTAGTAAAAAAATGCTCAAACTTTCAAAAACTATAAAACTTCCAGAATAAGGTTTGGCTCTTCTTCATTTGTGGCACGCAATTTGAAATATTACTTACGTATAAAAGTTTAACAATGGATTATGATTGTGTAAATAACAATTTTTAATGCAAAGCGTTTTACACACAGAAAAAGAAAGAGTATTTAAAAAATAAATAAGTTTTTTTGGTTGGTTAGTAGAAGCCGTCTCACCCTTCATATTTGAAGTTGAGGCGGTTTCTCATATACAAGTGTTACTTGTAAAAATTCATTTCATCAAGATATTTCCACACCTCGTGTGGTAACATGGGCCTAATGTTGATTCCGGTTTTAATTCCTTTGCGTATATAGGTTGAAGAGAGTTCCATAATGGGGGCGTCAACTCTGGTGATTTTTGGGTGACCATCAAACTGTGTTTCAATAGTTCCTTCTGAAATTCTAGGATATACATAAATAGCATAGCGATCTAAAATAACCTCATAGTTTTTCCATTTATGGAGACTCTTCAAGTTGTCTTCACCCATAATTAAAGAAAAGGATTTTTCAGGATATTTTTCTTCTAGATGTGCTAATGTATTGGTAGTATAATTAGGTTGAGGTAAATCAAATTCAATATTACTAGCTTGTAATTTAGGGTATTCTTCTACTGCAATACGAACCATTCTTAAACGGTGGTGGTCGTCAAGTAACGTCTTCTTTTTTTTGTGAGGGTTATGTGGTGTAACGACCATCCATACTTCATCTAGATCACTGTTTTCAACTAGATGATTTGCAATGATAAGATGCCCAATGTGTATGGGATTAAAAGTACCAAAGTAAAGTCCGATTTTTTTTGCTGAAATCATTTACTCTTCTTCTTCGCTGTGACCATTTTTAATAAAACTTGACACAAGTTCTTTTGCTTCGTTTAAAGCAGTATCTAGATCATTGTTTTTAATGATGTAATCAAATTGTGGAGCTGTAGCAAGCTCTACAGAAGCTTTTGCAATACGCATATTGATACGCTCATCGCTCTCGGTTTTACGTTTTTTAAGCCTTCTTTTTAATTCATCAACGCTTGGAGGTTTTACAAAAACAGCCAATGTCCTGTCTGGATATTTCTTTTTAATTCTAAGTCCGCCAACTACGTCAATATCAAAAATTACATTTTTACCTTGTGCCCAAATGCGTTCTACTTCGGTTTTTAAGGTTCCGTAGAAGTTATCTCGATACACTTCTTCCCATTCAAGGAAATCACCATTTTTTATGTGTTGTTTAAAATCTTTTAAACTTATAAAATAATAGTCTTTACCGTGTTCTTCATCACCTCTAGCTTCTCTTGATGTACAAGAAATTGAAAAATCAAGGTTTAATTCTTTTTGAGCAAGTAGGTGTTGAACAATTGTAGTTTTACCACTTCCTGAAGGTGCTGAAAAAACAAATAATTTGCCTCCTTTCATTACAGTACGTTTAGCGCTTGTTCCTTAATCTTTTCTAGCTCGTCTTTCATTTGCACAACCACTTGTTGCATAGGTGCAAAATTTGCTTTGCTACCAATTGTGTTAATTTCACGACCTATTTCTTGAGAAATAAACCCCAGCTTTTTACCATTGCTAGTTTTGCTTTGTAGTGTTTCAGAAAAATATTCTAGGTGATTTTGTAATCTAACTTTTTCTTCGGTGATGTCATATTTTTCAAGGTAATACATCAACTCTTGCTCAAAGCGGTTTTCATCAACTGTTTCTTTTAAATCACTTACAGCTTTGGTTAAACGCTCTTTTACGTTATCCATTCGTTGAGGATCAAGCTTCATTACTTCTTCCAATAAAGCCGAAATATTATTGATTCGCTTTTGAAAATCTGCCTCTAGAGCTTTTCCTTCGTCAGTTCTATATTGGTTGATTGAACGTAAAGCTTCATCAACCGCTTCGATGATTTTGTTGTATTCGGTTTCGTCAATTTCATCGCGTTCGGTTTGTAGTGCATCTGGAAAACGAACGGCCATTTTCATTAATTCAACAGGATTACCATCTGTAATATGAGCCAGTTGTTTCATATATTGTTTTACAGCAGCTTCATTGATAACGGTGTTGGTTTCTTCGCCTGTCAATTCAACGTATAAATTGAAATCAACCTTGCCTCGAGAGAGTGATTTTGATATTCTTTTACGAATATCCAATTCCTTTTCACGATATGCTGAAGGAACTCTTGCATTCACATCGAGGTTTTTGCTGTTCAACGATTTTATTTCAACCGTGATTTTTTTGGATGGCAACTGTACTAGACTTTTGCCATAACCGGTCATAGACTGGATCATAAATTTATTTTAATGGTTGCAAAGGTAGTAAATTACAAGATAGTAGCAGTTTTTATACTCAAATTGAAATCTAATGTATTTCATTTAAAAAATTTGCTGCTCTTTTTTCAGAATAATAGATTTTATTGGTTTGATGAAAACCAACGTGACCTCCATATTCTGGTGTTTCAAGGTAGATGTTTTTTGAGTTTTGGGCGATTTTGTATGGATAACTGTCTGCTGTTAAAAATGAATCATTTTTTGCATTTAAAATCAATACCGGAATGGTAATATTAGGTAAAAATTGCTTGCTGCTATTTTGTTTATAATAATCATAAGCATCTTTAAAACCGTGAGCTGGTGCAGTGTATACATTATCAAAATCTAATAGTGATTTTACTTGTTTTACAGCTGCAGCACTCATTTTATCTGGAAATTGCTTTGCTTTTATGTTAAGTTTTTTTCGCAAATTATGTAGAAAGGAAGTACGGTAAATCCAATTATCAAAATTTGAGAGTGACTCAAGAGTTCCTTTTAAGTTTAAAGGTGTAGAGATGGCAACAGCTTTCTTTATTTCTTTAGAAATTATTTTTTGCTCGCCTAAATATTTCAGCATTAAATTACCACCTAGGCTAAAACCAAGTAAAGAAATAGTCGTGTATTTGTTTTTATCCTGAAGAAATTTAACCACTGAGTCAAGATCTTCGGTTTTTCCTGCGTTGTAAGATGCAAATAAATTGTTGGGCTCGCCACTGCATCCTCTAAAATTTACAGCAGCAACATCCCAACCGGTTTTTGTGAGTTGTAATGCTTGTCCTTTAATGTAACGACGTTGAGCATTTCCTTCTAGACCGTGTAAAATAATAGCTATCTTTTGCGTTTTCTTTTTTGAAAATGAAAAATCAATGTCTAAAAAATCACCATCATCCAATTTTAAGCGTTCTCGCTGTTGCTTTAACTTAGGGATTGGTCTTAATTTTGCTGAATAAATGGTAGCAAAATGACCATTTTTAAAAACACCTTTAGGTTTGTAAGTAGATGATATTAGCGGCATTTTGTGAAGGTAATTATTAGTGCAAAAGTAAGCAATTCTTAATTTCACGTTAAACGTTCTCTTAGTTTTGTCATTAAGATACCGATTGGTATCTTTGCATTATGCGAAACGCAGAAACAACAAAAAATACCATCATTAATGAAAGTGCCAACTTGTTTAACATGCAGGGGTACAAGGCAACTTCAATAAGTGATATAACCAAAGCAACAGGCTTAACCAAGGGTGCTATTTATCGACATTTTGAAAATAAGCAAGATCTAGAAAAGCACGCTTTACAACGCTTATCACAAATAATGTTTGGAGAGATAAGAACTTCAATTAAGCAAGCCAATACGTTTATTGAAAAATTTGAAGCTATCTTTTCTTTTTTTGAAAATTACATGAACACACCGCTTTATAAAGGAGGTTGTCCTGTTATGAATGCCGCTGTAGAAGCAGATGACACCAATCCTGTATTAAGAAAACAAGCTTCGGAAATGTTACAAAAGCTTCAACAATCAATAGAAACGTTAATTGAAAATGGTATAAAAAACCAACAAGTGAAAGCCAATACAGATATTCGGTTTTACAGCACCATTTTTATTGCCACGCTTGAAGGTGGCATTATGATGAGCAGATTGGACAAAAATAAAGAGCCAATTCTTCATACAATTTCACACTTACGAAATGTAGTTACTGAAATTTCAAATAAATAATCCCTAAGAATGAAGAAGCTACTTACAAAACTAACTGGTTCATACCTGAATGTTACAGCGCCATTGTTCCCCAAATTTAATAGGGAACAAGCTTTTAAATTATTATGCAAAGTAAAAACCATACCAATTTCTGAAGAAGGGTACGCCTTTTTTAATACAGCTGAAACATCCTATTTTACTATTGAAAATGGATCAATTGCAGTTCATAAATGGGGTAACGGACCTAAAAAAATATTGTTTTTACACGGATGGATGAGTCACTCTAAACGATGGCAACCTTACATAGACTTATTAAACACCTCACAATATACCATCTACTCTCTAGATGCTCCGGCTCATGGACTTTCTAAGGGGAAAGCCATGAACATAGAAATGTACAGAAAAGCAACAGAAAATTTAGTACAAAAAGTCAATGGAGTGGATTATTTAGTATGTCATTCTTTAGGCAGCTTGGTAGGTGCTTATACATTCTTGGCCAACAAAAGCATACCCATTGATAATTATGTAATTATGGGAGCACCCTCAGGAATGGATGCCATATTTGGTTTTTTTGAAGATACACTACAACTTTCTCAAAGAACCATGAATAACTTAAAAATTAAAGTAGATACAGTATTAAAAGTTCCTTCAGATACAATAACGATGAAACGCTTTTTCAATTCTATTGAAAAGCCAGTTTTTGTTATTCATGAAAAAACAGATACAATAACGCCTATTTCAGCAATACAAAGCGCAACAAAAGAAACAAGTAAAAACATTAAAACTTGGTTTACAAATGGTCAAGACCATAACTTGACTAAAGATGAAACCGTAGAAACAATTATAAATCATATTACAGAAATAAATAGAAAAAAAGAAGAAGTATGTATTTAAAAGAATTTGAAATACGATGGGATGATGTAGATGCCAATCGCCATTTACGTAACTCTGCGTTTATTGATTATATGAGCCATACACGCATGAGCTTTTTTAGCGAAAAAGGTTTTGGTCAAAAACATTTGGCAGAACTTAACCTTGGTCCAGTAGCATTATATGAGCGTATGTATTATTTTAAAGAAGCATTTCCAGGAAAGCCAATACGTGTTTCATTGCAATTAAAAGGTATTTCTGAAAAAGGAACTTTTTTTGAGTTTGAACACAATTTTTATGATCACAATGGCAGAAACTTAGGACGTTGTGAAATGCTAGGTGCTTGGATTGATTTAAAAGAACGTAAATTAGTTCCGTTGCCAGAAAAGTTTTATACATTTCTGGACGGTATTGATAAAACAGACGATTTTAGAACGATTACTAAAGAAGAAACTAGACGTCACGGACAATTTCCGAAAGACTTAGAAGATCAAACTACGGCTGTTTCTTAAAAGTATAATTCAATATCTTTTTAAGATTTACAGAAGTGACCTTTTTATAATCGCCACCTTCACTTTCTTCGGAATAGGAAGGTGGTTCTAGTTGTAGCTCAGTTGCTTTTTGTTTATAATAATGCTTTTTTAATGGGTGAAAAGGAGCAACAGCATTAAATATATGACCAAAAGTGTCCTTTTTTATTATCTCAGAAAGAATTGCGATACAATCATCTCTGTGGATAAGATTGACCGGAGCGTCACCATTATTTAAGTTTTTTCTCCCGGCTAAATAACGCACAGGTTGTCTTTTTCCGCCCAAAAGTCCTCCAAAACGCACAATGCTAGTTTGTATTTTTTCTGAAGTAAAAAACATTTTTTCTACCTCAATCAATTGTTTCGCGGCATTGGTCTCGGCAACCGGAATATCTTTTTCAGTAACTTGACCTTGTTTATCACCATATACAGAAGTGCTACTCACAAGAATTACTTTTTGAATTGCACTTTTTATTATTTCGTATAAAAAGTGATTCATTTTTAAAACGTGATTTGCACCTGTATTTCTGCGTAATCCCGGCGGAATCATTATTACCAAGTAATCAACATTTTTTAAAAAAGCTTCTACTTCACCGGTCACACCATGTTCAGAAATTTCAAGCGGATAGGCATCCACGCCATGACTTTGCAAAACCCCGGCTTTTTGTATACTAGTGACAGTTCCTTTAACTTGATATCCTAGCGGTTGTATATGTCTGGCAAAGGGTTGGCCCAGCCATCCAAGACCCGCAATAGCAACAGTTTTATTCATAGGTTTGAGCTTTGATTGAATCTGCAACAACCTCAAGTTGTGAAATAGGGATGTTTTCAGGGATTATAGTTTGTTTTACAGCAACAGCATCGGTAACTACAAAAGGTTTTGGCATCATATCTTTTTGGCGTTGACTAATACTAAAATAGGGATTGCTCATTAAATCATATGAAAATTCCAGTGCTGTAAATGCTACTGGTTTTTTCATTTCAGTAGAATATGAAACTTCTAAAGAATCATTATTGTTTACCCAATACCTAAGTAATAATTCGTTATTTCTGTTTCCATATACAAAACCCGTACTGTCTTTATGTGCTTCTTGACCATTAAAAGAAAGGGTGTTAAACCTTACAGTTGTATCTGCATAAAGGTTTAATTGATTAATATTTCGTTCTGGAACAATGGTAAATGTGACGTGTTTTAAATTATTAAAAACAGAGTCTTTTTTAAGAAGAATTTTAAAAGGAGGAATTGATTTTTCGGGAGCTTGGGCTGCATATGTGTAGCCAGTATTGTATTTGCTGCCCGAAGCACTTAAAATATCTGTAGAGACTTTTTCTGGATTTTCGCCTAAATAACCTTTTGTCCAATCATCTAGCATGGTGTCATATGTAAGCCAATAATTATTTTTTGAGTCCTTGTCTTGATAATAAATTAAACTATTAGGTTTTTGACGTGTTTCTGAAAAATCACTCGTTAAATGAGCCTTCAGAAAAAAACCAAAAGCAATTAAAAAGAAAAGAATTGAAAGTAACTTTTTCCAACTGTAAAAGCCAAAAACCGGCACCATTAAACCAAATAATAAAACCGTAAATACACAGCTTATAACAACCATTTCTGAGCCTAAACCAACCGGAAAAAATTGAATAAGTGGTGAGAAAAAGAATAAACCCGGCGCCGCAAGAAATGTTAGTAATAATAAATTGGGTTTTTCTTGCTTGATGAGCAGCCATAAAGAGATGAGCCCAAAAAATACTGGAATGATAAAGTACGCAGCTCCTTTCAAAATTACAAAAACTGCAATATTAATCAACACCCAAAAAATAAGGGGTGCAATGTACATTGCAGCAACAGATTCTTTTCTAGAAAACCGTCTGTAAAAATAAAATGTGAGTGATAGCGATAATAAAACAAAAAACGCAACATAAGCGTGACCGTTGTACTTAAAGCCATGTTGTACTTCGTTATATTGCGGATAGATGGCGAGGATTAATTTCCAGCCAAAAAAGCCTAAAACACCACAAACAACCAGTGAAAGTAAAAATGGTATAAAACCTTTTGCAATCCCTTTTCCCGAAATTTTTTCTTTTTTAAATCCGTAATAAACTAAAAAAGCAAATGCTACAATTGCAACCAAAAGCAAAGGTAAAATCCATAAAAAAGGAAACGCAATCATTTTGACAAAAGGAAAGTTTACATATACCCAATCTTCATTCGCTTTTAAAGTATTTAAATCTGTAGTTGCAAAGTAATGAAGTAAAGGCAATAAATAGCTTCCTTGATGTTGAAGCGTTTCAATATCTAGATTTTCGATTGTATCATTTGAGGTATGATAGTCAAAATGATCATCTATAAATGCAAAAAAGTAACTGGGTATGTCACCATCTTCTCTAAAAATTGTAGAATCGGTGTCGTTGGGTAACATTTTGTACACACTATACATTAAAGAAGAAGCTACTGGATAATCTGGGTTTGCATCTATAAAGGCTTTAACCAATTTTTCATTTCCGCCATTTGTTTCTAGAATCATATTGCTAGGGCCGCCACTACCACGTGCTTCAAAATTTAAAACCAAGCCTACATCTTTTGCCCAAGGATGTTTATTGACAAAAAGTTTGGCGCCATCTAGACCAATTTCTTCAGCATCGGTAAATAAAATAATGATATCGTTTACGGGTTTTTTATCACTTGCTTGAAAGGCTCGAATGCTTTCTAAAATTGTTACTAAACCACTGCCGGCATCACTAGCTCCCGGTGAAGGTACCAAGGCGCTATCATAATGAGATAGTAAGAGTAATGCTTTTCCGGTGCCACTGCCTTTGATTCTCGCCATAATATTTATGGGACGATTCATTGTTCGGCTTTGGGTATTAAAGATAAATCCTTCTTGAGTTTGGGGTTGCAACCCCATATTTTTAAGTTCAGAAATTAGATAATCTCTTACCACTTTATGTTCTTTTGAGCTGTGATAATGTGGTTTTTTGGCTATTTGCTGTAAATGGTCTAGTGCTCTTTCTGTAGAAAACTCTGTGGTGGCTATACTTTTGGAAGTCCCTTTTTGGGGCATTAAACTGTAGAAGGAATAATAGATTATTCCAAGAATGAATAGTACTGAAAGAACTGCAAATATTCTTTTCATGATTGGTTTTTTTGGCTTTCTAAAAGTACAATTTTTAATAAGATTGTCTTCTTTCAATAGAAAAGTTACAACAGCGTATTGTAAAAATTCATATCTTTAAAGGAGTTAATCTCCTGTTATTGAAGTGATTTTTGCTTACACGATTAGTTTAATTAACAGGTATAATCTACATAAAAAAGAAAAGGTATGGGTATAAAAAATTATATAGGAAAACGTGCAAAACCTAAAAAGGGATCTTCAGAGAACATAAAAGTTTCAGATTATATGAGTAGAAATCTAATCACATTTAAACCAGAACAGACTGTAGTAGAAGTGATGAATACACTCATAAAAAAGAAAATTTCTGGTGGGCCTGTGGTAAATGAAAATCACGAGTTAGTTGGTATAATTAGTGAAGGTGATTGTATTAAAGAGATAAGCAATAGTCGCTATTATAATCATCCTATGGAAGATATCAAGGTAGAAGATCACATGATTAAAGAGGTTGAGACTATTGATGGTAATATGAATCTTTTTGATGCAGCAGAAAAGTTTTTAACTGCAAAGAGAAGAAGGTTTCCTATTTGCGAAGACGGCAAGCTGGTAGGCTTGATAAGTCAAAAGGATATATTGAAAGCAGCCTTAGAACTTAAAGGAACTAATTGGAAATAACATTTATACATTAATATCTGTTTTTACCAATAAATACCAATCATCATCAAGCGGTAAATAACCTTGATCATACACATAAAAGTAAACTGTTCCGGCTTTGGTAACGTATTGTCCTGTAAAAAATTGAAAATTAAAACCGTGCTTTTGCAAGCGTTGCTTTTTAACTTTTGTTTTGTCTTTGGTGTTTAATGTTTCAAGAATACGATAATTTTTTCGTAAGCGATTATTAATGTTGCGCACTAGGTTTTTGCTGTCTTTGTTAAGTGCATTGTTGTGCGCATTTCGGCAAGCATCACTACAAAACTTTTTATCTGCTCTGCCTATAATTTTATCGCCACATTCAGGACACGTTTTTTCCATATTATTCGTAATCTATATGTCCCCAATTTTTCCCAGATTTAATACGGTATAGTTGCATTTCTGAAATTCCAAACTGTTTTGCAATTAAGCGCAAACGAGTTCTTCTATTAGGATCAAAAATCTTCTTTTTTAATAAGCGTACTTTTTCGGGAGTAAGCTTGGAGTATTTAGGTTTTGTTAATGCTTCTTTTTTAGCTTTAATCACCGCCGGGTTATTTTTATTATGTTCTGTAAGGCCTTTTCGGTCAACATATTCAAGGTTGGTTATGTGATTGTTTTTTTTATTAAAATCTTTATGAATCACAAAATCTTTACCTTCAATCTTTTCAGAAAACAATTGCGCTACGGCTCTGTGTATATAGGTTAAACTGGTTTTACCATTTTTTTTAAGGGTTGAAAAAACTTCATAACCGTTTAAAATATAGGTTTTTAGCAGTTCGCCTTTAGGATCATACTTATAACGTTTTACTCTTCCATAGTTAGAAATGTCAAAAGTTTCGTTACTTCGCCATGAGGGGTTAGAATATTGCTTCCAAACCTCTCCTTTTAAATTTGGTATCATCTTAGGGAGTTTAAATAAAGATGTAAAAATACTGTTTTTCTGCTTAAACCTACTGTATATCAGTGTTTTTATTGGTTTTTTTTGAAATGTTAAAGCGATATATAGCTTCCACTTTTGCAAAAAAGCTACCATTTACCTTTGGGTTTAACTGCGTTCGGTCATCACCAAAACTAAAAGCCGAAAGCCCTAGGTCTATAGTCTCATCACTCGCGTAAACCTCATAATCATTACTAGAGTAGCCAATTTTGGTACGTAATAAAACACTTTTATCTAGTAAATTAAATTGCCAATAAGCTGCAAAATCTAACGAACTTAAATCAACATATGTTTCTGGTTGATTTTCTTTGTTTATGCTGAAACTTCTTCCAATACCAAAATAGTCCATTCCAATGGTAGTGCTACCAATAGCATAATTTACGTCTGCCGAAATAGGTAAAGACATGTCCATTTCAAATTTCTTATTAGGGCTTATGTAATACCAGCCAATAATGGGTGTTGTAAAAAAACCAAATGCCTCTTGCGAGCCATATGCTCCAAAACGGTATATTAAATTTTCTTTTTTCTGAAGTTTCAATAAAGCAAAACCCCCAAGATAAAAATCATCACTCGTAATATTGTTATAGTCTGATGCAATTTTGGGTAATAACACAATGGTAGTACTCCATTTTTCAGAAAAAGTAGAAGCCAAGCCTATTTTAATATTTGTACTGTATAAACTTGTTTGCTCTGTATTAGGAAAAAGTTGTAAGGTATTTATGCTCAGGTCTGCACCGGTTATTAATGCATTATTTTTGTTCAAAACTACTGGAAACGTTAAACCGGCTTCAAATGATTTAATACGAGTGTCACTATTGGTGCCTTCAAATGTATTATTGAACGTTTCGCCATAGCCCACTTTAAATATATCTACATAATCCTGTGCAAATGTAATCACCGGAAACAATAGATATAAGAAAAAAAGCTTCTTCAAAAGAGGTTGGTTTTTTAGTAAATATAGAAAATTATGAAAGCAAAGTACCATGAGGAACAAAAAAACAAGTTGAGAGCGTGTTTTTGACAGCATTCAAGATAGACTTTTTCAGTAAAATTTCTTACTTTCGCAACCTTATTGAAACGCAACTTGTTATGAGCAAAAAGTTTAAAGAATACAAGGGATTAGACCTTCCTGAAACAGCAAAAGAAGTACTTAATTTTTGGAATGAAAACAACATTTTTGAAAAGAGTATTTCTATTCGTGAAGGCAATGAACCATTTGTGTTTTTTGAAGGACCTCCATCTGCAAATGGAATGCCCGGTATTCATCACGTGATGGCACGTTCTATCAAGGATATCTTTTGTAGGTACAAAACTCAAAAAGGATACAAAGTTGATAGAAAAGCCGGATGGGATACTCATGGTCTTCCCATTGAGTTAGGCGTTGAAAAGGAATTAGGCATTACCAAAGAAGATATTGGTAAAAAGATTTCTGTAGAAGCTTATAACGAAGCTTGTAAAAAAGCAGTTATGCGTTACACAGATGCGTGGAACAAAGTAACTGAAGGGTTTGGTTATTGGGTAGATATGGATGATCCATATATTACTTACAAACCAAAATATATGGAAACGGTTTGGTGGTTGTTGAAAGAAATATATAACAAAGGCCTTATGTACAAAGGCTACACTATACAACCGTATTCGCCAAAAGCCGGTACAGGGCTTAGCTCTCACGAGTTAAATCAACCAGGGACCTATCAAGATGTTACAGATACCACTGCAGTGGCTCAGTTTAAAGCTGTCGCAGATACATTACCAGATTTTCTAGCCGAAGAAAGCAACAATATTCATCTTTTGGCCTGGACTACAACACCTTGGACCTTGCCAAGTAATACAGCGCTTACTGTAGGAAAGAAAATTGATTACGTACTGGTAAAAACATTTAACCAATATACATTTGAGCCTATTTATGTGATTTTAGCCAAAAACCTGGTAGGAAAACAATTTGGCGGTAAATATGAAGAGAAGCCAAATGAAGAGGTATTAGACAGCTACAAGCAAGGAGATAAAACAATACCATACTTTATTGTTAAAGAGTTTAAAGGAGAAGATCTTTTGGGTATTCGCTATGAACAATTACTAGAGTATGCAAAACCTTTTGATAATCCTGAAAATGCATTTAGAGTAATTGCGGGTGATTTTGTAACTACAGAAGATGGTACCGGGATAGTACACACCGCACCTACATTTGGTGCAGATGATGCAAAAGTTGCAAAAGAAGCTACTCCAGAAGTGCCACCTATGCTGGTTAAAGATGAAAACGGCAACTTGGTTCCATTAGTAGATTTACAAGGTAGATTTCGCCCAGAAATGAAAGAACTGGCCGGTAAATACGTAAAGAATGAATATTATGATGATGGAGAAGCACCTGAAAAATCTGTTGATGTAGAAATAGTAATCAAACTAAAAACCGAAAATAAAGCTTTTCACGTAGAAAAATATGTGCATAGTTACCCTAATTGCTGGCGTACAGATAAACCTATACTATACTACCCACTAGACTCTTGGTTTATAAAAGTGACCGACTTTAAAGACCGCATGTTTGAACTTAACAAAACCATCAACTGGAAGCCAAAAGCAACAGGTGAGGGGCGTTTCGGAAATTGGTTGGCAAATGCAAATGATTGGAACTTGTCTCGTTCCCGTTATTGGGGAATTCCATTACCACTTTGGAGAACTGAAGATGGTAAAGAAGAAAAATGCATTGGTAGCATAGAAGAACTAAAAGCCGAAATGGAAAAAGCCGTTTCTGCAGGAGTGATGGATAAAGCTCTCTACCAAGATTTTGTAGTAGGTGATTTTTCAGAAGAAAATTATGATAATGTAGATCTTCACAAAAACATTGTCGATGGTATTACACTCGTTTCAGAAAGTGGAAAACCAATGAAACGTGAAGCAGATTTAATTGATGTTTGGTTTGATAGTGGAAGCATGCCTTATGCTCAATGGCATTACCCCTTTGAAAATAAAGAAAAAGTTGAACAAACGTGGCGTAAAGCAGATTTTATTGCAGAAGGAGTAGATCAAACTCGCGGTTGGTTTTACACATTGCACGCTATTGCTACAATGATCTTTGATGATGTAGCTTATAAAAATGTAGTGAGTAATGGACTAGTACTTGATAAAAACGGTCAAAAAATGTCCAAACGTTTGGGCAATGCTGTAGATCCATTTCAAACTCTTAAAACGTACGGTCCAGATGCTACGCGCTGGTACATGATAAGCAATGCCAACCCTTGGGATAATCTTAAGTTTGATTTAGACGGAATTTCTGAAGTGCGAAATAAATTCTTCGGAACGCTTTACAACACCTATAGTTTTTTCAGTTTGTATGCCAATTTGGATACTTTCACCTACGCTGAAGCTGATGTGCCTTTAGAGAAACGTCCAGAAATTGACCGTTGGATTCTTTCAGAATTACATACACTTATAGAGAAAGTAGATGCATTTTATGCAGATTATGAGCCTACCAAAGCTACACGCGCTATTTCAGAATTTGTACAAGAAAACTTAAGTAATTGGTTCGTTAGATTAAGTAGAAGACGTTATTGGAAAGGTAGCTACAACGACGATAAAATTTCTGCCTACCAAACGCTATACACATGTTTAGAAACCGTTGCAAAATTAAGTGCGCCAGTAGCACCATTCTTTATGGATCGTTTGTATAAAGATTTAACCTCTGGAGTTGATAAAGAAGCAAAGCAGTCTGTACATTTAAGTGATTTTCCTAAAGCAGACAGTGCATTTATAGATAAAACTCTTGAGCGTAAAATGCAACGAGCTCAGTCTATATCATCACTAGTGCTTTCATTGCGACAAAAGGAAAAGATAAAAGTACGTCAACCGCTACAAAAGATTATGATTCCGGTGCTAGATGAAACGGTTAGAGCCGAAATAAAAGCTGTTGAAGATTTAATAAAATCTGAAGTTAATGTAAAGGAAATTCAACTTATAGATGAGGCTTCGGGTATTTTGGTTAAGCAAATCAAGCCAGACTTTAAAAAGCTGGGTCCTCGATTTGGTAGAGATATGAAGCTAGTAGCAAAAGCTATTTCAAGTTTTGATCAAGAAACCATTACAAAACTGGAAAAAGAAGGAGAAATATCAGTTGAAATTAACAAAAAAAGTACTACATTGAGCCTTGATGACGTTATTATAACCTCTCAAGATATTGAGGGATGGTTGGTAGCAAATGCCAATGGTATAACGGTAGCTCTCGATGTGACAATTACTTCTTCCCTAAAAAATGAAGGTATTGCCAGAGAATTGGTAAATAGAATTCAAAACCTGCGAAAAGATTCAGGATTTGAAGTAACAGATAAGGTAGAAGTTACCTTAAAAGAAGATGAAAACTTAAAACCAGCTGTTGAAGAAAATTTGGAATACATTAAAGAGGAAACATTAACCGAAATTTTGCAATTTGATAAAGATGTAAGTAATGGAACGGAAATTGCTTTTGATAATATTGCAACTCGATTACAAATAAAAAAACACTAGATATGGCAAATGATGTAAAAACCCGTTACAGCGATAAAGAGCTGGAAGAATTTAAAGTATTAATTCAGGGAAAAATAGAGAAAGCGAAAGAACAATTAGAATTAATTAAAAGCGCTTATAAAAACGACAGTACAAACGGTACAGATGATACCTCACCTACTTTTAAAGCCTTTGATGAAGGAAGTAAAGTAATGAGTAAAGAGGCAAACTCTCAACTGGCAATACGTCAAGAGAAGTTTATTCGTGACCTTAAAAACGCATTAATCCGTATTGAAAATAAAAGCTACGGTGTATGTCGTGTTACCGGAAAACTAATTAATCCGGAGCGTTTAAAGCTAGTACCTCACGCTACATTAAGTATTGAGGCCAAAAACATGCAAAAATAAACCGATTTTTAACCGCTTTTTCATCATAGGTGATACCTATCATCTTTATTTAAGTTGGTAAGATAAACTTGCCTTGTAACTAATAAACATCGCCCCATATTTTGGGGCTTTTTTATGCTGAAATATTTTATAACAGTTACTTTTCTATTTGTTTTAGCTGAGTCATCTGCTCAAAAAATACTTGAGAAAGAGTTTAATGCCTCTGGGTTCAATACTTTGATACTAGATTCAGATACTGTATTTACAGTAAGGCTTTCTTCAGAAAAAACCGATAAAATACGTATCAATACTCACGTTGAAGGTGAATATCATGAAAATGTTGTTGTAAATATTTCTGAAGAAAATAAAACCCTCACAGTTACCACCGGATATTCACCGTTTTTTGAGAAAGAAAATGATAAACTAGCCGCTCACAAAGTTATAGCTATAGATATGGTTATTACAGTTCCTGAAACAATGAAGGTTGAAGTGCATTCAAAAATAGCCTCTGTTATTGGAGAAGGAACATTTAACAATGTGTTTGTAGCTTTAGAAAACGGAACGTGTCATTTAAAAAACTACACCGGTAATGCAACCCTTTATACCAAACAAGGCGCAATTGAAGTTTATGCTTCACCGGCTGTAAGCGCAGAAGCGATATCAAAAAAAGGAAATATAAAGAATGAACTACCCAAACACGGGAAGTATAAAATTAAAGCAGAAAGCATAACAGGCTCAATCACACTATTACAAAACAAATAATATTGCTATTTTTGCGGCTGTTAAATTAATTTATGTCATTAAAGAAGGCTACCCTCATCATTATTTTGGTTCTGTTGATAGACCAAATTTCAAAAGTTTATATAAAAACTCACTTTGTTTTAGGTGAAGAAATTAAAGTTTTTGATTGGTTTCGTATTCTTTTTGTAGAAAACGAAGGTATGGCTTGGGGTGCCAAAATCCCGGGTGAATATGGTAAATTGATACTTACATTATTCCGTTTGGTAGCTATTGTTGGTATTGGCTACTGGCTTTGGGATTCAATCAGAAAACATGCATCTCGTGTACTCGTTGTCTCTATCGCATTAATATTTGCAGGAGCTTTTGGTAATATCATTGATTCTGTTTTCTACGGAATAATATTTGACGATAGCTACCATCAATTGGCTACGTTTATGCCAGAAGATGGCGGTTATGGAACCCTATTTCACGGTAAAGTGGTAGATATGCTTTATTTTCCTTTATGGAAAGGATATTTACCCGAGTGGTTGCCATTTTGGGGTGGAAAATACTTTACCTTTTTTGAACCGGTTTTTAATATCGCAGATTCTTCAATAAGTGTAGGTGTAGCGCTATTGCTTATATTTCATAAAAAAGCATTTCCTGCTACCAAAGAAAAAGAAGCCGAGTAAATAAACGCTGGTTTTAGGAACCGGTTGGAGCCAAACATGAAAAAGGCTCAAAAGGGATATTTCTCGCAACCCAAAACAATATTACAATCCCAAAGAAACCATATACCCAAATATTGTTATAAAACAATGTAACTCTATACTTAGTTTGGTAGATGAAGTTATACACTCTAATCACTAATGCCCAAATTACTAAAGGAAAAATAACAACTAAAAGCGGATTATACCTAAAAGCGTCATAAATATTAAAGTGAATCAATTGATGCAAAGCGCGCTGTGATCCACACCCAGGACAATGTAAACCAGTTATATGATGAAAAGGACAAGGTATAAAAAATGAACTCTCTGCAGGATTATATTGATAAAATAGTAATGCCAGTAACCCAATACCTATACATAAAAACCCTACTTGAACAATTCGTTTATTAGTATCCGTTAGAAAGTATGCCACCTGCTACACCTAAAATAACTAGTAATATATAAAGTATAATAAATATACCTGAAACAATAGCACTCCACATCGCCCATTTTTTAGCATCTCTTGAGGCTTGTTCTGCCTCCATGTAATTACCTTGAGCGTACAACTCATTAACTTTTGATGATTTTACTATCGATACAATACCAAGAGGCAAACAACAAAATATAGTAGTTAAAATTGCCCATACTAGGTGATTGTCAGGTTTTGGAGGCTGGTTCATTGAAGATTCCATAATAATAAGTTAGTTATGTTTTGTGAAGGATAAAGATAGAAAGTTTTTTAAAAAGAATAGCTATTTTTTGGAGTTACACAATAATGTAATGGAATATCAGTTTCTTCTGAAAGAATTATTTTTTCAGGTGGGAAAAATGATAGCCCAACAAAAATAGTTTCTGAGTTACATCGTGCTAAAAACCGATCATAAAATCCCTTTCCGTAGCCTATTCGGTTGCCTTTTTCGTCATAGGCTAAAAGCGGAATAAAAATAACATCCAATTGCTGTTCAGGAATTTCTATGCCATCTACGGGCTCTGGAATGCCAAAATTTGAAACTTTAATTACCGTGTTTTCTTGTAATAAAAAATGGGAGAGTTGGTTGGTTTTAAAATCAGATTTTGATACAACTATACTTTTATCTTTCCCTTGTAAAATGTGCATCAAATACTCGGTGTTTACTTCCTTTTTTGACTCAATAGGAAGAAAAATATGATAGTACGTTTTTTCCCAAATTGGCAATTTTAAAGCTTGGTTAGCCAATTGCAAACTTAAATCTTCAATTTCTGAAGAAGAAAGTTGTTCTCTACGCGTTTTATAAGTTTGTCTTAGTTGTGCTTTATTCATTAAAAATCTTCTTGCTCTGTTTCGGTAATTGTAGTGTTTTCAGTTGAAATATGAAATATAGCATCACCTTGATAGATAATAGGTGATTGATTTACGTTAATAATGTAACCATCATTAGGCGAAAGCACCTTAAAGCGCATAGTTCCATAAGGGTCTGTAATGGTTGCTAAAAACTCACCTTTGACTACGTGTTTGTGACAAGGCACTTTTACGTGTAATAATCCGCTTTTTTGCGCACGTAACCACTTGCTTTTTTCAATAAGTACACTTTTTGTTTCAGTTGTAGGAACTTCAAATGAATCTTGAAGCATATCAAGATGTTTTAAAACACGTAGAATACCGTGAACGCCGTGCTTGGCAATTTGTTTGTCACTTTCTAGTGATTTTCCGCCTTCAAATAGAAGAGAAGGAATGTTTAAATCGTGACACGTTGCGCGGTATGATTTTTTTAATAAATCGGAAAAAACAATAAAAGGTGGATTAAAAACTTTAGCCAATTCTAAAAGCTTTGTATCATTAGGTTGAACTCGTATCTGTGCTGCATTAAATCTACTGGCACCTCCGGTATGAAAGTCTAAACAATAGTCTGCGTAAGGTACAATTTCTTTGGTAAAATGATACGCTACTCGACTGGCTAATGAGCCATGTTTGGTACCCGGAAATTTTCGGTTTAAATCTTTTCCATCTGGAAATTCACGTTGGGCATTTAAAAAGCCAAAAATATTTAAAATAGGAATACAAATAATGGTTCCGCGTTTTGGGCGGTTCATTTTCTTGGCAATAAATTGCCTTACAACCTCCACACCGTTAATTTCATCTCCGTGGATTCCTGCTGTTATTAAAACGGTAGGTCCGGGAACTGCAGCTCGTTCTACAATTACCGGAATTTCAATTTTAGTAGATGTATAAAGCTTAGCAATACTAAAGTTGAGTGTTTTGCTTTCGCCAGGACTTATCTTGGTGTTAAGTAGTATTAAATCTTCATTTTTGTATTCCGTCATACTTATACGTTTCGTTCAATATATTTTATGATGGTAGTAGCAATATCTTTTCCTGTGGCTGTTTCAATACCTTCCAATCCGGGGGAAGAATTAACCTCCAAAATCAACGGTCCTCTGTCTGATTGCAACATATCAACCCCAGCAATGCCTAATCCCATAGCTTTGGCAGCTTTTACAGCAGCTACTTCTTCTTCGTCACTAAGTTTTACAACAGTTGCGCTACCACCTCTGTGCAAATTGGACCGAAATTCTCCTTCTTTTCCTTGACGTTTCATGGCACCAACTACGTGGCCATCTACTACAAACGCTCTAATGTCTGCTCCGCCGGCTTCTTTTATATATTCTTGAACGATAACCCTTGCTTGTAAATTGTTAAACGCCTCAATAACAGACTCTGCCGCTTTTTTAGTTTCGGCTAGAATAACCCCTATTCCTTGTGTGCCTTCTAATAGTTTTATAATAACAGGAGCACCGCCAGCTTGTTCTACAATCTCTTTGACGTTTTTTGAATAGTTGGTGAAGATAGTTTTCGGCAACCCCAATCCTGCTCTTGATAAAATTTGCAAACTACGTAACTTGTCACGTGAGCGCACCAGTGCCATAGACTCGGTAGTTGAAAAAACGCGCATCATTTCAAATTGACGTACAACGGCTGTACCATAAAAGGTTACAGATGCACCAATACGAGGAATCACTGCATCGGTGTCTGAAAGAGGCTTACCTTTATAATATACCAATGGATTTTTTTTCTCAATAACAATATCACACTTGGTGTGGTTTATTATTTCTACTTCGTGCTTACGCTTTTGTGCTGCTTCTACCAGGCGTTTAGTAGAATACAATCCTGCATTGGCCGAAAGGATCTTTATATTCATTTTTGTTTTGCTTTGAGTTTTTGCGATAGATTAGTCTTATTGATATCTACAACAAATTTTTTAGTTAAAAAATTGCGTCCCAATAATACGGGAAATTTCATTTCCTTTCGGTCGCTTAGGGTTAAAAATATAGGATGTTTTTTTCCGAATAATATAATTTCAGTGTGTATTCTATACCGAGTTTGTGCTTCGCCATTACTACTTTTCACCACTTTTACATCATATTGATCAAAAATAAACTCTTTATTGTGATACTGTGGATGTTCTTCATCAAGAAAACGACATTTTAAGTAGTCATTCTCTACGGTAACATCTGTACAATGAATGGAAGATGTAAATGCTCCTGTATCAATTTTTACTTCAATATCTTCAAGTTCTAGTTTTGGAAAATCTGCTTTATCTATTCGGCCTATTTTTCGTTTCATACATTTAAATTAATGGTGTTAATACTCCATTTATAATTGTTTAATTATGGCGCAAGGATTTCCGTAGGCTAAAACATTGCTAGGAATATTTTTAGTAACTACACTACCTGCACCAATAGTAACATTGTCTCCAATGGTTACACCCGGAAATATAACCGAATTACCTCCAATCCATACATTGTCTCCTATGATTACTTCTTTTGATGAGGTTAAATACCGCGTTTGGTTGTCTTCTTTTATAATTCTATCTGAAGCTTTTAAAGGGTGACTCGCAGTATATATTTGAACATAGGGTGCTATGAGTCCATTTTTCCCAATAGATATGTAGTTATTGTCCAAAAACATACAATTGGTGTTTATAAATGTATTTTTACCTATTGATATGTTTTCTCCATAATCACAGAAAAATGGGGTTTCAATCCACACACCGGCTTCTTTTACTTTAAATAATTCGGTTAAAATTGCGTCGCGTCTTTCGGTTAATTCTGAATCAAGGTTATTATACTCTTTTAATAATTTTCGTGCTTTGTGGTACATTTTCAATAATTCAGGATCTCTAGAATTATAAAATTTACCGGCGAGCATTTTTTGTTTTTCAGTCAAAATAAAAAGAATTACTATACAAAACAATATACTAAAAACCTTTATGAATAAAGAGGTAACACGTGGTTTTAAGTTTTATTTAAAAAGGTTACCGTTTGTTTCGTTCTATATAACCAATAATACTTTTTGAAATGTTTTTTTGTGTGGTTTTTTCAATCCCTTCCAGTCCGGGAGTTGAATTTACTTCCAGCACCAGAGGACCTCTTTCAGATTGTAAGATGTCCACGCCACAAACACCCATCTTTAATGCTTTGGCAGCTTTTATGGCAAGTGCCTCCTCTTCATAATTTAACTGAATACTTTCTGAAGTGCCACCACGGTGCAAATTGGACCTAAAATCACCGGCCTTGCACTGCCTTTTCATTGCAGCTACAACAACCCCATCTATAACAATCACACGTAAATCTGCTCCTTTTGACTCTTTAATATATTCTTGTAACACAAATTTTTGTTTTGCTGCTACTAAGGTTTCAATAATAGGATGAGCTTCTTTTGAGTTTTTTGCCAATATTACACCTTGACCATGTGTTCCTTCCAAAAGTTTAATAATCAAAGGGCTTTCACCAAAAATGGCAACCTGTTGAGCCGATAAGTATGGATTTATCAAAACAGTATGCGGAACGGCAACACCTGCTTTTGAAAGAATTTGAAACGAAGTCCATTTATCTCGAGAGTTTAATATTGCTTGTGCCGAAACAATACTGAACACATCCATTGCTTCAAAATGCCGTACTAGTGAAGAACCGTAGTAGGTGTTTGAAGCTCCTACCCGTGGAATCACAGCGTGCAAATCATCTACCTTTTCATCATGATAAAATAAGGTAGGATTGCCGTTTTGAATACTCAATCTACAATACGTAGGGTCAAGCACTTCCATAGCGTGGTTGCGCTTTTCACCTGCTTTTAATAAGCTTTGTGTAGAGTATAAATGAGATCCTCTAGAAAGAATGGCTATATTCAAAATGGTTTTAATTGATAGCGCAAGATATACATTGTCAATTTTATTGTAAAACGAAACATATGATTATTTATGTTTCATATTATCAAATACAAACCAAGAGCATCTGTGGCTATAATGCATCTTTCATAATATCATTGACTACCTCTGGGTTTAATAATGTGCTAGTATCTCCTAGATTATCAGTGTCTCCAGAGGCTATTTTCCGAAGGATACGACGCATAATTTTACCGCTTCTTGTTTTGGGTAATCCTTCTGTAAACTGAATTTTATCTAGTTTTGCTATAGGCCCTATTCGATCGGTAATTAATTGATTAATTTCTTTTCTAAGGTTATCTTGATCTCGAGTTTCGCCAGCTTCTTTTAGAGTTACATACCCATATAGTGCTTTTCCTTTTACTTCGTGCGGAAATCCTACAATTGCACTTTCTGCGACTGCTGGATGTTCATTAATGGCATCTTCAATAGGAGCAGTACCCAGGTTATGTCCTGAAACGATTACTACATCGTCCACGCGACCCGTGATACGATAATACCCAACGCTGTCTCGCATTGCGCCATCACCTGTAAAATACATGTTTTCAAAACTTGAAAAATAGGTGTCTTTATAGCGTTGATGATTTCCCCAGATAGTACGTGCCATGGAAGGCCACGGAAATTTCATACATAACCTACCGGAAACTTGATTTCCTTTTAATTCCTTTCCTTCTTCATCCATTAAAGCAGGTTGTATTCCGGGTAATGGTAAGGTGGCAAAAGTAGGGATGGTGGGTGTTACAAAAGGAATGGCAGCAATCATAATGCTACCTGTTTCAGTTTGCCACCATGTATCGGTAATAGGACTTTTGCCACTTCCTATATTTTCATCATACCAATGCCAAGCTTCTTCGTTTATTGGCTCGCCAACCGTTCCTAATACTTTTAAAGAACTAAGGTCATATTTTTCAACAAACTCTAAATTTTGCTTTGCCAATGCTCTTATGGCTGTTGGGGCTGTATAAAACTGATTCACCTTGTGCTTTTCAACAATCTGCCAAAAACGGCCCCAATCTGGATATTGTGGTACGCCTTCATACATAACCGTGGTGGCTCCGTTTGCTAAGGGACCATATACAATATAACTGTGACCGGTAATCCAACCAATATCTGCTGTACACCAATAAACATCATTTTCTCGATACTGAAACACATTTTTAAATGTAAATGCGCTACCTATCATATATCCGGCCGTAGTATGCACCATTCCTTTGGGTTTTCCGGTAGAGCCAGAGGTGTAGAGAATAAAAAGAGGGTCTTCTGCGTCCATTATTTCTGGTTCACAAATTGTTGAAGCGTTATCAAGCAAGGGCTTCAACCACTCGTCGCGACCTTCTTTCATGTTGATTTCAGAATTAATCCGTTTTGCAACCAAAACAGTTTTTACGCCGTCACAAGACTCCAAGGCTGTATCAACGATGCCTTTAAGATCAATTGTTTTATTTCCGCGGAAGGAACCATCTGCAGTAATTACCATTTCACAATCACAGTCGTTTATTCGAGTTGCCAAAGCATTTGAAGAAAATCCTGCAAATACCACTGAGTGAATAGCACCAATGCGAGCACAGGCCAATACTGAAATTGCTAATTCTGGTATCATAGGAACATAAATACAAACCCGATCTCCTTTTTTTACACCTTTTTCTTTTAATACATTAGCAAATTGACACACTCTGTCGTGAAGTTGTTGATAGGTAATGTGTTCTGCTTTTTCTGAGGGATCATTGGGTTCAAAAAGGATGGCTGTTTTATCTCCTCGTATGCGTAAATGACGATCTATACAGTTTTCGGTAATGTTTAACTTGGCACCTTTAAACCAAGAAATTTCAGGTTTGTTAAAATCCCAAGATAATACTTCATCCCATTTTTTGCGCCACATAAAATGTTCTTCGGCTATTTCATCCCAAAAGGTTTCAGGGTATCGTACAGATTTACGATAGATTGTAAAATATTCTTCTAGACTTTTTATGTGATAATTACTCATAAATAACGGATTAGGATAAAATAAAATGCTTGACTACCAAATTTAGCAAATGTTTAGAGAAGTAAGAAAAGTTTGGTAAACCCTCACGCGATATTTAACGAATGGTGTAAAGTTTTAATAGGATTGTGTTATTGGTTGTAGGTTTATTAATGTAAAACCTACAGTGAAAACAAATTTTAAGCGCTTTTGTTTATAGTTTCTTTAATATATTCAGCCAAGTATTTACTGTCCTTTTTAGTTCCACCTAATGTAGCTGAACCTCTTGTGTGTAACCAAGGAAGACCAATGAAATAAAGACCTTTAATATTACTTATTCCCCGATTATGCTTTGGGTATGAATCTTTTGTTAGCTCTAAACCATCAATCCATGAAAAATTGGGTCTATACCCTGTGGCCCAAATAACATTTTTTAAATTATTGATTTCTTTACTTTCAGTAAAAACCGTATTGTCTTCTGCATTGGTAGTATTCCCAACTGGGATAACATTTTTTCTATTCAGAATGGCACGTACGTCTGTACCAATTATGGGTTGTTTGGTTTGACTCAGCTTTTTACCCAACCAAGTTTTTTTACTGAAACTTAAAAAACCCGTTTTTGTAAACCACCACCATAATGTTTTGCCAAGAATTTCTTGTGGTAAGACCCTTACATCTGTAGCTCCTGAAAAATATGTAATTCTATCAGTTTGAGAAACCTCATTTAAAATTTGGAATCCTGAATCTCCAGCACCAACAACCATAGTTGGTCCTTCTTTTAGTTGGTGTGGATTTTTATAATAATTACTATGTATTTGAAAAATATCTTTAGAGATTTTTTTTGAAAATGAAGGCGTATAAGGAATATGAAAAGGCCCCGTTGCAACTACTACATTTTTTGCTTGAAACACTCCGTTATCATGCTTTAAAGTGAAAACATTATTTTCTTTTTTTACACTTTCTATAAATACATTAAGCTTAACACGTATATTGAAACGCTCAACATACTCTTTAAAATAAGAGGCAACTTGGTTTTTATTTGGGTAATGTCCTTTTTTTGCCGGAAAGTCCATTCCGGGTAGGTTGTTAAATTCAGAAGGAGTAAAAAGCTTAAGTGAGTCCCACCGATTTAACCATGAAGCTCCAATCTCATCCTCTTTGTCTACAACCAAATAATTTTGGTCTAATTTATCTAAATAGTAAGCCATTGAAAGTCCTGCTTGAGCGGCTCCAATAACAATAAAATCAAACATTCTTTTTTTTGCAAAGGTAAGCTTTTAACTGCGGGTTACTTACTCTTAATACTAAATTGCTTTGAATTTATTATCACACCTTTACATCTTTAATTTTATAAACCATCGTATTTAATTAAGTTTTGTTATTTATTTCCTATTCAATTACAAACGCTTACAAACAACTATAAACGAAAGTAAATACGTACCAACCGATTACCTTGTATCACTCATCATATGTTTGTATCGTTGAATTTTAGTTCAACATTAATCTTAACTGTTAAATCTTAAAAATTAAAATTATGAACGCACTTAGAAACAAAGTACAGTTGATTGGACGCCTAGGACAAGATCCAGAAATCGTAACCTTTGCCGATGGTAATAAAATGGCAAAATTTTCAATAGCTACAGACGATAGCTATAAAGACAAAAATGGTCAAAAAGTTGAGCGCGCCTACTGGCATAATGTAGTTGTAAAAGGCGGTTTGGTAAATGTAGTAGAGAATTATATTGCCAAAGGACAAGAGATAGCTTTAGAAGGTAAACTTACCAATCGCTCTTGGGATGATAAAGACGGTAACAAACGATACATCACCGAAATACTTTGCAATGAATTACTTATGTTGAGTAAATAACCTTTAGTAATATCCATAAAATGGGCGCTTTTATGCGCCCATTTTAATTGAAAATATCGTGCTCTTTAAATCCTAAATTATAAGAGAAGGATGTGCCGTATATTTAATTTAACTTTGCTGCTTATGCCAGGTACAAACACATCACTTACTTTATTAAACTTACTGAAAACTCATTTTGGGTTTGATACTTTTTTACCCAATCAAAAACAAATTATCACCACCCTTTTAAAAGGAAACGACACCCTGGCAATTATGCCTACTGGTGGTGGAAAATCATTGTGTTTTCAATTACCTGCATTGGCTTTAAAGGGAACCGCAATTGTTATATCGCCCTTAATTGCATTAATGAAAGATCAGGTTGATGCATTACGATCAAACGGTATTTCAGCAGCATATTTTAATAGTTCACAACCTGAAGAAGAGCAACAACAAACCCTTTCAGATTTACAATCTGGAAAACTGAAGCTTTTTTATGTAGCTCCAGAAAGCATATTTTTATTAGAAAATATCTTACACCGTATTGTTATTAATCTATTTGCAATTGACGAAGCACACTGCATCTCATCTTGGGGTCATGACTTCAGGCCGGCTTATACTCGTTTAGGGAGTCTAAAGCAACATTTTCCAGAAATTCCTATAATTGCCTTGACCGCAACGGCAGATAGTGCAACTCAAGACGATATTGCAAAACAACTGGCTATTCCGAAAGCTAAAAAATTTATTGCTTCTTTTGACAGACCTAATCTGTATCTCGATGTAAGACCCGGTCAAAAACGAATTCAACAAATACTTCAGTTTTTAAAATCACATCAAGATGACAGTGGAATTATTTACTGTTTAAGCAGAAAAAGCACTCAAAGTGTAGCCGATAAACTAGTAGCTGCCGGTTATGATGCAAAAGCCTATCATGCAGGATTATCTTCAGAAGAACGAAGCGAGATTCAAGAACGTTTTGTTAATGATCAAATACCTATTATTGTCGCTACCATCGCTTTTGGGATGGGAATTGATAAAAGCAATGTACGCTGGGTAATTCATTATAATATGCCCAAAAATATTGAAGGCTATTATCAAGAGATTGGCCGTAGTGGAAGAGATGGATTGCCGGCACACACATTATTATTTTACAGTTTTGCTGATGTAGTACAACTAAGGAAATTTGCCGAAGGGAGCCCAACAGAAGACTATCAACTTGCCAAGCTAGAGCGCATGCAACAATTTGCTGAAGCATTGAGTTGCCGTAGAAGGGCTTTGTTAGGTTATTTTGGCGAACACGTTCAAGAAGATTGCGGCAACTGTGATGTTTGTAAAAACCCTCCCGTTTATTTTGACGGAACTCAATTGGCTCAAAAAGTATGTTCTGCAGTGGCGCGTTTAAATGAACAAGAAGCATTAGGGATGGTAATTGACGTGTTGCGTGGCGCACACAATGCTAGTGTATACAGTAAAGGGTATCAAAACATAAAAACATATGGTGAGGCTAGTGATGTATCTTGGCGTGATTTGCAGCAATACATTATTCAGCTAATCAATCAAGGTGTATTAGAAATTAGATTTCATGAAAATGGAAGGTTGATTTTAACACCCTTGGCAAAAGGAGTTTTGTTTGAAAATCGAAAAATAAGTTTGGCAAGACCTCTTCAGAAAAAAGAAGAAGAAACATCATTTACCTCAGAAACTCAAACCACAAACGGTCTCTTTTCAAAATTAAAGCAGTTACGTGCAAAATTAGCTAATGAAATGGGCGTCCCTGCTTATGTAATATTTAGTGATGCAAGTTTAAAAGACATGGTAGCAAAACTACCTCAAGATGAATTAGCTTTTTCTGAAATAAGCGGTGTTGGTCAAGCCAAATTAGAAAAATATGCTGCTTCTTTTCTAAAAGTAATTCAGGAAGAGCAAAAGGAAAAGCCCAAAAAAGTAGTCAAAACACGCAAAAAGAAACGCTCAAACAAAACACCTACTCATCTAATAAGTTTAGGGCTATTTAGGGACGGCTTAACAGTTGATGAAATTGCAACCCAACGAGGTTTGGTAAATAGCACAGTACATTCACATTTATTAAAGGCTCATAGCGCAGGAGAAGAAGTTGAGGTTGAAAAATTAATATCTTCTGAAGAAATTGACAAAATAGCCTCTGCAAAACAACAATTAGAAAATCCTAAAAGCTTAAAAGATTTCTTTAAGCATTTTGAAGAAAAAATTCCGTATTGGAAAATAAAGCTGGCACTGTACTTGTCTGATAATTAATCAATCAACCTTTCAAACACCGCTTGTTAAAATCACATTTAAAAACAGTTTTTAATGCTATTATGGTGCGTTAATTTGAAATTTATTGACTAATAAGCAAACTAAATTCAGTTTTTTTAACATTATTTTAAAAACTGCATCAATAATGTGTGCGTAGGTCTAGTAAAGGTTATTAAACTAAAACAGACTTATTATGGAAAAAAACAAAATTAAAGTTCACGATGTTAAGCCTATTCGTAGCAACCGAAGACGCTTTTTAAAACTGAGTGGTGCAGCAGCATTAGGTACAAGTCTTTTAATGATGGGCTGTAGTGATGATGATGATATGCCACCACCTCCCGATTCTGTTTTTGATTTAGGAACCGGTGATGTAGGAGTTTTAAATTATGCGTATGCACTTGAGCAATTGGAAGCAGATTTTTATGACAAAGTTGTAAATGATTCCAACTTTAACGCTACGTTTAATGAAAACGAACGTCAAATATTAATAGACCTATACAACCACGAAGTAATTCACAGAGATTTTTTTAATACCGCTATTAGTGCGGCTGTACAAAATCAAAACCAAGTGTTACCTACTTTAGAGTTTGACTACGGAAATTTAGATTTCGGAAATAGAGAACAAGTACTTACCACTTCTCGAGATCTTGAAGATACAGGTGTTGCAGCTTATAATGGAGCCGGAAAATTAATTTCAAATGCAGGTTATTTACTTGTGGCAGGAAAAATTGTTTCGGTTGAAGCAAGACACGCTGCTGCCATTAGAGATTTATTAAATCCAGGATCTACAGATTTTGCAGGTGATGATATCGTAAGTCCTGAAAATGGTTTAGGTAGAGCTTTAGACCCAGTTGACATTGTTGACATTGCGGGACAATTTATTACTACTCCGTTTACCTATATGGAACAAGGAATAGGATAAGGAATAGGATAAGCGATTAACAAACCATTTTAATTTAAAAAACAACATTATGAATATTTTAAAAATATTAGAAAACCTTTCAGATAAAGAGGTTCTTTCTCAAAAAGGATCAAGAAGGGATTCATTTCAACAATTTAAGAATGTAGGTAAAAATATGGCTTTGGCATCCATTCCATTTGGATTGGCTGCAACAAGCTCAAAAACCAAAGCAGCTACAATGTCAATGGCATCGGCTGCACTTCAAGCAAACCCTACAGATGTTTTAAATTTTGCACTTACACTTGAGTATCTTGAACGCAATTTTTATAGAATGGGACTTGATACTGCAGGTTTAATTCCTTCAGAAGATCAAGCGGTGTTTCAGCAAATTTCACAACACGAAGATGACCACGTTGACTTTCTTTTAGCAGCATTGGGTGACGATGCTATTGAAGAACCAACTTTTGATTTTACAGGAGGTCCTGGTGGCTTGAGTTTAGACACATTTGACAATTACCAAACGTTTATAGCCCTCTCACAAGGTTTTGAAGATACTGGTGTGAGAGCTTACAAAGGACAAGCAGGTGCTTTAATTGATGATGATACATTGTTGACGTATGCACTGCAGGTTCACTCTGTTGAGGCGCGACATGCTTCACAAATACGAAGAATGCGTGGTGAAAAAGGGTGGATTACACAATCTCAAAACACTTTACCTAACGATTTTAACGCTGTTTATGGAGGAGAAACTCCAGAAAGCAATACCGTACAAGGCGGAGTAGATTTAGCAGGTATGTTTGGTAGCAATGGTGGTGATAATGGTGTTACCGAAGCTTTTGACGAACCCCTAACAATGGCCGAAGTAGTTGCTATCGCAAGTATATTTATAGAAAGCTAGTTTAATAATTCCTTTCACTAATACTGAGCCCGGTTTTGTAACCGGGTTTTTTCTTTTTAAAAGAAAATAGATTGAGCCAACCTAAACGTATTTGCGTGTGCATCTATGATGACTTTAATATCAGGAGAATAACCTCCACCCATAGATACTTGAACAGGAATTTCATAATCAAGTATCGTTTCAAAAACAAATTGATCACGCTCTTTACAACCATCTATGGTGCACTTTAAACGACCAAGTTTATCTGTTTCCAAAATATCTACTCCACTAAGGTAAAAGATGAAGTCAGGTTGTACATCTTCTATTAAGGAAGGTAAAGTTTCTTTCAGTTTTGATAAATAAAATGAATCGCCAGAACCATCGGGAACAGCAATATCAAGATCACTGGTTTCTTTTTTAAAAGGGTAATTTCCGGCACCGTGCATAGAAAAGGTAAAGACAGAATCATCATTTTTAAAAATCTCTGCAGTACCGTTGCCTTGATGTACATCTAGATCAACAATTAAAATTTTTTTGGCCAATCCTTTGCTTTGCAAGTACCGAGTAGCGATAGCTTGGTCATTAAAAATACAGAAACCTTCACCGTGATCTGTGTAGGAATGATGCGTGCCACCGGCAATATTCATAGCAATGCCGTTATTTAACGCAAACTCACAACCTTTCATAGTGCCATCTGCAATTATCTGTCCTCTAGTTATAAGTTTTTCTGAAAGTGGAAACCCAATTTTTCTAGCTTCTTTTTTAGGTAAAGTTAGCTTTTTAAGGTTGTTAACATATTCTTCTGTATGAACTTGTAAAATGTATTTTTCTAGAGGCAAACTAGGTTCAAAAAAGTTTTCCTCACTACAAGTTCCTTCATAGACTAATTGTTGCTGAAGCAAATCATACTTCTCCATAGGGAAGCGATGACCTTCTGGTAATGGATATTTATATATGGGGTGATACGCTATCTTGAGCATGTTATTTTTTATGAAGCATTAATTGAATGCGTTTTCTATCTACATCTACTTCCAATACTTTTACAATTACTTGTTGGTGTAAATGCACATGCTCGTTTACATCAGACACAAACGAATTGGATAAGTTTGAAATGTGAATAAGGCCACTTTCTTTTATACCAATATCTACAAAGGCGCCAAAATTTGTAATATTATTAATAATGCCAGGCAGCAGTTGTCCCTCTTCAAGATCGGTAATGGTTTTAATATTTTGGTTAAAGGTGAATACTTTGGCTTGCTCCCTGATATCAAGACCCGGTTTTTCCAATTCTTCAATAATATCTTCAAGCGTTGGTAATCCTACACTTTCGGTTTGATATTTATTTAGTTCTATTTTTTGAAGCCTATTTTTATTTCCAATTAATTCAGAAATAGTAACTCCTTGATTTTTTGCCATTTCTGAAACAATATCATAACGCTCAGGATGCACAGCAGAATCATCTAGCGGATTTGAACCTTCCTTAATTCTAAGAAAACCGGCAGCTTGTTGAAAGGCTTTTCCGCCTAGACGGGATACATTTTTAATCTCGTCTCTAGAGGTAAATGCACCATTTATATCACGGTGGTTAATGATGTTTACGGCTAATTTATCACCAATGCCCGAGACGTAGCTCAGCAATGATGCGCTTGCCGTATTTATATTTACTCCAACAGCGTTCACACAATTTTCTACAACCCGATCAAGAGAATTTTTAAGCTTGGTTTGGTCTACATCATGTTGATACTGCCCAACACCTATAGATTTGGCATCTATTTTAACCAATTCTGCTAGCGGATCTTGTAACCGCCGACCAATAGATATTGCTCCGCGTACAGTAACATCATAATTAGGAAACTCTTCGCGCGCAATTTTTGAAGCCGAATAAATTGAAGCACCTGCTTCACTTACCACAAAGACCTGTATATTTTTATCAAACTGAATACGGCGTACCAATTGCTCAGTTTCTCTAGAAGCGGTGCCATTACCAATAGCAATCGCTTCAATTTTGTGAGCGTTGACTAGAGTACTTATCTTTTTTATAGCTCCTTTTGCATCGTTTTTTGGAGGGTGCGGATAGATAGTTTCGTTATGTTCTAGCGCGCCTTGCGCATCGAGACAAACAATTTTACAACCGGTTCTGAACCCTGGATCGATAGCTAAAACTTTTTTTTCGCCTAAGGGAGAGCCTAATAAAAGTTGCTTCAAGTTTTTTGCAAATACTTGTATGGCGGTTGTATCTGCTTTTTCTTTGGCTGCATTTAAAACCTCACTAGAAAGCGCCGGAAATAATAATCGTTTGTAGGCATCTGCAATAGCTATTGAAATTTGTTCAGCACAAGCACCATTTGATTTTATAACTCTGCTCTCAATTTTGTAAAGCGCTTTTTCATTATCAATTTCAATTTTTAAACGAATAAAACCTTCATCAACAGCGCGTAAAATAGCTAATAATCTATGTGAAGGACACCTATTTAAAGCTTCGCTCCAGGAAAAATAATCTCTATATTTCTGAGCTTTTTCTTCTTCTTTTTTAGTTTTTATAACTTTGGTAGTAACTACAGCATGCCGGTCAAATTGGTTTCTGAGCATATCTCTTATGTCGGTTCGCTCGTTAATCCATTCTGCAATAATGTGTCTTGCTCCTTCTAGCGCATCTTCAACCGAAATAGAGTCTGATGTGTACTGTTCAGCAATAGAAAACACGTTAGAAGCATTTTGCGCCATAATAATTTTGGCAAGCGGTTCTAAGCCATTGTTGCGAGCAGTATCGGCTTTTGTTTTCCGTTTCTTTTTATACGGTAGGTATAAATCTTCTAAGGTAGCACTATCAGTAGTTTCTTTTATTTTTTTCTGAAGTACATCGGTAAGAATTTCTTGTTCTTCTAATGCTTTTAAAATAGTGGTTTTTCGCTTTTCTAGCGTTTCAAACTCTTCTTTATATGAAACAATATGACCTACCTCAACCTCATCTAGATTGCCAGTTTGTTCCTTTCGGTAGCGTGCAATAAAGGGAATAGTACAATCTTCATTTAATAAAGCAATAGTGTTTTGTATTGCCTTTTCGGGAAGTTGGGTTTTAGATTTTATGTAGTGAAGTAGCTGAGCCATATTTTAAAAATTAAAAAACCTCAAACACTTAGCTTGTAAACTCATTAAATAAGAGTCTGCTAGAAAGGTGTTTGAGGAGTATAAATTTGAAAGGTTAACTTATTGATTCGCCATTTTGAACACCATCAATATCTGGATTGACAAATGCTAGTTTACCTTCAGCAGTTTCAGTCATTAAAATCATTCCTTGGCTTTCTACACCACGTAATTTTCTAGGCGCTAGATTGACCAAAACAGTCACCTTCTTACCTATAACCTCTTCTGCTTTGTAACTTTCGGCAATTCCTGAAACAATAGTGCGTACATCGATACCCGTATCAACTTTTAATACCAATAACTTTTTGGTTTTTGGCATTTTTTCGGCTTCAATAATTGTTCCTACACGCATATCGAGTTTTGTAAAATCATCAAATTGAATGGTCTCTTTTTCAGGCTCTACCGTTTTATTCATAGCTTCGTTTGCTTTTTTGCTAGCTTCTAGCTTATCTAATTGTTTTTGAATTTGATCCTCTTCTATTTTACTGAAAAGAAGTTCACTTTTACCTATTTGGTGACCCGGTTTTAAAAGTTCGGTTTTGGAGTGTACATCATCCCAAACTAATTGTGAATCCAGATTTGAAAATGAAAGGATTGATTTTAATTTTTCTGAAGTAAATGGTAAAAAAGGCTCACTTAAAACCGAAAGTGCCGAAGCAATTTGCAATGCAACATACATAATGGTTTTGGTTCTAGCCTCATCGGTTTTTATCTTTTTCCAAGGTTCTTCATCTGCCAAGTATTTATTACCCAATCGTGCAACATTCATCAATTCTTGTTGTGCTTCTCTGAAACGATACCGCTCTATTGAACTGGCAATTACAGCAGGATAGGCTTGTAATTCTTTTAATGTTTGTTTGTCAACTTCAGAAAAAGCGGAAGCTTCGGGTACCGTACCGTCATAATATTTGTTTGTTAAAACAACAACGCGGTTTATAAAATTTCCGAAGATTGCTACCAACTCATTATTGTTTCTGGCCTGAAAATCTGCCCACGTAAAATCGTTGTCTTTTGTTTCTGGAGCGTTTGCGGTTAATACATAACGCAAGACATCTTGCTGATTTGGAAACTCCTCTAAGTATTCGTGTAGCCAAACAGCCCAGTTTTTACTCGTCGAAATTTTATTACCCTCTAGGTTTAAAAACTCATTTGCCGGAACGTTGTCAGGCAAAACATAGCTTCCTTCAGCTTTGAGCATGCTCGGGAAAATAATACAGTGAAAAACAATGTTGTCTTTACCAATAAAATGAAGCAGTTTAGAATCTTCATCTTTCCAATATGGTTTCCAGTCTTTTCCTTCACGTTCAGCCCATTCTTTAGTAGCCGAAATATACCCTATTGGAGCATCAAACCAAACGTATAAAACTTTTCCCTCTGCACCTTCAACAGGAACCGGAATACCCCAATCAAGATCTCGAGTTACAGCACGAGCGCGAAGACCATCATCAATCCAAGATTTACATTGGCCGTAGACGTTGCTTTTCCAGTCTTTTTTATGTTCTTTTAAAATCCACTCTTTTAGAAAACCTTCATATTGATCTAGTGGCAAAAACCAGTGGCGTGTTTCTTTTAAAATAGGCTTATTACCCGTTAAAGCACTTTTAGGGTTTATTAAATCTGTTGCGTTGTGTGAGGTGCCACAGTTTTCACATTGATCGCCATAACTTTCTTCAAAACCACATTTTGGGCAAGTTCCTACTACAAACCGATCTGCTAAAAACTGATTGGCTTCTTCATCATAAAGCTGCTTGGTTACTTCTTCAATAAATTTTCCTTCTTCATACAATTTCTTAAAAAATGCTGAAGCTGTTTTATGGTGTACATCTGCTGAAGTGCGAGAGTAATTATCAAATGAAATCCCAAAATCTTCAAATGATTTTTTAATAATTGCATGATATTTATCCACAACCTCTTGTGGTGTAATACCTTCTTTTTTGGCTTTTATGGTGATAGGAACACCGTGTTCGTCGCTTCCGCAGACAAAGACAACGTCTTTATTTTGCAAGCGCTGGTAGCGTGCATAAATATCTGCCGGCACGTAAACACCTGCCAAATGCCCAATATGAACGGGACCATTGGTATAAGGTAAGGCGGCGGTTATGGTATATCTTTTTGGAGTTGTTTGCATATTAAAATCCTTCATTTTCTTTGTGGAGGTGCAAAATTACGGATAAATGTATTAATTTGGATAGTATACATTTTTTTGATTACTGTTACGTATGATAACACCCAACTATTTAAAACCCGGAGATACAATTGCTATTGTTTCAACAGCCAGAAAAGTTTCAAAAGAAGAGCTAAAGCATGGCTTACAATTACTAAAAAAATGGGGTCTAAAACCTCTTTTTGGGAAGACTATTGAAGCTCAACTACATCAATTTGCTGGTGATGATGCGTTGAGAACAGAAGACTTTCAAGATATGCTAAACAATCCAGATGTAAAAGCTATTTGGTGTGCTAGAGGTGGTTACGGAACTGTAAGAATGGTTGATGGGCTAGATTTTTCGGTGATAAAAAAGCATCCTAAATGGATTGTGGGTTACAGTGATATTACTGTTTTACACTCGCACATTCATAACCTTGGTATAGAAACGATTCATGCTGAAATGCCTTCATTAACGCATAAAAGATCTGAAGAAACAGCAAATTCTATAAAAAAAGTGCTTTTTGGAGAGGAATATAAAATTTCATTTCCTTCAAAAGAAAAAGAATTAACTTTAATAGGAAAAGCATCTGGACAATTGGTAGGCGGCAATCTGTCTGTTTTGTATTCTATACTAGGAAGCAATTCTTCAGTAAGACCTGATGGAAAAATTCTTTTTATAGAAGACCTTGATGAATATTTATATCACATTGACCGTATGATGCAAAGTTTAAAACGTAGTGGTTTTTTACAAAACTTATCTGGATTGATAGTAGGTGGAATGAATGATATGAATGATAATACGGTACCTTTTGGAAAAACTGCCGAAGAAATTATTTTTGAAGCTGTTTCAGAATACGAGTATCCGGTTTGTTTTAATGCTCCTGCCGGTCATATAACCGACAATCGCGCTTTAATTATGGGAAGAAATATAACTTTGGAAGTGACAGAAACTAAAACGAGTCTTGTTTTCTAAAGGCTATTTTTCAATCTTATATTTTTTTGAATTGGATTTGATCAATAAATACGGAATGCCAATTAACAACGCAGTATAGAAAGATAGGGTTTCAATTTCAGGATGTGAAAACCACTTGGCTGCAAAATAACCAATGATCATTATTATGGCCATGCCAAACATAGCATTTCTAAAAACGGATGCAATTCCATCAACATCAACGTTGGCTTTTCTTCTTTTGATAGCGTATTGTAACCAGCCATTAAAAAATATAGCTTACCGTATTTAATCAGTATACCGAAGATGATAAAAAGGATGGCTATTTCAAACATTTATTTAATTGGTAAATATGTGAAAGAGTGCATCCCCTATATTATACCAAATTGATTTTTTTGTTTTTTCAAAATTAGGATCTTCAATCCAATATTCACATACATTACAAATAACTTGATTTTTATAAGTTATTTTTCCACTTAACCCATCCATCGAAGCGATTTCATCTTCATATCCAACTTTGTTTACAGTATTTGTCCATTCAACTTTTTCGGTCCGAACTTTATCAGATAAACATCGAGGACATCGTCTTTTCCCTTTTTTAGGTTCTTTTTTTGGATTAGTGGCGATTAGTTTATCAACTTTCTCTTTCGTAAAATTTTTTTTTATAAGGTGTCTTTTAATTTCTAATTGAGTGTCTTGCATATAGGTGTGAAGTTTGAATTTTGCAAAATATGCTAATTCATAGTCATCCAATTCATTCAAAAATGCTATTACTCTACTCATTATCAACTAAAAATAAAAAAAAATTCCCTTTTCAAGTGAAAAAGGAATTTTTATAATTAAAGCGTTTCTTTTAACCATTTAAAAAATTCTTGTTGCCAGACTAATGCATTTTGTGGCGTAAGTATCCAATGGTTTTCGTCTGGGAAGTATAATAACTTACTTTTTATTCCTAAAAGCTGTGCAGCTTGATAAGCACTTAATCCTTGTTCTATAGGTACTCGGTAGTCTTTTCCGCCTTGAATTATTAAAATAGGTGTATTCCAGTTTTTAACTTTTGTGATGGGGTTAAATTCATTGTATGCTTTTTGAGTTGTTTTGTTATTTTCATCCCAATAAGGTCCGCCAAAATCGTGGTTTACAAAAAATAATTCTTCTGTAGTTCCATACATACTTCTTGTATCAAAAACGCCGTCGTGAGCAATGAAAGACTTGAAACGGTTATTATGTATACCCGCTAAGTAAAAAACAGAATATCCGCCATAACTTGCGCCAACAGCTCCTAAACGGTCGTTATCAACATATGGTTCTTTAGCAATCTCATCAATTGCTGATAGGTAATCATCCATTACTTGACCGCCCCAATCCTTGCTAATGGCTTCATTCCATTCCACGCCGTGACCCGGCATACCGCGACGGTTAGGTGCTACTACAATATAACCTTGAGATGCCATTAATTGAAAGTTCCAACGGTACGAATAAAACTGTGATAAAGGTGATTGCGGTCCACCTTGTGCATAGAGTAACGTTGGATATTTTTTTGAAGCATCAAAATTAGGTGGTAAAATAACCCAAACCAACATTTCTTTACCATCGGTGGTGGTTACCATTCGTTTTTCAACTTTTGGTAGGTCGATGCTGTTGTATAAATCTAAATTTATACTCGTTAACTGCTTAAAAGTGCTGTCTTTTAAATTGTAACTGAAAATTTCTGCGGCGTGATTCATATCGGTTCTAGTAACCAATAGTGTATTATTTTTATGAGCAATTATACTTGTAACATCAAATTGACCTTTTGACAGTTGTTTTACAACCGGAGCTACTCGTTTTTTACCTGGGTAGTTTACTTTAAAAAGCTGAATAGTTCCATCAACTGGAGCTGTGAAATAAACCTCATTGGCAGTATTGCTCCAAAGGAAACTTCGTACAGTTCCATCCCATTTTTCAGTTAAATTCTGCTTAACACCATCTTTTAAAACGATTATATCATTTTTATCACTTTCATAGCCATCCATTTTCATCTGTAACCAAGCCAAAGCTCCTTTTGAAGAAAACGCAGGATTAGTATCATAGCCTTTGTTTTCTTTGGTAATATTTTCAGTGGTTTTTGATGCTAAGTTATATTTATAAATATCGGTATTCGTGCTAGTAGCATACTCTTTACCTTTTAGTTTTTTGCTTACATAATAAATGTTTTTACTGTCTGGCGACCAAATATAATCTTCGTCGCCACCAAACGGACGTTGAGGTGTGTGGTAAGGCTGTTTTGGCATAATATCTGTGCCGGTAGCATTATCATTATTTGTTGGCTTGTAAAAAACATGATTGTAACTTCCGTTTTGCCAAGTATCCCAGTGACGAATGTCTAAGTCGCTAAAAATATATGCATTTGATTTGTTTAAATTTCCATAAACATCTTTTGCTTCAATATCTTCAATATGAACTTCCTTGTCAAATAGTAAAAAAGCACCATCTGGTGAAACATTTTTATCTTTAGCGTTGGTGTCTTCCTTATTTATTTCAACAATAGTACCTCCGCCAACAGGCATTCTATAATATTTACTATCAAAATCATTCTGTTCTATATTGGGAATATTTACCTTAAAAAAGATAGTTGATTCATCTTTATCAAGCCCTAAAACACTTAGGCGTTTTACCTGCCAGAGCAACTCTGGTGTCATTGTTTGTTGTGCTGTCATTAAACTACTACTCAATACTAAACTTAAAATTAATAATGCTTTTTTCATACCTGCTTTTTTTTATGATGAAATTGGTTTTTACTGAAATATGATTACAATCATCCATACCAACAAAGTTAATAATAACCAATGTTATTTACTTGGCGTTTCTGCTGAAAAGCTATTCAAATTTAATGAGTATCTTGTTGATGAAATTTTCAAAAGAGAAATGGCACATCATAATGAACTAGGTAAAATAGGAGAGCAACTAGCCACAGAGTTTCTTCAAAAAAAAGGGTATAGCATACTAGCAAGAAACTTTTTTTATAATAAAGCAGAAATAGACATTATTGCACAAAAAGAAGATGACACCATTGTCATGATTGAAGTTAAAACCAGAAATAGTTCTTTTTTTGGTGACCCGCAAAGTTTTGTTACTGCTAAAAAGATAAAACTGCTGGTAAAGGCTGCCAATGAATATATGATTGTGAACAACCTTGATAAAGAAGTACGGTTTGATATTATAGCAGTACTTAAAAACAAAACAACTCAAGAAATAGAACATTTTGAAAATGCTTTTTATCACTTCTGAAAAAAGGTAGCTTCTAATGGTATTTCTGTAATTTTGAAACAGGATAATCGACATATCAATATATATAGTTTCTATATATGAATACTACCAAAAAAGACATAATTCAGGCGATTGAGCAACAAAAGGAAAATCCTAATTTAAAATATCGTTTAAAAGAGCAAACCGAAACATTTACCAAACTGCTTTTTAATACACTTTTTGATTCAGAAACATCGGTTACTAAAAACCTAGATATTTTAGAAAATCTCTTTGAAGAACTAGTTGATATCGCTTGTTGGGAGCCTCAAAAGCCGTGTAAAAAACTCTGGAATTCTTATTTGAAGAAACTTCCTGAAATTTTAGAAAAGTTAAATAAAGATGCCAAAGCGTTTGTCGATAATGATCCTGCAGCCAACTCTATAGAAGAGGTTTATTTATCATATCCAGGGTTTTACGCAATAGTTATATATCGCTTGAGTCATGAGCTATATAAATTTGGAATGCCTTTGGTACCAAGACTTATGAGTGAATACGCACATCATGTCTCTGGAGCAGATATCAACCCCGGAGCAAATATTGGAGAATCCTTTTTTCTAGATCATGCAACAGGAACAGTAATTGGAGAAACAACTATTATTAAAAATAACGTAAAAATATATCAAGGTGTAACCTTGGGGGCGCTCTCTGTAGCAAGAGAATTAAGAAATATAAAAAGGCATCCAACCGTTGAAGAAAATGTTGTTATTTATGCCAATGCAACTATTTTGGGTGGAAAAACTACAATTGGTAAAAACAGCATTATAGGAGGAAATACCTGGATTACAGATTCTATTCCGGCAAATTCAATTGTATCAAACACCAATGAAGTTAAAATTAAAACAACAGAAAATGTTTAAAAACATTACCGATTTTATAGGAAATACGCCATTAATTGAAGCTCAATCTTTAATTAAAAACCCAAATATCACATTACTTTTAAAAATGGAAGGGCACAATCCCGGCGGAAGTGTAAAAGATAGAGCAGCGTTTAATATGATTAAGTCTGCGCTTGATAGAGGTGATATTGATAAAAATTCAAAGCTTATTGAAGCTACAAGTGGTAACACAGGTATTGCACTGGCCATGATTGCCGGAATCTTTAAGCTGAACATAGAGCTTGTAATGCCTGAAAACTCTACAAAAGAGCGAGTACAAACTATGAGAGCCTATGGAGCAAAAGTTACATTAACATCTTCAGATATAGGAATAGAAGGCGCAAGGGATTATGCAGAACAAAAAGTAGCTCAAGAAGGCTATTATTCATTTAATCAATTTGCAAATGACGATAACTGGAAGGCACACTATAAAACAACAGGTCCTGAAATTTGGAATGACACCCAAGGCAAGATAACACACTTTGTATCAGCGATGGGAACCACAGGAACTATTATGGGTACCTCTACTTACTTAAAAGAAAAAAATAATAGCATTCAAATTGTAGGAGCACAACCAACAGATGGTTCAAAAATTCCTGGGATTAGAAAATGGGAAAAAGCCTATTTGCCCAAAATATTCAATCCAAAAAAAGTAGATCAAGTAATTGATGTAAGCGAAAAAGAAGCTACCATCATGGCAAAACGATTGGCTGAAGAAGAAGGTGTTTTTTCAGGAATGAGCAGCGGCGGTAGTGTTACAGCAGCCTTAAAATTGGCCGAAACCCTAGATGGAGGTGTGATTGTAGCTATAATCTGTGATAGAGGCGATCGGTATTTATCATCCCCCTTGTTTGATGAGTAATATTAAATAATTGCCGACACATTTCTCACCTTTAAAAGATCCTTAATTTTATCTAAAAGGAGCTAACGCATCCAAGGCTCTATTTACTGAAGTAATTCTATCAAAAGTTAACAACAAACGCAAACCGTTACGGGTTTTCTTTTCTTTCATTGTTACTCGTTGTGGATGGTTTTGAACATATTGCAACACATTTGTAAACGCCGGACTTTGATAGTATGCACTTTGTTGATCACTCACAAAATAACCGACCAACTTATTTTTCTTCATTACAATGCGTTCTAGTCCCATTCTAATGGCAATCCACTTAATACGAACACTGTTTAATAAGTCTACAGCTTCTTCAGGAAGTTCGCCAAAGCGATCAATTAATTCTTTTTCAAATTGCTGAAGCTCTTCTTCAGATTGTAGTTCGTTTAACTTTGTGTATAGGTTTAATCGTTCTGTAATACTATTTACATAATCATCAGGAAATAGTAATTCAAAATCAGTATCAAGCACAGTTTCTTTTACAAAGTCTTTTTTCTCGTGTTCGGTGCCTTCATATAAATCTTTAAATTCTTTCTCTTTCAATTCATCAATAGCTTCGGAAAGAATTTTTTGATAGGTTTCAAAACCAATCTCGTTTATAAAACCGCTTTGTTCACCACCTAATAAATCACCGGCGCCACGGATTTCTAAATCTTTCATAGCAATGTTTAAACCGCTACCCAATTCTGAAAATTGTTCTAAAGCTGTAATTCGTTTTCTAGCGTCTTCTGTCATTACCGAATAGGGAGGTGTAATAAAATAACAAAAGGCTTTTTTATTGCTTCTACCTACGCGACCGCGCATTTGGTGTAGGTCTGACAATCCAAAATTATTCGCATTATTGATAAAAATAGTATTGGCGTTTGGTACATCCAGGCCGCTTTCAATAATGGTGGTTGAAACTAATACATCAAACTCATTGTTCATAAAACCTAGCATGAGTTTTTCTAGTTTTTTACCATCCATTTGTCCGTGACCAATGCCTATTTTTGCATCTGGAACTAAGCGTTGAATCATTCCGGCAACTTCTTTTATATTTTCAATACGATTATGAACAAAGTATACTTGACCACCACGTGATATTTCATACCGAACAGCATCACGAATACTTTCTTCACCAAAACGGATTACATGGGTTTCTACCGGATAGCGATTAGGCGGTGGTGTGGTGATAACTGATAAATCTCTTGCTGCCATTAAGCTAAACTGCAACGTACGAGGAATAGGTGTTGCAGTCAAGGTCAAGGTATCTACATTTTCTTTTATAGTTTTTAGTTTGTCTTTTACAGCAACACCAAACTTTTGTTCTTCATCTATAATTAATAAACCAAGGTCTTTAAACTCAACCGATTTATTAACCAATTGGTGCGTACCAATAACAATGTCTAGTGTTCCGTTTTTAAGATTTTCTAAAACCTTTTTACGCTCTTTTGCAGTTCTAAAACGGTTTAAATAATCTACGTTTACAGGCATTTCTGCCAATCGTTCTTGAAAGGTTTTATGATGTTGAAATGCCAAAATAGTGGTAGGAACCAATACCGCAACTTGTTTTCCGTTGTCTACGGCTTTAAAAGCAGCACGAATGGCAACTTCGGTTTTTCCAAACCCTACATCACCACAAATGAGGCGATCCATAGGCTGCTCACTTTCCATATCGCGTTTTACATCGTCGGTTGCGGTAGATTGATCTGGTGTGTCTTCATACATAAAAGAAGACTCTAGCTCTAACTGTAAATAGGAGTCTGGATCATATGCAAAACCTTTCTGTAGTCGGCGTTTTGCGTATAATTCAATTAAATTGAATGCAATTTCTTTAACCCGTTTCTTGGTTTTCTGTTTTAGTTTTTTCCAGGCGGCGCTTCCTAGTTTGTATATTTTGGGTTCTTTTCCGTCTTTTCCGTTGTATTTTGTGATTTTATGAAGCGAATGAATGCTGAGGTATAAAATATCACGTTCGCCATAAATAAGCTTAATGGCTTCTTGCTGCTTACCTTCAACATCGATTTTTTGGAGACCGCCAAATTTTCCAATTCCGTGGTCAATATGTGTTACATAATCACCTACTTCAAGATTGGTTAATTCTTTTAGGGTGATGGCTTGTTTTTTTGCATATCCGTTTTTAAGCTGAAATTTATGATAACGCTCAAAAATTTGATGATCTGTGTAACACACATTTTTTTGGTCATCATCAATAAAGCCTTGATATAAAGGAAATACAACGGTTTGATATTCACTTACGTGTTGCTCAGCATCTTCAAAAATATCATGAAAGCGTTTTGCTTGTTGCTCACTGCTGCAAAAAATATAATTTTTGTAACCGTTCTCTACATTTGCATTTAGGTTTTCAATCAATAGATTAAATTGCTTATTGAAAGAAGGTTGAGGTTTTGTATTAAACGAAATAGAATTTGCCTCAGATTTACTGCTTAAATGTACCGTTGAAAATTCAGAAAGTTGTTTATTTATAACTTCAGAAGTGCAAAAAAGTTCTGCTGGTTTACTTTGTTTTACTTCGCCAGAGGCTTCGTTAAATGCTTGAGTTGCTTTTTCAAAAAGTTTGTCAATACTGCTGCTAATTACTTCTTCATTTTTCAGAAAAACAATTGTTTTTGATGCAATATATTTTAAGAAACTCTCTCGGGTTTCTTCCATCATTTTGTTTTCAACGTTGGGAATGATAGAAATTTTCTTCAGTTGTGCGTCACTCAGTTGTGTTTCTACATCAAAGGTGCGAATACTGTCAACTTCATCACCAAAAAACTCAATTCTATATGGCTCATCATTACTAAAACTGAACACATCTAGAATACCACCACGTACAGAAAACTCTCCGGGCTCGGTTACAAAATCGGTGCGCTTAAACTTGTATTCAAACAAAACCTCATTTACAAAATCAATTGAAACTTCTTCACCTATTTTTAGTTTTAAGGTGTTTTTTTCCAGTTCTTTTCTGGTAACCACCTTTTCAAAAAGTGCTTCAGGATACGTTACAATTATTGCGGGTTTTCGGCGAGAGTTGATGCGGTTTAGCACTTCACTACGCAACAAAACGTTGGCATTATCGGTTTCTTCAATTTGATAGGGTCGCCGATAACTTCCAGGGTAGAAAAGGACGTTTTGATCTCCCAGTAAGTTTTCCAAATCGTTTAAGTGATAGGCTGCTTCTTCTTTGTCATTCAAAATGAGTAAAAAGGGTTTTTCTGAAGTATTAAAAACTTCAGCAATAACAATAGAAGTAGCAGAGCCAACCAATCCTGAAATAGAAGTCTTTTTTTCAGAATTTGATATAGCTTCCCCAAGTTTCCCAGCTTGAGGAGACTTTGAAAAAAGTGAATTTACAACCGTTTTGCTCATAAAGGCGCAAAGATACTATCTTACAACTTTATTATCAGCAAGGCTACAGAGTTTTATCATTTTCATAACACAATTAGGATTTTGCATTGAGTAATTTTAGTTAATATGAAAAAGATTAGTAATAATCAGTTAGCATTTTTTATTGCCCGAATAACCATCGGGATTAATTTATTGGTCCACGGATTAGTTAGGATACCTAAATTGGAAGCTTTTGCAAACGGAATAGTAAAAGGTTTTTCTGAAACCTACTTACCTGAAATGTTGATTACCCCATTTGCATTTAGTATACCTTTTATTGAATTTATTATAGGAAGTCTACTGTTAATAGGCTGGAAAACAAAACATGCAGCCGCTGCCGGAGGATTTTTAATTGCATTATTAATCTTAGGTTCTGCTTTTAAAGAAGATTGGGGAGCCGTAGGAACCCAAATGGTGTATGCAATCTTTTTCTTTTTATTATTAAAAAACTTAGACCATAATTATTGGTCTATCGATACAAACGCAAGAAAAAAAATTGATGGATTTAAAACTGAAAGATAAACGAGTACTTATAACAGGGTCAACCAAAGGAATTGGCTATGCAACTGCAAAATTATTTGCTGAAGAAGGCGCACACGTTATTTTAAACGGACGTAGTGAACAATCTATACAAACCGCAAAAAGCGCCATAGAAAAAAGCGTTAAAAATGCATCTGTAAGTGGTGTAATTTGTGATTTTTCAAAACCTGTTGAAGTAGGTAAACTTATTGAAGAAGTAAAAGAGGTTGATATCCTCATAAATAATGTAGGAATTTTTAATCCTAATGAGTTTTTAGATATACCAGACGAAGAGTGGCAACAGTTTTATGATATAAATGTAATGAGCGGTGTGCGTTTATCACGAGCTTTTTTACCCAAGATGATGGAAAATAATTGGGGACGTATCATCTTTATATCTAGCGAAAGTGCGATAAACATTCCTGTAGAGATGATTCATTATGGTATGACAAAAACAGCACAACTGGCTATTTCTAGGGGAATCGCAGAAACCACTAAAGGAACCAATGTTACGGTTAACAGTGTTTTACCAGGACCTACACTTTCAAATGGGGTAAAAGAAATGACCGGCATTAAAGATGGAAAAACTAAAAAGGAAGTAGAACAAGAGTTTTTTAATACCGAACGGCCAACCTCAATTATTCAACGATTTGCAGCTCCAGAAGAAGTAGCTTCTATGGTTGCTTATGTTGCAAGTCCGTTGGCTTCGGCAACAAATGGTGCAGCACTTCGAGTAGATGGCGGTGTAATCAAAACAATATAAAAGATGGCAATTGAAGAATTTGATGTTTTTGTAATAGGAAGCGGAACAGCCGGCAAAAGTGTAGCCTATGATTGCGTAGAAGCCGGAATGCGTGTTGCTATAGCAGATAATAGGGAGTTTGGAGGTACGTGTGCAAATCGAGGATGTGATCCCAAAAAAGTATTGGTTGGTGTAACCGAAGCAATGCAACTTTCAGCAAATTTAAAAGGAAAAGGGATTGTTTCTACACCAGAAATAAACTGGAGTGATATTCAAAAATTTAAATCAACATTTACAGATGCAGTACCTGCCGCAACTGAACGTGATTTAAAAGAAGCTGGTATAAAAATGTATCACCAGTCTCCTCGTTTTTTAGATGAAAATACACTTTCTGTTGAAGGAAAAACTGTAAAAACAAAGAAAATTGTCATTGCAACGGGACAAACAGCAATGCAACTTAAAATACCGGGTAGAGAATATTTAAAAATAAGTGATGATTTTCTTGATTTGCCAGAATTACCTGAAAGCATCGTTTTTGTAGGTGCCGGATACATTGGGATGGAGTTTGCCCATATAGCTGCTCGATGTGGTGCAAAAGTTACTGTGGTTGAGTTTGGCTCTAGACCCCTTGCACCATTTGATAAAGATGTGGTTAGTCATCTTACAGAGGCTTCAGAAAAATTGGGAATCAACTTTATTTTTAACGCAGAAGTCACAAAAGTAGAACAGCTTCAGAAAAATTATAGAGTGGTTTACAATCAAAATGGAACAGAAAATTCAATCAAAGCCAGAATGGTTTTTAATACAGCCGGGCGTGTTCCTTCCATAGCTGATTTAGATTTAGATCAAGGTAATGTAGCGTTTGAAAAAGATGGAATATCTGTCAATGAGTATCTTCAAAGTACTAGCAACCCTTCTGTATTTGCTTGTGGTGATGTTTCGGCAAGTGGTTCGCTGCCCTTAACGCCCACTTCTTCTCAAGAGGCGAGAATCGTTTCAGAAAACATTCGTAATAAATCAATGATTGAAATGAATTTTCCGCCGGTTCCATCGGTTGTTTTTACAATTCCCCAAATGGCAGCTATTGGTTTAACCGAAGAAGAAGCCCAGAAAAACGGATACGAGTATGTTGTAGAATATAAAAGTGTTCCTAAATGGTTTAACTCTAAGCGTATTAATGAAGAAGTGTATGCCTATAAAACTATTGTTGATAAAGAGACTCGACTCATTTTGGGAGCTCATATTATTTCGCATCAAGCCGGAGAAATGATTAACTTATTTGTATTGGCAATGTGCGGTAAACTGAAATGCGAAGATTTAAAAGCTATGATTTTTGCTTATCCCACTTGGGGTAACGATATTAAAGGAATGGTTTGATAAAGCTGTTATTCTTTTCTTATATACTCTTTACATTTTTCTATAGGACTGGTTTTTCGATTTTTAAAACCGTGAATACCGCTACTTATAAATAAAATTGTAGCTGTAATCAAACTTGTATATACAACAAGAAGATTATTTTCCCAATTGGCAACGGCAATAGCCACTAATGCCCAAACCCCTACTAAGGCAAACTCGCGCATATTACGTTTCCAAGTAACAGCAAGATTAATAATGCCGGCAATGATAATCATAAGTACTGTCCAAGAAGTTTCAGAAAAACCCCAACCATCCCAGCTAATACTACTTAAATAAGCAGCTACATTGGCAATACTTGCAACTGTAACCCAACCACTGTAAAAAACAAAGGGCCACCATAAAAAAGTAATTACCGAAATGGGCGCATCCCATAGCTCCATACTATTATTTACAACTATTTTAAGTAGAGAATATAAAAGAACAAACATGGCTATTATAGAAAAGCTTATATAACCATATAACCAAAAAGTAACCCATACCATATTGGCAACACACGAGAGGACAAACCACCAGCCGGTTTTTAGTATAAAAGCATCGTCTCGTACACTGGTAAACAAACTGCGACTTTGGTACACAACAAATCCTAAAAGCAATAAATAAATAAGACCCCAAATAGAAAATGCATACCCTGCCGGTGTAAATAAGGTGTTCATCGAGGCCGAAACTTCACCAATAGTTGTATTATTAATAGCTCCAGTATTTGATAGATAGTTTACAAAAACAGTTGCTATAAATGCGATGATGTTGGCAATTTGTAGTGTTTTTTTCATAGATGATTAAATATAATAAAAGTTATGATAAACAAATTACTTCTCCTTCTACAATTGCGTAAACCGTATCATTTTCTGAAGGATGTAAAATGTGCTTTCCGGTAAAGTTTCCGAAGGCAGGCAAAATTAACTGTTGCTTCGTTTTGTAAAAACAAGACAATTTTATAGACTGTCTTCCGCTTCCTTGCATTTTAATACCCGGATGAATATGTCCTGAAAAGTTAAAATATCCATCCCGCTCGGTTGGGTGATGGGTTAATAAAAATTTTTTAATCTGAAGTTCATTAACCACTTGAATCCCTAAATCTTCAAATTTGTGAGGAGAGATTATGTCGTGGTTTCCGCTAATTAAAATAATATCTGCTTTGGTTTTTTGGGTCCACGTTTCAAATAATTTCCATTCATTGTTTAAGGTGCTATGAAACAAATCACCCAAAAAGCAAATTGTACTAGGGTTGTGTCGTGCAATTGCTTCTTCTAATTTTTTATAATTTGTTGAAGAAGCTTTTGAAGGTACGGCGGCTCCATATTTTCTGAAATGAGCCACTTTACCAAAATGAACATCTGCAATTAATAGCATATCTTGATTGCGCCAAAAGATTGCTCCGGTTGGGTCTAGACCAAATATTTCATCACAAATAGTAATGTCTTGCATCATTTTTCTAATTTCAATTTCATTTTTTTAATTCGGTCTGCTAATTTTTCCGAAGATAACTTTTCTCTTAACCTATCTGTTATAATAGGAAAACTAAACGGAGTAGGTTTGGTACATTGTTTCCAGATGATTTCTTGACCGTTAATTCTTTCTAAAGCTAGCCTTAATCTACCTTCTTCTAGTTGATGCTCATAGGTTTCTCTAAAGGCTTGTTGAAATAATAAGTTATCAGCCTCATAGTCTCTAAATACATCAAACAATAATTGACTACTGCTTTGTAGGTGTTTTGTTTTAACCATTTTGTTTGGGTAGCCTTGAAAAACCAACCCGCTAATAACTGCAATATCTCTGAATTTTCTTCGTGCCAATTCGGTTGCATTGATACTTTTTTGCAAATCACTAAACAAATATTCTGTGCTAAAGGGATTATTATCAATAAGCTCTTGTACATTCACCGGTTGATCACTAAGCAATTCAAATCCATAATCATTATAAGCTAGTGAAAAGGTAATTGGGTTTAATAAGCTTAAGCGATAGGCAAGTAAACCACTCATTGCTTCGTGTACAAAACGACCTTCAAAAGGATAAAAAATGGTGTGATACCCTTCACGTGTTTTAAATGACTCAATTAAAAACTCGCTCTCTTTTGGAATGATACTTTCCTTTTCCTGACGTGCAAAAAGGTGTTTTAAGGCTTTTAATTCTGGAGTTTGATGTTTGTGCTCTGCTTCACTTTGTAGTTCTTCTCTTAAAATTTCGCTCATTTGAGAAGAAAGTGTCATACGACCACCCATAAAACTCACCACATTATTACTTTTCTTTTTGGAGCGTTTTACTTGTGCCACCATATTACGCAGTCGCACCAACTCTAACGTTCGTCCTGCAAAAACAAAGGTGTCACCGGGTTTCATTTTACCAACAAAAAACTCTTCAATAGTGCCTATAAAACCACCACTTACATATTTTACCAAAAGCATGCTATCACTTACAATGGTGCCAATAGATAAGCGGTGCATCATGGCAACTCTTCGGCTTTCTACTTTAAAAAGTCCATCAGGAGTTACTTCTACACGCTTGTACTCATCATAATTTTGAAGGCTTTGACTGCCAATGGTAATAAAGTTAAGGCACCAATTCCACTGCTCGTCTGTGATTCCTTGAAAACAGAATGTTGATTTAATTTCTTTTTTTATTTCAGAAGGAAAAAATCCGTCACTTACTGCTAGAGTTACCAAATATTGAATTAAAACATCAAAACTTAACAAGTAAGGGATTCTGTCTTCAATTACGCGCTCTTTTACAGCTCTTTTTAATGCTGAAGCTTCAATTAATTCTAATGCGTGTGTGGGTAAAAAATAGATGACAGAGGCTTCTCCGGGTCTGTGGTTGCTTCTTCCGGCACGTTGTAAAAATTTGGCAACACCTTTAGGACCACCAATTTGAATGATTGTTTCTACCGGAGCAAAATCTACACCCAAATCTAAGCTTGAAGTTGCTACTACAGCTTTTAGCGATTCATTTCTAATGGCTTGCTCTACCCAAAGTCTGGTGTCTTTTGAAATACTACCGTGATGCATGGCTAGTTCGCCGGCAAATTCGGGATGTTTTTCCAATAATTTCTGAAACCATATTTCACACTGCCCACGTGTGTTGGTAAAGATTATCGTAGTCTTACTTTTTTTAATAATTGGTACAATTTCTTCCAGAAGATGAAGTCCTAAATGCCCACGCCACGGAAAGGTTTCCATTTTTTTAGGAATAATGGATTTTATCTTTATTTTTTTCTTTCGTGTAGCTTTAATTAAAACAGATTGATTGAGTGTGGTTTCATCAGTGCCTAGTAAAACTTGTTGAGCCTGTTCTAGATTTCCTATTGTAGCCGAAACACCCCAAATTCTAAGTTTGGGACAAATTGTTTTTAAACGAGATAAACCCAGTTCCATCTGTACACCTCGTTTGCTGCCCAATAACTCGTGCCACTCATCAACGACTACAGCAGTAAGTGTTTTAAACATTTTTGCATATCGTTTACTAGCTAGTAATAACATCAAGCTTTCTGGAGTGGTAATGAGCAAATCTGGCATCGAGCGTTTTTGTTTGGCTCGCTCTTTTTGAGAAGTATCTCCCGTACGGATACCAACGGTTAAACCAGTTTCTAAATCATCTGCAAATCGTTGTGCAGCTTGTTGAATTTCTACTGAAAGTGCCCGCAAAGGTGTAATCCAAATGGCTTTTATTCCTTTTTCCTTTTTTGATTTATAATCGGGGTTGTTTTTAATATATTTTAAAACAATCGGTGCCCACAATGCATAGGTTTTTCCACTCCCGGTAGGAGCATTTAACAAGCCATTTTTGCCTTGTAGAAAAGCATTCCAAGTTTTTTTCTGAAAAGGGAATGGTTTCCAGTTTTTTTCCTGAAACCATGTTTCAGCAATTGCTATTAAATCTTTTTTTTTCACTTAGGGATTAAGGCTTTAAGATCGTCCAAGGTATTGGCTTCTTCAATGGGTTTGTCTTTTCGCCAACGGACAATTCGTGGAAAACGAGTGGCTACACCACTCTTGTGGCGTTTACTTTCTGCAATACCTTCAAAAGCTATTTCAAACACGTGATGTGGGGTTACGCTGCGTACCGGGCCAAAACGTTCTAACGTATTTCGTTTTATCCAAGCGTCTACTTTTTTAAATTCGGCATCGGTCAAACCTGAGTAGGCTTTTGCAAATGTGACCAATTCATCTCCATCCCACAATCCAAAAGTATAATCTGTGTAAAGATTTGCTCTTCTCCCGTGACCGCGCATAGCGTAGGTAAGTACACCGTCTATTGTAAATGGGTCTATTTTCCATTTCCACCAATCACCTTTTTTTCTTCCTACGAGATAAGGAGAGTTTTTTTTCTTAAGCATTAACCCTTCACTTCTTTTTTCTCTAGACAAGTTGCGTTCACGGGCAGCAGCTTCCCAAGATGAAAATTGCATGGTTTCACTTAAGTATAAACCAATTTTGTCACAATTGCAGTTGTTTATTAATGCGTCTAATAGTTTTCTGCGCTCTACAAATGGTTTTTTACGAATGTCTTTGCCTTTCCATTCTAGTAAATCATAGGCTGTTAAAATTACGGGTGTCTTTTTTAGGAGTGCTTTGGTAATGTTTTTACGCCCAATGCGGGTTTGAAGGTCCTTAAAGTTACCAATGGTGTTATTTCCGAAGGGAAGAATCTCTCCGTCTAATACGGTGCCATTAGGAATTTCTTTTAAAAAACGTTGAAATTCAGGATACTTGTCTGTCACTAATTCTTCGCCACGTGACCATACAAATACTTCGTTATTTCTGATGATTACTTGAGCTCGTATACCATCCCACTTGTGCTCAAAACTCCATTCTGAAATATCCTCCAATTCTTCTTGAAAATTATCTTCAACAGCATATGCAAGGTAAAATGGATAGGGCTTGCTGAGGTAATCTTCTTCGTTTTCTTCTAAAATCAATTTCTGAAAAGTAGTGGTATCGGGTGTCCAATTCCCCATCAGTTTATAGGCAAGAATGTCTTGTTCAATATTGGTTGCTTTGGATAAAGCACGAGTCATTAATTTTTGACTTACACCAATACGAAAACTTCCGGTAATAATTTTATTGAACACAAAACGCTCATAATAATTTAAACGCATCCAGTTGGTGTGCAAATAGTCCTTTTTTTCAGCTTCAGGAAGTGTACGCAAAGTTTGTATTTCTGAAATATAGGTTGCCAATGATTTTGAGCTGGAAGCTTCATTTTTAGGTAGTATTAATGCAATTGTTTCGGCTAGATCACCTACAATGTGATAACTTTCTTCAAATAACCAAAGCGGAATGTTACTAAGTTCGGTAGCCCATTCTCTTAACAAGGTGGTGTTTACGGGTCTTTTGGGGCGTCTATGCGATAGTATAGCGATGGTCCACAGCTTATCCTTATCTGGTGCTGTTTGAAAATACGCTGTTAATGCAGCAACTTTCACATTGGTTTTATTTGTGCTATCAATGGTTTTTATGAGTTGAGCAAACTTTTTCATGAGGTTGCCTCCTTGTCTTTTACAGATTCGGTTTCAGAAGATTCTTCTTCATATTGTGTTTTTTCAGTTCGTGCATCATAACCCAACTCTTCTCTTAAATATTTTGAAAAAATATCTGTATACCCGTGCGTGGCAATGACTTTTTCACAACCGGTTGCTTTTATCGTGTTTAATAAACCATTCCAATCTGCGTGATCACTTAATACAAATCCCTTATCAATGGCTCTTCGTCTACGAGCCCCTCTAAAAGTCATCCATCCACTGGCCGAAGCAGTTACAAAAGGAACCATTTTTCGTATCCACGTTCCGCCATGAGCACTTGGAGGCGCTAATACTATATTGCCTTTTATATCTTCTTTTTTAGTATCGCGAGTTACTCTTGTGGTAGGAGGGAATGAGTACTTGTCTCGTAGCACTTCGGTCATGTTTTCAATGGCACCGTGTGTGTAAATAGTACCAATTGATGTGTCTAAATGTTTTAAAAGCCGTTGTGCTTTACCAAGACTGTAACCAAATAAAACAGAGGTTTTTCCTTCTTGTTTATTGGTGTTCCACCAAGTGTTTATTTCTGAAAAAGTTTCAGTTTGTGGCGCCCATTTAAAAGCAGGAAGACCAAAAGTGCATTCGGTAATAAATGTATGGCATTTTATAGGCTCAAAGGGTTCTGCTACGCCATCGTTTTCAGTTTTAAAATCACCTGTAAACACCCATACTTCACCTTTATATTCAACTCGCACTTGTGATGATGCTACAATATGCCCTGCCGGATGTAATGAAAAGGTAACTCCATTTATAGTAAAGGTTTCATTCCATTCTTTACCGGTTACTTTAATATCTCCTAGCCTATGTTTAATGATAGAAACATTATTGGTGTGCGTGATATATTGTTTGTGTCCCCAACGACTGTGGTCTGCGTGCCCGTGAGTAACGATGCATTTATCTACTGGTCGCCAAGCGTCAATATATACATTGGCTTGTTGACAATAAATACCTTTATCATTAAAAACAAGTAAGGGTTGTTTCATACGTTTTTTTTCATAGCACCTTAAAAATAATGGTTTACCTACTTTTTTTTTCAGAATTAAGAAAAGTTTAAACAAAATATGAATACAGTGCTTCACTAGACTTGTAAATATTTTATATTTGTAGTTTAATATTATACTATGTCATTTACAGATCTTTTTGAAAGTGGGCACCACTCTAGAAACCTAAGTCATTTTGCTTCAATAGCAAACATTGCAGCAATTGATGGTGAATTGAATGAAGAAGAAGAAAAACTATTGAAACGTTTTGCTCGAAAATTGGATATTGATGAAGATGAATATCAAATGGTTGTTAAAGACCCATCAAAATATCCTATCAACCCTCCTAATTCTGCAGATAAGCGCTTAGAGCGTATGCATGATTTATTTGAAATGATTTTTGCAGATCATGAAATAGATGATCATGAACGCTTTTTAATTGAGCGTTATGCTATTGGTTTGGGATATTCTGCCGAGTTGGCTCAAAAACTAATAAAACGCTCTATTGAAATTTATGACGGTGGTTTAAATCTTGAAGATTACAGATATCTTTTAAATAAAGAAGATTAAGTATAAAAAGAGTTATACATAAAAAAAATCCGAAGCAAAATAGCTTCGGATTTTTTTTACTTCGCATTACGCATAAACTCTTCTGCTTTTTCCATCATATTGATACTTCCGCAGAAAAAAGGAACACGTTGATGTAGTTCTGTTGGTTGTATGTCTAGAATACGATTATAACCGTCACTAGCTTTTCCGCCGGCTTGTTCTGTTAATAAAGCCATAGGATTACATTCATATAACAACCGTAGTTTTCCATTAGGATTTTTTGAAGTGCTTGGGTAGATGTAAATTCCACCTTTAATTAAATTTCTATGAAAGTCTGAAACCATCGAACCTATATATCGTGCAGTATACGGGCGATTTTCTTCTTCCTTTTGGCAATATTTTATATAATCTTTTACCCCTTGCGGAAAATGAACATAATTACCTTCATTAACCGAGTAAATGTTACCGTTTTCAGGAAACTTCATATTAGGGTGTGACAAGTAATACGTGCCAATGGCAGGGTTTAATGTAAAGCCGTTTACACCGTGGCCTGTAGTATAAACAATCATTGTAGAAGTACCATATACAATATATCCGGCAGCAACTTGGCGGTTACCCGGCTGTAAAAAGTCGTCTAGTGTTACTGGAGATCCAGATGGGGTTACTCTACGATAGATAGAAAAAATAGTCCCTACCGAAACATTTACATCAATATTTGACGAACCATCTAGAGGATCAATTAATACAACATATTTGTTGTCATTTTTTTCATTTCGGCCTTTAATTGTAATAAAGTCATCCTCCTCTTCACTGGCAATTCCACAAACTATTTCTCTATTAGTTAGTGTGTTAATAAAAGCTTCGTTGGCATAGACGTCTAGTTTTTGCTGATCTTCACCTTGAACGTTTTGATCACCTGCAGTGCCTAAAATATCTACCAATCCTGCTTTGTTTACTTCGTGATTAACAACCTTTGCAGCCAAGCGAATAGAATTGATTAACCGTGATAATTCACCCGAAGAGTATTTAAATTCTTCTTGATTTTCAATGATAAATTCGCCTAGGGTTTTGTTTTTGTTTGCCATTTTTATCTTAATAGATGGATTTTAGTCGCAAATATCGATATTTTTGTCTAAAGCGTATTTTAATTAAACCGAAAAAAGATGGATTTCAATATTCGCAAAAGTACCAAAAAAGACATGCCGGCCGTATTACATTTAATAAAGGAGTTGGCAGATTATGAAAAAATGGAACATGAAGTAGAAATTACTACAGACGATCTAGTAAAAGAAGGCTTTGGCGAAGATCCATTATTTGACTGCTTTATTGCCGAAAAACAAGATGGCGAAGTAGTTGGGATGGCATTAATTTACTTTCGGTTTTCTACGTGGAAAGGAAAAACACTTCATCTAGAAGATTTAATGGTAAAAAAAGAATACAGAGGAGAAGGTTTGGGTATTGCATTATATTCTGAAGTGATAAAATATGGAGCATCACACGGTGTTAAACGTATAGAGTGGATTGTACTAGACTGGAATAAAAATGCAATTAAATTCTACGAAGACACAGGTGCCGAATTACAAAAACAATGGTATACGGTACAAATGGATGAGGAAGGAATTAAAAAATTTGTTGAAAACCTATAAATGAAAATATTCAAGTTTGGAGGTGCGTCTGTAAAAGATGCAAAGGGAGTACAAAATGTGGTACATGTTTTAAAAACCACGGGTGAAAAAAATTTGGTAGTCGTTATTTCAGCAATGGGAAAAATGACCAATGCCCTTGAAGAAGTAGTTACCGCTCATTTGGCAAAAAGTGATACATTAAAAGATCACTTACACGCAATTGAAAGCTATCATTATACTATTTTAAATGATTTATTCCCTAATAAGGAACATGCGGTTTATGAAGCTGTACAAGGCTTATTTAATCAACTAAAAGGATTTTTGGCTAGTTCAAAATCTAAAAATCATGCTTTTGTTTATGATCAAATTGTGAGTTATGGCGAGTTAATTTCAACTACAATTGTTTCAACATATCTTTCAGAAGAAAACATTAAAAACACTTGGCTTGATGTACGTGGATGTATAAAAACCGATGCCAATTATCGTGATGCAAAAGTAGATTGGGATGTAACCCAAAAACGAATTATTAATAAAGTAAGCCCAACCGGAATAACAATCACACAAGGTTTTTTGGGAGCAGAACACGAAAACAACTTTACAACAACCTTAGGTCGTGAGGGGAGTGATTACACTGCAGCAATTTTTGCGTATTGCTTAAATGGAGAATCGGTAACTATCTGGAAAGATGTTCCTGGAGTTTTAAACGCAGACCCGCGTTACTTTTCAAAAACACAATTACTCAATAAAATATCTTATAGAGAAGCAATTGAATTGGCATTTTACGGCGCATCTGTAATTCACCCAAAAACGCTGCAACCTTTACAACGCAAAGAAATTCCTTTGTATGTTAAATCATTCTACAGTCCTACAGACGCTGGTACTTGTGTAGGCAAGGGTGTAACGCTAGACCCTCACACATCGTGTTTTATTTTAAAAAATGACTTGGTGTTGATTTCCCTTTCATCTTTAGACTTCAGTTTTATGATGGAAGATAATATTAGTGAGGTTTTCAAAATGTTGCACGACTATAAAATGAAGGTAGAATTAATTCAGAATTCTGCTATAAGTTTCTCAGTTTGTGTTTCAAATAAGTATAATACACTCGATAAACTTTTGGTAAAATTGCGTGAAAAATTCAAAGTAAAGTGGAATGAAGGAGTAACACTCTACACAGTAAGACATTCATCACCTCTTGAAATTAAGGCCTTGACCGAAAACAAAAAACTTTTATTAAAACAAGAAAGCAGAGACACAGTACAGGTTATTGTACAAAATTAGTTGAATTGCTTTCGCTATATTTGTGTTGGTTATCAATAAAAAGGCAACACGTTCAAAATCAAAAAACTCTATGGGATTAGTTAATGCTAAAGAAGTTGCAAAGGCCATAAATGTCGATAAATTCGGGTTTTTGGGCACTTTTTTGGGCTGGTCTCTTATGAAAGTGTTGAATATTTCTACACTCAATAAAATTTATAACCGAAATAAGCACCTGTCAGATCTTGAGTTTATTAATGCGCTTCTAGAAGAATTTGAAATTAATTTTGAAATCCCTGAAGAAGATTTAAGAAGAATCCCCAAGAAAGGACCCTTTATAACAATTTCAAACCATCCTTTGGGCGGTATTGACGGTATTCTTTTACTTAAACTATTACTAGAGCACAGACCCGATTTTAAAATAATTGCAAACTTTTTATTACATAGAATTGAACCACTCAAACCCTATGTAATGCCCGTAAACCCCTTTGAAGATAGAAAGGATGTAAAATCTAGTGTAATGGGTTTTAAAAGTGCATTGGCACATTTACAGGGAGAACATCCTTTAGGGATTTTTCCTGCCGGTGAAGTTTCAACATACAGAGACGGTAAACTAGTTGTAGACAAACCTTGGGAACAGGCTGCAATGAAACTTATAAAAAAGGCTGAGGTACCTGTGGTTCCTATTTATTTTCACGCCAAAAACAGCAAGTTGTTTTATAGAATGGCAAAGCTGAATGATACCTTACGAACGGCAAAATTACCTTCAGAGTTATTGACTCAAAAAGAACGGGTTATTAAAGTACGTATTGGAAATGCAATTTCGCCAAAGGATCAAGCCGAACATCAATCATTACAAGATTTTACCAACTTTTTACGAAGAAAAACATACGTGTTGGCCAATCCTTTTCAGAAGAAAAAACTATTGGAAACACTTCCGCAATCATTAAAAATACCCAAATTGCCAAAGAAAATAGCAGGTCCCATTCCTGTTGAAGCAATGGAATCTGAAATTGAAAACCTCCGTAAACAAGATAAGAGACTGCTTATAAGTAAAAACTATGAAGTGTTTTTGGCTCAAGCAGAAACCATACCCAATATATTACGTGAAATAGGGAGATTACGTGAAATAACTTTTAGAGAGGTAGGTGAAGGAACAAACAACGCGGTTGATCTAGACGATTTTGACGCTTACTATCATCATATGTTTTTATGGGATACAGATGGCAGAAAACTAGTAGGTGCTTATAGAATGGGGCTAGGAGAACAAATTTTTAAACAATTTGGTATTGACGGTTTCTATTTACAGGATTTATTTCGTTTTGACCAAGAGTTGTATCCTATGATGAGTAAAAGTATAGAAATGGGCCGTGCTTTTATTATTAAAGAATATCAACTTAGGCCTATGCCTCTTTTCTTGCTATGGAAAGGAATTGTACATACTACTTTACGTTTCCCAAATCACCGTTATTTAATTGGTGGTGTAAGCATTAGTAACAAATTTTCAGATTTCAGTAAAAGCTTGATGATTGAGTTTATGAAATCAAATTATTATGATCCTTATGTAGCACAGTATATAAAACCCAAAAAAGAGTACAAAGTCACATTAAAAGACGCCGATAAAGATTTTATTTTTGATGAAAGTGAGGCAGATTTAAACAAATTTGACAAAATAATTGATGAAGTTGAACCAGGGGATTTACGGCTTCCAGTTTTGATTAAAAAATATATAAAACAAAACGCCAAAGTTGTTGCTTTTAATGTAGACCCATTGTTTAATAACGCAGTTGATGGGTTGATGTACATACGTATAGCAGATTTACCAGAAAGCACAGTAAAACCTGTTATGGAAGAATTTCAAGAAGAGCTTGAAAAAAAATATGCCAATAACGGTGGTAAAAAAGAAGAAGAGTAAAACACTTAGCGGTTTTGATACTTTAACAATAGTTTTTTAAAAGCCTTTTCTCCGGCAGTATTCAAATGATCTTGATCAATAAACAAGGAGTCTTGTTTCAAAAAAGCTTCTTTAAAATCTAATACGTGTAGGTTTTTTTCGTTAAACAAACTATCTGCTTTAAAACTGTTTTTGCCCAACACATTGTTATATGATGAAGTAAGCGGAAATTTAACTCCAATTAACTCAACATTGTTTTTTTTACATAAATCAATGATTGTAATAAGTGAACTGAGAAGCTTTTTAGATTTATTTCTTTGAGTGAAATAGGTGTTGAAACGCTCATTGCTTAGGATGTTTTTTTCTTCTTTAGAAAGTTTTGACCAAGCTACTGGTTCTTGAGCCGAAGAAAATATTGACGCAAGTTTGTTTTTGAAATAATGCTTTAAAATAGAGCTGTATTTTGAATTAAAATAAACGACATACCTTTTTAAATATTTTTCATTGATATATGAACCATACGATTCAAAGTCTTGATGTTGTGTAAAATATACCGAAAGTTCCTTATTGTTACTGTCTTCTCTACTAGGTGATAAAGTGTGATCATCAACCGAAAGGTAAAGTCTCTCAATTTCAGAATTACGAATTAAAAATATAAGTTTTCGTTTCAAATCTTCATAAGAATCACCTTTTTGGGATAGATTATAAATTCCATTGGTTTCATTTAAATCTCCTACATGATAGCCGTGTGAATCTGCTAAAAGATATTCCTTTTGATTCAAATCAACCTTGTAATAATCTTTTATATATATATGCTCAATTAATACATAAAGAATCACGTTAATACCTATTAACAGCAGAAAAAATAAACCTATATTTTTAAGAAACGCCTTCATGATTAAAATTGAAAGTAAATAAATTCAATAGCTTCATCGGTGTTTCCGAAAAAATAAATTATAACAATTATACTCACATAAAAACACCATCTTAATGGTTTGTTTAATTGATGTTGAAGTTTTGAAAATGTATGTTCATAATCTTTCCTAAGCCACTCCATAATAATTAACAAAGCAATTAGCCCAAATAACTCTAAAGGAATTAGTTCTGGAACTGTAAAAAATGATTCAGAAAAAATTCCTTTTAAATATAAAGCGGCATCAGTAACAGATTCTGCTCTAAAAAACACCCAAGCCAGTGTTGTAAGTGTAAACGTAAAGAGAATTTTCATGAGTTCAGAAAAGCTTGGGAAAAGGCTTCTTTTTGCTACAATATCAGTATGTTTTTTATGTTGATTAAAAACCATAAACGGTATATAAAATAAAGCGTGTAACGCTCCCCAAATAATAAATGTCCAGTTGGCACCGTGCCAAAATCCGCTAACAATGAAAATGATAAAAATGTTTCTTAATCTTAGCGTTAAATTTCCTCTACTACCTCCTAACGGAATGTAAACGTAATCTCTAAACCAGGTAGAAAGTGAAATATGCCAACGCCTCCAAAACTCTGCAATATCTCTAGAAAAATAGGGGAGCGCAAAGTTTTTCATAAGGTTGAAACCAAATAACCGCGCTGTACCAATAGCAATATCTGAATAGCCAGAAAAATCTCCATAAATTTGAAAAGAAAATAATACAGCACCTAAAAATAACACACTCCCCGAATAGCTTTCTGGGTTTTCAAATATGCTATTTACAATAACAGCACAATTGTCTGCAATGACAATTTTTTTAAACAACCCTAAAAGAATTTGCCTCATACCATCTGTTGCTTCATCATTTTTAAAAATTCTTTTTCTATAAAATTGAGGAAGCAAACTGGTAGCACGTTCTATAGGACCAGCCACGAGTTGTGGAAAAAAGCTTACAAAGGCAAAAAATGATATAGGGTTTGTGGTTGGTTTTAGTTTATTTCGGTAAACATCGATTGTATAGCTAAGTGTTTGAAAGGTATAAAAACTAATGCCAACAGGTAAAATTATAGAAAGCCTAGTTGGTTCTATATGTTGCCCAAAAAATGTAAAAGCATTGGCAAAGCTTTCAGCAAAAAAATTGAAGTATTTAAAAAAGCCTAAAAACCCAATATTTACCAAAACACTTATTAAAAGCAATGATTTTCTAATTGGTTTTCGTTCAGTTTTGGAGAGTTGAATGCCTAAAATAAAGTCAATAAGCGAACTAAATACTATCAGAAAAAGAAACCTCCAGTCCCACCAACCATAAAACACATAGCTCGCAAGTACTAATAAACTGTTTTGAGAAGATATTTTCTTATTAAATACAAACCAATAGAGAATAAAAACGATTGGTAAAAAAACAGCAAACTCTATGGAGTTAAAGAGCATATAAATTATCTAATGACTAAAACTTGAAATCTATTTTTTCAAATATAGATTAAAGTTTATAGAAGTAGGATAGATTATTACTTCAAGAATCTAATCTATACTTAAACTGCTGTATTTTGCTTTAATGAGCATAAAAGCACCATACAGAATTAAACCTACAGCTATGATTCCCATTATCATAGATCCAAATTCATTTTGAAGAAAATCAAAAGCTTGAGTTTTATCTACTTCTTCTACAGAAGCAGAGAAAGCATTTCTAAAAATTAAATATGCCATAATGCCCACTACAATTCCTCGGGCAGTAAAACCTATTTTGGCAGCTGGTATAATTATTTTTGTTGCTTTATTGCTCAAACCTGCTTCGTTTACTTCTTTCCTAAAACTCCCTGAATAGGCTTGGTAAAACTCATAAAAAGACTTACCTAACAAAGCCGCACCAATGATAATAGCAACACTTTTTGAATTAAGCATTTGCATAAATAAAGAGTTATCACCGCCATTTGAGCCGCTCCCCAACACTTGTTTAATAGCAGAAAAAGCTAAGAATGAATAAAAAACACCGCTTATAAAATAACTTACTCGTTTAACTATTGCTTTAAAGCCGGTTCCAATTCCGTTGGGGTCTGTAATTGCTTGATAGCATCGCCAAAAAACATAACCAACAAGCCCAATAGCGGTAATAATGAGTAAGATTTTACCAAAAAGCTGTTGCGAAATAAAATCTAACGCATTGTTGCTACCTGATTTTTCTCCCCCAAGTCCAAAAGCAGCAAAGGCTGTTAACGTGCCTATTAAAAAATAGACCCAACCCTTTGTGGCAACACCAAAACGAGCAAAATTTTGTTTCTTATTTCCCATTGGTTTTTTAAAAATCAATTACACAAAGTAAGACTTGAATTGTGATTAAAAAAATTATCTATACTCAGGGTTTTCAAAATTCCAACGAGTCCCGTCATCCCAATCTGCACGAGAGTTTCCGTAGGCAGAATACCCACCTTGTTCTTTTAGCATTTTTGCTAAATGTAAGAGGTTATATGTCATAAATGTAGTATTACGATTGGTAAAGCTATTATTTTTTGCATCACTTTCTTTATCCATATAGCTTGGTCCCGGACCGGCTTCACCTATCCAGCCACAATCTGCTTGTGGCGGAATACTATAACCAACGTGCTGTAACGAATATAGTAGATTCATAGAACAGTGCTTAATCCCGTCTTCGTTTCCGGTTATAATGCAACCACCTACTTTTCCGTAAAAATAATATTGTCCTTTATCATTTTGCTTGCCACTCATAGCATACAAACGTTCAATGAGTTTTGTAGCTTCAGAAGACTTCTCGCCCAACCATATAGGAGTACCAATAATTAAAATGTCGGCGGCATCAATTTTTTTCCAGATATCAGGCCAAGCATCTTTTTCTACACCGTGTTGGGTCATATCATAATACACTCCCGGTGCAATATCATAATCTACAAACCGAATAATTTCTACTGAAACATTTTCAGACTTCATTATAGTTGCAGAAACATCTATTAAACCTCTCGTGTGGCTCATTCGTGGAGATTTCTTTAACGTACAATTAATGTAGAGAGCCTTCAGGTTGCTGAAATCTGGTTTTTTTGAAGCCATAGTAGTAGTTTTTTGATAAACTTTAATTTAAAACTACTGAAAAGAACTTAACAATGAAGCTAATCTGAATTAAAATCTTCCATAATGAACTTAATTTTATCTTCAGAAATAGGTTTGATTACAAAATTTTTAACCTGTGAGTACTTTTGAGATTTTTCAAAATCTGCAGGATCTATAGAAGAACTTACAATGTAAATGGTAATTTTTCTGGTGGTTTCAACCTTTATAAATTCGTCAAGAAACTGCCAGCCATCCATAATGGGCATATTTAGGTCTAATAAAATTACATCTGGAAACGCATCTGAAGAATCTTCTTGCATTAAAGGTTTTAAGTGATTTAATGCATCTTTTCCGTGATTAAATACTAAAAAACCATTGCAAAAATTTGATAATTGCATCATTCTCTTGGCTCCAAAAATAAAAATAGGGTCGTCGTCTATAATACAGGCTAGATCAATTTTTTTCATTTTGTAAATATAGTTTAAATGTTGTTCCTTTATTAACCTCACTCTCAACTTCTATTTTTCCACCCATTGCTTCAATTTGGTTTTTTGTGATAAATAGACCCAATCCTCTTGCACTTGTATGGTTATGAAAGGTTTTATACATCCCAAAGAGTTTTTCTCCATAGTTCTTTAAGTCTATACCCAACCCATTGTCTTTAATACTAATTATAACAAACTTGTCTTTAACTTCAGCATTAATATGTATTAAAGGATTTCTATCGGGGCTTTTATATTTTATGCTATTTGTAAAAAAGTTTAAAAAGATACTATCTAAAAAAGCAGGTACTCCTTTTATTTGAATGTTTTTGTCAACGTTATTTTGAAATGTAGCATTACTTTCCAGTATTTGAGGATGCAAACTATTAATTGATTTTTGAATGTAATTAAATACATTTTCTGAAGTTAAATTTTCAGCTGTTTTTGTATTAACAATCGCAACTTCATTAAGATTCTCAATGGTTTCTTGTAGGTGGTTTACGGCGCTTTTAAGCATTGGAAAAAACTCATTATTTGTCGCTTCCGGAAGGTCTATTTGCATTAAATTAAGAAGCATTTCTAGATTACCTGAATGCGATCGTAAGTTGTGAGAAACTATATGAGCAAAGTTAAGAAGCCGCATATTTTGGTCTTTTGTAGTTTCTAACAACTCATCATTTTGTTTTTCTGCTTTTTTTCTCTCGGTAATATTATTTATTTGAGAAACAAAATATAAAGGTTTTCCTTCGTTGTTTTTTACTAGTGATACTGAAAGAAGTGCCCAAACAATTGAACCGTCTTTATGGTAATATCTTTTTTCAATTTTGTAACGATCTCGTGTATTGTTAAGCATTTCTTCTAGAAGTGACGTATCTAAAAATAGATCATCTGGATGTGTTATTTCCTGAAATGTAGATTGTAATAACTCTTCACGAGAATATCCTATCATATTGCACAAAGTTTCATTCACCTGAAGCCAAGAACCGTCAATAGCTACCAATGCCATTCCGTTGGGAGCATATTCAAATATTTTTCTGAACCTTTCTTCATTAAGAGCTATTTTTTTTAATGCTCTTGTTTTTTCATCAATATCTTGAAAAACACCTTGAACCCTTATACAATTATTTTGATCATCAAAAATAGGTGCTCCAATAGAGCGCACCCATTTTTCTTTGCCGTCATTAGTTATTATTTGAAATTCGCCATCAAACTTCTCACCGGTTTCTACACTATTATTAAAAAGCTCTGCAATTTTTTCTCGGTTTTGACCTTCTTTATAAAAATTTATACCTTCTTCAAGGCTTGGTTGGTAATTGGCTTCAACTTCATGAATCTCTTTTGTTACTTTGCTCCAATATACCTCATTGTTTATAAGGTCTACTTCCCAGCTACCAATTTTGGCAGCTTCTTGCATAAAGCTGAAAATACGATTGTTGTTATGTGTTTTAGCGTTTTTTGGGGCATTAATATTCATAAAGCTTTTAAATTGAGGAGTTTTTAAAAAGTATTCTATTTAAAATATACGGTATAAAGTTTAATAAAGTTTTATAAAAAATCCTTTTCACTTATTTCTTTATAAAAAAAACAAGTGAAAAGGATGCAGGTAAATAAAACACAAAGCCTAATTTATAATATAATTAAAACCAAGGCTTTTGTCCTACTTGATAAGTGTTGTAAAACTCTTCATCACTTTTTGTAAGGTAAATGATACCTTCAATAAGACCAACAACTCCCGTAGCCATTAAAATAAAAAAACCAACACCTAGGCAAGATGTGGCATAACCAATTAAAGTAGCTACAAGTAGAATAATACCTTCTTTGTTATATCCTAAAATAAATTTGTGAATACCAAGAGATCCTAATATTATGGCTAAGATCCCGGCCATAAGTTTTTTGTTATCACCGCTGTTTGTGGCTTGATTCCAGCCTTCTTTAAATTCATTGGCCGTACTTTTTGCTTCGTTTTCAATATTCTCAGCAGTATCGTCCATTCTTTTTTTTGTGCTGTCGTAACCTTCGTTTTTGTTTTCTTCCATGGTTTTTTTGGTTGGTTATGAAATAGATAATACGTAAAAATAGAAAAAATTATTCTAAAAAAGCACTATCAATAGGTTCCCAAAGTTCAATTTTATTTCCTTCAGGATCTAATATCCAGCCAAATTTTCCATAATCATATTCTTCTATTTCGCCTACTACTGTTACGCCTTCTTCTTTAAGAACTTCTAAAAGCTCTTTTAAGTTTTCAACGCGAAAATTCATCATAAACTGCTTTTCGCTAGGTTTAAAATATTCGGTTTTTTCATCAAAAGGACTCCATTGTGTTGAACATTTATTGCCTTCTTCATCCTTCCACCAAAATGTACAACCATAATCATCTGTATTTAATCCCAAATGTTTATTGTACCAATTTTTTACTGCTTTCGGGTTTTTGGTTTTAAAGAAAAATCCACCTAAACCTGTGACTCTTTTTTTCATTAATTTATTATTTAAATTTTTCGAGTATTTTTTCTACAATGGTTTCAGCTAGTTTTATTTTACTCTCCACGGTCCATCCGGCAATATGCGGAGTTACAAGTACCTGGTCCATTTGTAGTAATTGTTGGAGAGCTTTTGGCATCTCTTCTGAAGTAAATAGCGACTCGAAAGATAATTTTTCATACTCCAAAACATCAAGCCCGGCACCTAGAATAGAACCATTTTGTAACGCCGAAACCAAGTCTTTTGTAACCACACTTTTTCCGCGAGCAGTATTTATAAACCAAAAGGGTTTGCTGAAACTTGAAATAAATTGAGTGTCAATCATTTTATCTGTCAATGGAGTCCAAGGTGTATGCAAACTCACAATATCTGCCATTTCTTGTAATGTTTTTAGCGAAACTTGCGTAGCAAACTTATCACCAACATCATCCTTAATATCATAACACATAACGGTACAGTCAAAGCCCTGTAATTTTTTTGCAAAGGCTTTTCCCATGTTTCCATAACCAATAAGGCCAACTGTTTTACCGTCTAGTTCTACGCCTCGGTTTGCTTCGCGATTCCACTGTCCATTTTTTACTTCGGTGTTTGCTACATTTAGTTTATTGAAAAGGGACAATAACATTCCCAACGCGTGTTCTCCTACGGCATTTCTATTTCCTTCAGGCGCCGCAAATAAGTAAATTCCTTTTTTTTGTGCGTAGTCAATGTCAATACTTTCTAGACCGGCACCAACCCGAGCGATAAATTTTAAGTTTTTTGCAGCGTCAATAAACTGCTTGTCAATTTTAAAACGACTTCTTATAACAATACCTTCATAATTCTCTATCTTCTTTTCAACACTTTCTTTTGAAGAAATATAATCCTCTTCATTACTAAAACCGGCACTCTCAAGCCGATTTATTAAAAGCGGATGATTGTTATCTAAGTGAAGGATTTTCATTTGTTTTTTTTATATAAACAAATTACGAATTTCTTCGGTAATGCGGGTAGGTTTTTGTGATTTCAATTCAACAAAGCACCAAAGCGTTTTTGCGTTGACCATCACTTTGTTATCACTTTTTCTGAAAATCTTATAGTGGCGTTCGCTTTTTACTCCTTCAGCAGAAGTTACCCAGGTTTCAATCTGTAATTTTTCACCTTTAAAAGCCGGATTTTTATATTCAATAAAATGATTTAATACTACCCAGAAGTAAGTGGAGTGAAATTCTTTTGGAGCTTTTGCAAACCAATGTTTTTCAGCAATATCAATACACCACTGCAAATAGGTAATATTATTTACGTGACCATTTACGTCTATTGCGTTTTCAGGGACAGTGAAGGTATTTGAAAAAACAGTATTCAAAATCCTAGAATTAATTTTGCGATGGTAAAATAGATTAAAATACCCAGAATGTCATTACTGGTAGTTATAAACGGACCAGTAGCCATAGCTGGATCAATGCCACGTTTGTCTAAAATAATAGGCACAAATGTTCCTATTAATGAAGCGCTTATAATTACTGATATAAGCGAAATAGCAATGGTAAGTCCAAACTTAAAATTAAGTCCCATAATAAAAGTTCCGCCTACAATTAAAAGAATTGAAAGAACAAAACCATTGAAAAGGCTAAGAACAACTTCTTTTAAAAGCCGTTTTAATAAAGAATCTTTAAGGCTGTTATTTGCCAAACCCTGCATAACTATTGCTGAAGACTGCACACCTACATTACCTGCCATTGCGGCAATTAATGGTACAAAAAAGAACAAAGCAGCGTGCTCAGCAATTGCATCAGAAAAAGTGCCTAAAACGGTAACACTTATAAAGCCTCCTGCCAATGCCAGAATAAGCCAAGGTAACCGCGCTCGTATAATTTTTCTCATGCTATCATCTGCCTCAACATCTTCAGAAATACCTGCTGCCATTTGGTAATCACGTTCGGCTTCTTCTTTTATAAAATCGACAATATCATCAATAGTAATACGTCCTACTAAAATTCCATTTTCATTAACTACCGGAATGGCCTCAAGGTCATATTTTTGCATGATTCTAGCCACTTCTTCATTTTCGGTATGCACAGTTACATAATCTACTTTTGGAATAAACACATCACTTATGTGTGCTTTTTCACTAGCTGTTAAAAGGTCTTTTAGAGAAAGCCTTCCGGTTAATTTACCTTGTTTGTTTACAACGTAAATAGAATGAACTCGAGTTACGTTTTTTGCTTGTCTACGCATTTCTCGTACACACCCGGCAACAGTCCAAGTTTCTTTTACTTTAACAAGTTCTTTTGCCATTAACGCGCCGGCAGTATCTTCATCATATTTTAATAATTCAACAATATCTGCAACGTGCTCCGAATCTTCAATCTCACCAATTACTTGTTTTTGAATGTCCTCGTCAAGCTCACCCATGACATCCACGGCATCATCGGTGTCCATCTCTTCAAGTTCGGCTGCAATTTCTTTAGGAGAAAGGCGCTCTAATATTTTTTCACGAATGTCTTCGTCTAACTCAATTAAGGCTTCAGAAGTAATATCACTCTCAAGTAATTTAATAAGGTAGGTAGCCTCATCTGAGCTTAACTCTTCTAATATTTCAGCAATATCAGCAAAGTGAAACTCTTCTAGTAATTGACGCAGTGCATTACCGTCTTTATTGGCAATGAGCTGTTCAATTTGCTCTATAAAATCATTTGTGAGTTGAAATTGCATCGTTTTCTATCTTTTGGGTAAGCGTAATAAATTGAGATACCGAAAGTTGCTCCGGACGCTTGCCAAATATACTATCTTCTTTCAGTTTTTCGGAAAGATTGAAGGTTTTTAAACTGTTTCTTAACGTTTTTCTACGTTGTTGAAAGCTAGTTTTAACCACTTTGAAGAATAATGCTTCATCACAAGGAAGTGAAAAGTTATCTTTACGTATTAACCTAAGCACACCACTATCTACCTTTGGGGGTGGATTAAATACTCCTGGTTTTACGGTAAATAAATATTCTGCATCATAAAAGGCTTGGGTGAGTACCGAAAGAATACCATATGTTTTACTGCCTTCTTTTTCACAAATACGCTTGGCTACTTCCTTTTGAAACATACCTGAAAATTCAGGAATGCTGTTTCTGTGCTCAAGTGTTTTAAATACAATTTGTGTTGAAATATTATAAGGGAAATTACCAATTATAGCAAAAGGCTTATTGTTAAATAGATTGTTTAATTCGGTTTTTAAAAAATCTGCTTCTATAATTTGAAGGTTGTCTTCGGGATATTCTTCTTGCAAATAAGCTATAGACTCTGTGTCTAGATCCATTGCTAGTACATCAATTTCTTTATGAATAAGGTATTTGGTGAGTACACCCATCCCAGGGCCAATTTCCAATACATGATTATAGCCGTTTAAGGTAAGGGTGTTGCTTATTTTTTTGGCGATGGTTTCATCGTGTAAAAAATGTTGCCCTAAATGTTTTTTTGCGCGTACTGGTTTACTCATAAGTGTTTAATGGCCAATTAAAATTGTGACTTGATATATAAAATACTGAAGTTTTTAAAGAAAAATAAGTTTAGAGCTTTTGAAAAAAAAAGGTTGATATTCAGCTTTTTAGGTATTTCATCGAAAAAATAGAACATTATATCAAAAACACGTAAGAAAATTCTTTAAAAACCTGTTTTTGCTTTTATCTTGCTCATTCAATGAGTTAAAAAGTGCAATGGTCTTATTGAGGAGTGAGCATCATGCACATCTATAAAAGTCTAACAGTCATTAGGTTGTTAGGCTTTTTTTATTGCTCACTTATTACTTCAAGCTCTGTTCTAAAAGCTACAAACTTTCCCTCAAAAGGTTTGCTTTGTTCACGTAATGTATCGGCATTTTCTTTATAATATTTCTGAAGCATCTCTTTGCTTTCTGTGCGGTATTGCACCGAATAGGTAATGCCGCCCATTTCTTCTTCAACTTGTACACGCGTCATAAGTGCTTTTTTAAACTTCCCGGTGTCTAGCATTGCCGGGATGTGTTTTGATTTCATCCAGTCAAGCCACTCATCATGAATGCTTTCGTCAATATTTATAGTTACATTATATATGTACATAAAGGTATAAGTGTTTTTTAATTAATAGCATCACCGCGTAGGGTTCTAAAACGTTTTCTAGCTTCTACAAAGTAAATGCTGTCTGCAAAGTTATAGATTATTTGTTCGTACAGTTCTTTTGCCTTCTCTGGTTTTGCCAATTTTTCTTCATACAGCTTTGCTAGTTTAAAGTAAGCATTGTCGGCTAAAATTTCATCAGGGTATAACTCGATTAACTTTGCATAATTAGATTCTGCCTTTTGCAATTGGTCTGTTTTTTCAAATAATTCGGCTTGTTTTAATAACGCTTCATCTTCTATTTTTTCGCCTTTATGATTGGTGAGTATATCATCTAATTGTTCAATGGCTTGTTGGTCCTTATTTTGAAGCGCCAACAAATCTGCTCGGGCATATTTTTTTAAGGCAATTTGAGTAGAATCTTCCAAAGAGTTGTCTCGTATCATTAAACTAAGCTCCATGGCATCATTGGCTATAAGTTGTGAAGCTGATTTGCGAAGCACGTCTAGTTGAATTTGAGCCCACTCAAAATCTCCTTTATAATAGCTGGTTTTTGCAACTTTAAACCTTGCTTCTTGTGCCAAAACATCACTTTTTACCTTTTTCTGAATTTGAGAATAATAGATTAACGCTTCGTTAAAACGTTCATCAAACACTAGAATATCTGCCAGTTCCATTTTTATTCTAGCTTCTTGATATGCAGACACATTGTTTGATAGTAAGCTTTTTAAATTTGAGATGGCTTCTTCCTTTTTTTCAGCGTTAAATGCCAAAAAATGATTATAATCTATTTGTAAAGCATACGTTTTTGGACCAGTACCAAATTCTGCCAAAATAGATTGAAACTTCTTTTCAATAGTTGGGTACTCCTTTTCTGAAGCTGTTTGTAAGGCAATCTTCATTAAATATTGATGTCCTTGAAGTTTAGCTTCGGGTGTATAGGAGTTTTCTATTATAAAGTTCACCACCTCTTTTGCTGTTTCATAATCTTCTTCGGCAATAGATACTATAGCGAGATTTGCAATACCACTTAGGTCTTCACCCGTACGTTTATAAATAGCTTTTTCTTGTGTAAAAGCTTTTTTAAATTCTTTTTGCTGAATAAACAACCAACTTAATAAATCATTATAAACAACATCTGGATTGCTTTGAAGTTTTTGAAGTAATACTTTCCGAAGAATAGAATTAGCTTCGGTTGAAGGGTCTTCTTTCACAAAACTGCTGAAATTACGCTTAGCGCTGGCTTTAAAAGAAGGGTTTTTTTCAATCAAATCAACATAACGAGAGAACATTTCTTCTAGCTTCCCTTGTTCCCCGTAAATTTGTGCCAATTGAATGTTATAATCCTTATTGGGGTCATTTTCCATCGCTTTTTCATAGGTTGTGATGGCATATTCTAGCAGACTATATTTTGTAAATGCTTTACCTACTGTGTAAGAATAGTTGGGGTTTTCAACAGTAAAATCTATTGCTTTATTATAATTAATCGCGGCAAGGCTATCTTGCTGTTGTAAGGCATAATTATAGCCTAACTCAACATATAGCTGAGGTCTTTTGAGACGGTCGTTAAGTTTCTCTTTTAATAACTTTTCTGAAGCTTTAAAATCTTCTAATTGTTGATTTACTTCAACTAGTGCAATAAAAAAGTCAATTCTATTGGGCGTTCTTTCAAATAATTTCTCATAAATAGAACGTGCTTTCTCAAACTCTCCTTGCTCAAAATAATTTTTGGCCAATGCTTCACTTTGTGCAGAGGCTAATGAAAAGGTTATTAAAAAAAAGAATGTACTAAGTATGCGCATGGGCTAAAGATACTGAAATGTTATGGTACTACCAGTACAAAAATAACGCCAGTTATAGATCAATAATATATTGCAGCGTGATTGTCAATAACTCCTTAATATCTGTACCTTTGACTACAAAGCTATAGCACTATGAATATTTCAGTAGAATTGACACTTACACCCATTCAAGATGATTATGAACCGGCTATTATTAATTTTATTACAAGCCTTCGTAACTCGGGGTTAACTGTAAAAGAAAATCCATTAAGCACTCAAGTGTATGGCGATTATGATACTGTTATGAACCTTCTCAATAAAGAAATGAAAACAGCTCTTGAGGCAGTAGAAAGAGGTTTGTTGTACATTAAAATTGTAAAATCTGACCGAAGCGACTATGAACCCCATTTTTGAGTTTTTATTTGGACAATATAAGGGGTATGAAACACACCAGATAATATTAGAAATTACAGCTGTTTTACTGGGGTTAATTTCATCGATTTACTCCATGAAAAATAGTATTTGGGTATATCCCACCGGGATAATTAGCACCGCTATATTTGTATATTTATTATGGCAATGGGGTTTGCTAGGAGATATGATTATTAATGCATACTATTTTAGCATGAGCATTTATGGATGGTACATTTGGACCCGAAAAGTTACCCCAACTCGCTATACACCAATTAGCAAAACAACAAGAAAAGAGCATATTGTTTCAGCAGGAATTTTCATTAGTACTTTGTTTTTTATTTATATCGTTTATCAAATTTTTGATAGATGGAACAGCTGGACAGCTTATGTAGATACACTTACTACTGCATTTTTCTTTGTAGGAATGTGGCTGTTAGCAAAACGTAAGATTGAGAATTGGCTGTATTTATTAATAGGGAATATAATAAGTGTACCGCTTTACTTTTATAAAGGATACACTATTAGCAGTATACTATATATTGTGTTTATATTTATATCAATTGCAGGATATTACGCATGGAAAAAACGCTTAAACAATCCACAGAACAAGGGAGTCATAGCATAAAAATTGTGCTTTACGGTCCTGAATCTACCGGAAAAACAACTCTTTCTCGTCTACTGGCTCAAAAATACAAAACACAATGGGTGCCAGAATATATGCGTCAATACCTAGAAGATAAATGGGAAACATCACAAAAAACAATTACCCAGGACGATTTAATACCTATTGCAAAAGGGCAAATAGCTTTAGAAAATAAAGCTGTTAAAAAAGCAAATACATATTTGTTTTGTGACACCAATTTACTGGAGATACAAGTCTATTCAGAATATTATTACAATGGATACTGTCCCACCCAAATAAAACAAGCTGCAGATAAAAACTCATACCATCATTACTTTTTAACCTATATAGATGTACCTTGGGAAGAAGACAAGTTGCGTGATCGTCCTAATGATAGATTAAAAATGTTTTATATTTTTGAAGCAATGCTTCGCAAAAAGCAAATCCCCTATACAATTTTAAAAGGCTCTGTTGAAGAACGAATGAAAACTGCTATACAAACCATCCAAAAACTTAGTGCTCACTAAATTATGTTACAACAACACGACTTAAAACAAATAGAAGACCTAAACGTATCGGTAGAGGTTGTTGCAAAACAACTAGAAACCTTTGCCAGAGGAATTCCCTACTCAAATGTTGTGACAGCAGCATCAATAGGAAATGGTATAGAGCAAATTTCAGATGAAAACCAACAAAAACTAATTCAATTATTTGAACGAGAAAAAAAACAATTAGAATTAGTAAAATTTGTCCCAGCTTCTGGAGCAGCTACCAGAATGTTTAAGTTTTTATATCAATTTTTGGAAGACTACAATCCCGAAGAAGAATCCTTAAACAAATTCTTGAAAAAGGGAAAATATGCTTCGGTAGATACGTTTTTAAAAAATTTAAAAAGTTTTGCTTTTGTAAACGATGTACGCAAAACGATACGTGATATCTATCCAGATTACAAAACCAGTAAAAAAGGAAAAAGAGCTCAATATTTTGTAAAAGCCATGCTAGAGCCTGACGGACTTAATTTTAAAAATTTACCAAAAGGTCTGGTTCCTTTTCATAAATATAAAAAATATTATACCACAGCCTTTGAAGAGCAACTTTATGAAGCAGCTTTTTATGCTTCGGCAAAAGATAATGCCTATTTGCATTTTACATTTTCAGAAAAGCACTTATCAAAATTTAAAAAAGAGTTTGAAGCAGTAAAAAATAGGTTAACCAAGCTTACCAAAACCAATTTTCATATTTCTTATTCTTTTCAGAAAAAAGAAACCGACACCATTGCAGTAGATGAAAATAATAAGCCTTTCAGAAATGAAGAAGGGAAATTAATTTTTAGACCTTCAGGTCATGGAGCTTTGCTTGAAAACCTAAATGAGGTAAACGCAGACATTGTATTTATTAAAAATATTGATAATGTCATTATACGTGAGCAAGTTGAAGAGGTTGCTCATTATAAAAAACTATTAGCCGGTAAATTGCTTTGGGTACAACAAAAAGTGTTTTCATATCTAGAAAAACTTTCTGCAGAAACTATTTCAGAAGAAGAAATAAAAGAAATAAAATCATTTTTATGGAATCACCTTAACTGCAAAAACCTACCTGAAACTAAAGACGCGCTTTTTAAAAAATTAAATAGACCCATACGTGTTTGTGGTGTTGTGAAAAATACTGGAGCACCCGGTGGCGGTCCATTTTGGGTAAAAGCATATAATGGTGAGACTACCTTGCAAATTGTAGAAAGTGCCCAAATTGATAAAGAAGACACGCATCAACAATCCATTTTACAAGAATCTACACATTTTAATCCGGTTGATTTGGTTTGTGGAATAAGAAATTTTAAAGGTGAAAAGTTTAACCTAAAAAATTACTGTGACCCAAATACAGGCTTTATTTCGCAAAAGTCACAAAACGGGAAACCACTTAAAGCATTAGAATTACCCGGACTCTGGAATGGTGCAATGGCAAGATGGAACACCATATTTGTAGAAGTGCCTTTAGTTACATTTAACCCGGTCAAAACTGTCAACGACCTACTCGAGCCCGAACATCAACCAAATAGCTAGTCATTATGAAAACCGACTTGTTATTAAATGAACTTACATTTAAGGCAATGCGTAGCAGTGGACCCGGTGGGCAACACGTTAATAAAACTGCAAGCAAAGTTGAGGTAAGTCTAGATGTAAACAATTCAGCGGCGTTAAGTACTTCAGAAAAAGACCGTATTCTGAAAAAGCTTACAAATAGAATCTCATCTGAAGGAATATTAAGTCTTCATTCTAGTGAAAGCAGAAGTCAACATCGCAATAAAGCTATTGTAATTGAAAAGTTAATAGAACTTTTAAAACAAGCTTTAAAGCCAGTAAAGAAAAGGAAGAAGACCAAAACTCCCAAAAAAGCTATAGAAAAGCGATTAAAGGCTAAAAAGAACAACGCTTTAAAAAAAGCGAATAGAAAACCACCCAAAATAGATTAATACTACACAATTTTTGTATAGTAATTACACAAGTGTACCACTTTGTTATACAGGCGTTTATATAACAATAAAAACATAAATAACTGATAATAAGAAAGTTGGGTTGTTGTATTTCATAAATACTACTACTGGCATTACTTTTTCACTATACAAGTCAAATAAAAATTGAAATAAGAAATTTAAAATTTGATACTATGAAAAAGTTAATTTTTGCAACCGCAATCGCATTAGGAACCTTAACAACAGTAAACGCACAAAACGCTGCAATCGCTCAAGCATCTGTTGACGAAGCAACAATAACTGCACAAGCAGAGGCTGTTGCACAAGATTTTAAGGAAATTAAACCATCCGAATTACCAAAAACTGTATTAGAAGCCGTAGCGAAAGAATTTGAAGGAGCTACTGTATCAAAAGCTTACAAAAACGCAAAAGGTGAATACAAGGTGGTACTTGCCACAGCTGAAGAAGCAAGCAAAACTGTTTATGCAAACAGCAAAGGTGAGTGGATAAAGAAGCAGTAAGCTGCAGTAGTTAGATTCAATACTTCTGGGATGCCATTTGGCATCCCTTTTTTTATGGTAGAGATTAATCTTGTATCACTTTAATAGTCATAACACTTAATAATAAACGAATTTGTGTGAATTTTACACACAAGTACACAGCTTTTACACACCCCAACAAAGCAAAATTTTTTTTACTGAAACCCCACAAAACGCAATATACCAGAGTGTTATGTGTGTTTTTAAAAATAGTAAGAACCTCTGGCATTACTTTTTCACTATACTAAGTGAATTTAGAAATGAAATAATAACAATAAAACTTAGAATTATGAAAAAGTTATTTTTTGCAACCGCAATCGCAATAGGATCATTAACAGCAGTAAATGCTCAAAGTACAGCAATCGCTCAAGCTGATAATGCAGAAGTAAAACAATCTGTTGAAGCAAAACAAGCACCTGTACAAGATTTTAAAGAAATCAAAGCTTCTGAACTTCCTAAGGCTATTGTAGCTTCATTAGATAAAGATTTTAAAGGTGCTACCGTAGCAAAAGCATATAAAAACGCAAAAAACCAGTACAAACTAGTAATAAGTACTGCAGACGGTCAAAAGAAAACCGTATATGCAAATAGTGAAGGACAATGGTTAGAAACTAAAAAGAAGATGAAGTAAGTTTATTGAATTAGTAGATTCAATATTTGGGGGAAAGGATGTCTATTTTAGGCATCCTTTTTTTATGATAACTTTAAAAGTTTGCTCCTCTCATACACCTTATTTTTGTGTAGAGATATTCTAAGCATGACACACAAAATTCTTATCGTTGAAGATGATATAGCCTTCGGAAAAATGCTTGCCACTTTTCTTGAGCGCAGAAATTTTTCTGTAACTACTACCAGCAATAGTAATGAAGGTAAAGAAAAACTTGAAGAAGAAGATTTTGACTTATTAATTACAGATTTAAAACTTCCGGATGATAGCGGAATGACGCTTCTAGAACATGTAAAAAATGCATATCCCAAAACTCGAGTAATTTTAATGACAAGCTACGCCGAAGTTAATACAGCTGTAGAAGCCATTAAAAAAGGCGCGTTAGATTATATTTCAAAGCCATTTCGTCCAGAAGAGTTATTAATGATTATTGAACAAGCTGCTGAAACTTCAGAAAACGCAGCATCTTCTGAAGAAACATCACCATCAAGTTCTCAAAAAAATACTATTTCAGAAAAGAAAGAAGAAAAACCCATTTCTGTTTCAGAAACCAATTTTGTAACAGGAATTAGCGAAGCTTCAAAAAAATTTAATCAATACTTGAAGTTGGTAGGTCCTACAGATATGTGTGTGCTTATACAAGGAGAAAGCGGCACCGGTAAAGAAGTTGCAGCAAATACTATTCATAACGTTAGCAACCGAAGTAAAAAACCTTTTGTAGCTGTAGATTGTGGTGCCATACCCAAAGAGATTGCTTCTAGCGAGTTTTTTGGGCACGTAAAAGGAAGCTTTACCGGAGCTGTAAATGATAAAAAAGGTCACTTTGAAGCGGCACACACAGGAACATTATTTCTAGATGAGGTAGGTAACTTATCTTATGAAAATCAAGTTCAATTATTAAGAGCGCTTCAAGAACGAAAAATAAAACCGGTAGGCAGTAATAAAGAAATTTACGTTGATGTACGTATTATTTCGGCAACCAATGAAGATTTAACCAAAGCTGTAGAAGAAGGACGCTTTAGAGAAGATTTGTATCATCGATTAAATGAATTTTCTATTCATATTCCTTCGTTGAGTGAGCGCAGTGAAGATTTATTTTTATTTACCGAATTTTTCCTTGAACAGGCCAATACCTCATTAAACAAAAATGTAATGGGGCTTTCCAAAGAAGTAGAAACAGCTTTTAAACAATACAGCTGGCCAGGAAATCTACGTGAATTGAAAAACATCATTAAGCGATCTGTTTTATTAACACAGGGTGAAACCATTCCATTAGATGTAATCCCTCGAGAAGTAATAACCGCTTCAGAAAGTAAAAAAACCACTGTTGACTTTTCAAAAGAAAGTAACGAAAAACAACTTATTTTAAACGCCTTAAAAGAAACCGGAAATAATAAATCGAGAGCTGCCAAACTCTTAAATATTACACGAAAAACACTTTACAATAAAATTGAATTGTACAATATTGAACTTTAATTATCTTGCTGAAGTGCTGTTATTAAGGCAGTAATTTCAGTATTTAATTGAGCATATATTGCTTGAATTTGACTGCTGTTTAATTCGGTTATATTTTCAAGTTCTTCAAGTAAAGGAATAACTCTTTTAGCTTCAATTTGTCTACACATAGTAAGCATTTTATGTGCAGTTTGATTAATGCCTTCAAGATTTTCTCTGTCAATACACGATTTTAATTCGTGCATGTCTTTTTCAGTTTCGGCATAAAAAACATTCAAAATTTCTTGAAGTGCAGCGTCTGTTTCCAAAAATGATTTCAGTAGTGAAAGATTATAAAATTCACTTTCATTATCTGAATTTTTTAAATCTGTAGGTGCAACATTTGAAAAATTTTCAGGAAATAACTGTTCTAAAACGTGTAACAAATCATTTTTGGTAAAAGGTTTTTGCAACACTTCGGTAAAACCTTTATTGATGTAGGTTTTTTTGGTGTGTTCGCGGCTCCCGGTCATCGCGATAATAGGTTGATTGGTATAAGTTTTTATTTCATTATTTTGAAACGACTGCAGAACCTCAAAACCACTTGTTTTTGGCATTTGAATATCGGTTAATACAAAATCAAAATCAAGATTCTGTTTGTTTTTAAAAGCTGTAAATTCTTCAAAAGTGTGCGCATTAATATTCATCTGCTCAAATATTTCTGAAAGCATGGCTCGCATAGCAGGATCATCATCAAAAATTATAACTTCCAATTCTTTAGAAATTACTTTTGAAGCGGCTTGGGTAGTGCGCAATGTTCTATCAGATTTTTTTAACGGAATTTGTAAAGTAAATGTACTTCCTTCATTGAGATTGCTTTTTACGGTTAAATCACCTTCTAGCAGATTGGCCAATTTTTTTGAAATAGCAAGGCCAAGACCGTAACCGCCAAATTTTTTGGACGTATCACTTTCAGCTTGTGTAAATTCCTTAAAAATGAGTTGTTGTTTTTCTTCTGAAATTCCTATTCCGGTATCAATTACCTCGAGAGTGAGATCTATGCTATTTTCACCTTCTTTCCTTTGGGTAGCTTTCAATTCAATAGATCCTTTTTCGGTAAACTTAAAAGCGTTTCCTAATAGGTTGTTTAAAATTTGTTGAATACGAAGCGGGTCACTTTCAAAAACCGAATTTTGTAAAGCCGGATCTATGGTAAGTAAAAGGTTTACAGGTTTTTCAGAATACATATCTTCATATGTTTTTGCCGTTTGATGCAACAAGTTTTGTAATGAAAAAGGAAGAGATTCTATTTGTAATTTACCGGCTTCAAGCTTTGAAAAGTCTAACAAGTCGTTTACCAATTTTGAAACATATTCAGATCCAGAATGTATTTGACGCACGTAATGGTTTTGTTTTTCGGTAAGTGAGGTGTTTTCCATAAGCCCGGTATACCCCACAATGGTGTTTAAAGGTGTTTTAAGATCATGGCTTACGGTTGCAATTAATTGCTCACGGCTTTTGAGAAGGTCTTCGGCATATTGTTTTGCATTTTCAAGAGATTTTTTAAAACGTTCTGCTCTAAAAAAGTCACTTAAAATGAAATATGTAAACAATAAAATAATAACAAATCCTACAACTGCTGCGCCTTGTAAAATGGTAACCGTACGTTTAACAGTTGCTTCTTTATTGGCTTTTTCAAGATTGTTTGAGCGTATGTTTTCTGCTTCAAAATCTGTGATTATACGTCTCAATTGAGACGAAAGAGTTAAATCGTTGCGTATGAGTTCATTCTCTTTTTTTTGTAGGGCAAGCCTAGAACGAGAATCCTCTCGCTTTGCTTCGGCGACCAAATAACGAGACTGTGCGAGCATGGAGTCTACCATGCGTGCTTGTACTTTTGTAGTGTCTACATCATTGGTTTGGTTTATAATCTCTATGTATGAGTTCCAGAAGGATCGTTCTTTTGGGGTTAATGCCGAAGGGTTTTCAACAAAGTTATCTAGGGTTAATTTTCCCATAGAGTTGTCAAGCTTCTTAAACTCTGCCAAAATATCATCCAATGAGTTATCCCTGCTGTTGGTCAATTTTAAAATACGAAGTTGCTCTATGTTTTTTTTCTTATCAGTAAGTAACTCCCTAACACTATCTAGTTGTGCTTTTTGATTTTCATCTGTGGTAAGATTTTTTATACTTTCAATTTTTTCAAATAAAGAATCACTTAACGTAATGTAGTTTTTATAATCTTCCTCTTTTTGAGTAAGCAGTGCCAAACGTGAAAAACTATCAGCTTCATACACCAGATTAATGAGTGATCCTGTGGCAAAAACCTTTTTCTCTTCAGTTTTTTTAACCGGGTTGCTTAAGTAGTTTTTATATTCTGAATAAATAAAATACCCAACAACTACCGCCAAAGCACCCAATACCAGATAACTCAAGATGATTTTAAACGTAAATCTGTTTTTCGTTTTTGCCATATTTTCAAATGTACGCAGTCTATCAATGCCAAGATATTAAGGATATGATAAAAAAGATGCTTGAAGGTTTTTTCAATGTGAAACTGTTTGCTACTTTTGCGGCACATCTCAAAGGGGTGCTGAAAAAATTACGATTTATGAATTTTGAAGAACACTTTACAAGAATAATACTTCATAACTCAACAACGTAATTTATAAAGCTGAGATTATACCCATAGAACCTAGAACAGGTAATGCTGTTTAGGAAAAGAACAACAAATCGTTGTAGCCTATAAAAGAGATTCTTTTATCGGATTTTATTTACTATTTATTAACCGAGAATAATGGCCCCTTTTATTCGTAATTAAATTTTATTTACGAATGAAATCGTTATTTATTTCGGCTGCTTTATTAACAACAACCATTGCAGCCATTGCACAAGAAACAGAACAAGATTCAACAAAAGTTGAAAGCTTGGAAGAAGTTTTTATTCAAGCAGTTCGTGTAGACGCAGATTCGCCAATTACACACTCAAACCTGGATGAAAAAGAAATTGAAACCAGAAACCTAGGACAAGACGTTCCGTATTTACTTAACTATTTACCGTCTGTAGTAACCACCAGTGATGCCGGTGCCGGTGTTGGCTACACGTACATTCGAGTAAGAGGTAGTGATGCTTCTCGAGTGAATGTTACATTAAATGGTATTCCATATAACGACTCTGAAAGTCAAGGAACCTTTTGGGTAAATTTACCAGATTTTGCTTCTTCCATTCAAAATTTACAATTACAGAGAGGAGTTGGCACCTCTAGTAACGGTTCCGGGGCATTTGGAGCTAGTTTGAATATTTTGACCGATGAGGTTTCAGAAGAAGCATATGGCGAAATTTCAAATTCATTCGGTTCATTTAATACCCGAAAACACAATGTGAAATTCAGTACCGGATTAATGAAAGATCGAGTAGAAATTGCCGGACGATTGTCAAAAATAGAATCTGATGGATATATAGATAGAGCTCGTTCAGACTTAAAGTCCTATTTCTTACAAGGAGCTTATAAAGACAGAAACACACTTGTAAAAGTATTGACCTTTGGAGGGCAAGAAGAAACCTATCAAGCTTGGAACGGTATTGATGCTGAAACTTTAGAAAACGACAGAACGTTTAACCCTTCAGGGATGTACACCGATGAAGACGGAAACACTCAATTTTATGACAACGAAGTAGATAATTATGCACAAGATCACTATCAAATATTTTGGAATCAACGTTACAACAATAACTGGAGTAGCAATGTTGCATTAAATTACACCTACGGAAGAGGGTACTTTGAGCAATACAAAGAAGATGAAGATTTTGATACCTACGGTTTTGCTCCTATTGAGATAGGTGGTGAGACTGTTAATACTACAGACTTAATACGCCGTCGTTGGTTGGATAACGATTTTTATGCTGTAAATGCCAATATAAACTACAAAGATGAGGCGCTTAATATTTCTGCAGGAGCATTTTTTAGCACCTATAAAGGCGATCATTACGGTGAGGTAATTTGGGCTCGGTATGCAAGTGATTCTGAAATACGCGACAGATACTATTTTAGTGATGCCACAAAAAATGAATTTACCACATTTGCAAAAGCTACCTATCGCTTTAACGATCAATGGCAGGTGTTTGGTGATTTACAAGGACGTTTTATAAGTTATAAAACCGACGGAATCACATCAGACGTAGTGCCTATAGATGTAGATGAAACCTATAGTTTTTTCAATCCCAAAGCAGGTGTTTCGTTTCAGTTAAACGAGTCAAATCAATTTTATGCCTCCTACGGAAGAGCCCAACGCGAACCCACCAGAAACGACTTTGAAGAGAACATTACCACTGCTGAAAAGTTAGATGATTTTGAGTTAGGATGGCGCTTTGCTTCAGAAAAAGCTCAAGTAAACACCAATCTGTTTTATATGGATTATAAAGATCAATTGGTGCTTTCTGGTGAGCTTAATGATGTAGGCGCTCCGTTACGTACTACAAGTGGTGAAAGTTACCGTTTGGGACTAGAAATAGATGCCAATGTAATACTAACTGAGAAAGTAAGCATAAGACCTAATATTGCTTTGAGTTCAAATAAAAATGTTGATTTTGTAGCATCTCAAGATGGTGAATTGGTCAACTTAGGTAAAACCAATATTTCTTTTTCACCAGATATAGTGGCAGGTAATATGCTAGAGTATAGGCCAACGAGAAACTTTCAAGTTGCTTTATTATCAAAATATGTAGGCGAACAATATATGGGAAATATTGATAGTGAGGTTTCAAAACTTGATAGCTATTTTATTAATAACTTCAATATTGTATATCGTTGGGAAAACGTTCCGTTTGTAAATGAAATAGTATTTACCGGATTGATAAATAATATTTTTAATGTAGAATATGTGTCAAATGGATATTTTTTCACCTTTGATGATGTTGATAACCAAGGCAACACCACTACATTTGAAGGAGCTGGATACTATCCGCAAGCAAAAACCAACTTTCTATTAGGCGCAACAATTAAGTTGTAAATCATTAAAAAAGCCTGTTTTTCATCAAAAACAGGCTTTTATTTAATTAGAAACTCTTACGTTGTCCCCAACACGTTCAGCTCTATAACGTTGCATAGGGTATAAGCTAGGATCTATAATGTTTTGCCCTGTTATAATATTATATTTATTATTATCTGTTTCACAAGGGCACGTAGCTTCAATTCCATCAACTTCCATAAGAGAACAATCGTTAGGAGGATGGTTAGGGTCGCTTAATTCAAAAGCGTGATAAATACTATTGTTTTCATTATAAATCACAATACCTTTAATTCCTTGACGAGTAATTATTACTGAATTACCAGGAAGCTTTAACGAGCTGTACTGAGGTAAGTTTAAGTTTAAATTTAAGTTTACAAAAGGAGAGGTCAAATAAGGGTTGTTGTCCAGTCTCTCATCGTCACTTTTACAGGCTATCACGGTAAATAACAGTAATAGAAATGCAATTTTTTTCATAGCGTACATTTTTCTGATGCGAAATTACAATATTTTATACAACAAGTTATTTTTTAGTATATTTGTTATAACAGATCCCGTCAAACGCACGGGATTTTTTGTGTTTAATAACCAAATGCCAACTTTGAGTTGGTGTACCTATATGAAGTAAAATAACAACGTGTTTCATTACACAAACGATGAAGTTATGAGTAAAGTATCTTATTACACTGCAGAAGGATTAAAAAAATTGAGAGACGAGCTTAATCAATTAAAAGATGTTGAACGCCCAAAAGCTTCACAAGCTATTGCTGAAGCCCGCGATAAAGGAGATTTAAGCGAAAATGCTGAATATGATGCAGCAAAAGAAGCTCAAGGAATGCTAGAAATGCGTATCTCAAAACTTGAAGAAGTTGTGGCAAACGCTCGTATTATTGACGAATCACAATTGGATACTTCAAAAGTGTTGGTGCATTCAAATGTGAAAATAAAAAACCAATCAACTGGAGCACAAATGCAATATAAACTTGTCGCTCAAAGTGAAGCCGATTTAAAAAGCGGAAAAATATCTGTAGACTCACCTATTGGTAAAGGTCTTTTAGGTAAAAAAGTAGGCGAAACAGCCGAAATTAGCGTCCCAAACGGAACGATGAAATTTGAAGTGCTTGAAATTACAAGAGATTAAGATATGGCAACGATATTCACAAAAATCATTGAAGGTGAGATTCCTAGCTATAAAATAGCAGAGGATGACAACTTTATTGCGTTTCTAGACGTAAATCCTAATGCAAAAGGACATACGCTGTGTGTGCCTAAAGAAGAAGTAGATAAAATTTTTGACTTAGGTGAACATATGTACCTTCAATTAATGCAGTTTTCAAGACGCGTAGCAAAAGCACTTGAAAAAACAGTGCCTTGTAACAGAGTTGGCATGGCCGTTATAGGTCTTGAAGTTCCGCACGTTCATGTACATTTAATTCCTCTTAACGGTATGAGTGACATGGATTTTTCAAAAAAAATAGAAATGAGCGAGGATGAGTTTAAAAACCTAGCTGCTGAAATTCACAAAAAGCTTGATTAAGCATTTATATTCCAAATTAAAGAAACAATTGCTGCAAGGGCTACAATACCTGCCAAAATAAAAATGTAGGATACTGATTTTAACTGTTTAACAGTTGATTTTGGGTGAACTTGTTTTTTGTGATATTGATATACACGCTCAATATCATCTGTCCAAGTTACAGGGTATATTGTGTTTTTGCAAGTATGACAATATAACTTTTCATCAATATTTTTACTCGCTTGGTTATAAAATTTACTATGCTTTTCTTCTTGTGTAAAAGTGAATTCTAGTCCTTCTGTATCATAGCATTCTGGGCAGTTATTATGTAAACGAGCTTGGTGTAAAATATGTTTTGTAATCATACTAATTTTGTAAGCGTAATACAATTTCCATCGTTGTTCCCTTTGCGGGTGCGCTGTTTAAAACGTGTATTTTTCCGTTATGGTATGTTTCTATTATACGTTTTGCCAAAGAAAGCCCAAGACCCCAACCTCTTTTCTTGGTAGTATAGCCTGGAATAAACACTTTTTTGTGTTTGCTTTTAGGTATTCCTTTTCCGGAATCAGTAATTCTCAAGTAGGCTTTTTTGGTGCTTTTTTCAATTGAGATAGTTATTGTTCCTTTTCCTTTCATAGCATCAATACCGTTTTTCACCAGATTTTCTATGGTCCATCCAAAAAGTTGCGAGTTAAGCATAACAGGTACTGTTTCTTCTGGGGTGTGTAATTCAAATTGAATTAATTTTGAACTTCTTCTTTTTAAATAATCAAATGATGCTTCTGTCTCGGCAACTAGATCTTTTGCTTCTAGTTTTGGCACCGAACCAATTTTTGAAAATCGTTCAGTAATGGTGCGCAACCTATCAATGTCTTTTTCTATTTCAGTAATGTATTCTTGATTCACCTGTTCGGCTTTTAAAATTTCAGTCCAACCTACCAATGATGACAATGGCGTGCCAATTTGGTGGGCTGTTTCTTTGGCCATACCAGCCCATAATCTATTCTGTTCAGCAGATTTTGATGTTTGATAAAATAAGTATAGAGCCAAGAAAATGAGCAGGATTACAAGTATTAATACTATGGGATAATACTTCAATTTATTAATTAGAGGTGAGTTACCATAGTATATGGTTTGTAGCAATTGATCTTCATAATAGATTTCAATGGGTTTGTATTCTGAGCTGAATTGCTTTATAAGTTTTTGTCTTTTTTCGTCTGTGTTTACTTGGCTTTCGGGAATATTTCTTTCGTTATAACTATCGGCCTCATGGCTGTAGCTAATCATAGGAGTAGTATTGTTGCTTTGAATCACCACAGTAGCTGTTTCACTTACTGAATTATCTTCTGTAGTGTTTAATTTTTGTAATTCCTCTTGAGCAGCTGCCCAAACTTTCATTTTATTACGTTCATCATCTTTTAATTGATTAAAAAAAGCAAACGTGTTCCATAAAATGAGACTTATAATTATGATTGAAGCACTTATAAAAAACCAACGAGAGAAAGCTGTTTTATTCAACATAGAAAAAATATATAGCAGTTTAATCTTCTTGTATTATAAGAAGAAGTAAGATTTAAATATAAAGCAAATATGTTAATATTATTGTACAATCAAATTTTTACAAACTTTTAAGTTTGGGTACATTTGTACATTATGATGAGTATTGATCCACAAGAAATTACCACAAAAAAACTGCACGGTTATTTGGTAGGCGCCGTAGCTCCGCGTCCTATTTGCTTTGCAAGTACGGTAGATAAAGACGGAAATGTAAATTTATCACCCTACAGTTTTTTTAATGTATTTGGTGCCAACCCACCAACAATGATTTTTTCACCGGCTCGCAGAGTACGTGATAATACAACAAAACACACACTTGAAAATATTCAAGAAACTAAAGAAGTTGTGATAAACATTGTAAACCACGCTATGGTACAACAAATGAGTTTATCTTCAACTGAATATGAAAAAGGTGTAAATGAATTTATAAAAGCAGGTTTTACTGAATTAAAATCTGACGTTGTAAAACCACCGCGAGTAGCAGAATCTCCAGTACAATTTGAATGCAAGGTAAAACAAGTTATAGAAACCGGACAAGAAGGAGGCGCCGGTAATTTGGTAATTTGTGAAGTGGTTAAAGTTCATGTAAATGAAGACATTCTTGATAATAAAGGAGCTATAGACCCGGCAAAAATTGATACCGTAGCTCGTATGGGAGGTAACTGGTATAGTCGTTCAAAAGTAGGGATGTTTGAAGTGCCCAAACCCTTACGAACTATGGGGATAGGTGTAGATGCGTTGCCAGAACCTATACGTAAGAGTAAAATTTTAACCGGAAACGATTTAGGAATGTTGGGTAATGTAGAAAGCCTACCTACAAAAAAACAACTAAAAACCTATATTGAAAATGCTTCAGAAACCGAGCAATATTTAATCGCTTCAGGTTCTTCAGAAGAAATTCATACCAGAGCGCAAGAATTACTTTGCGAAGCACAAATTGATGATGCGTGGAATTTATTACTAGCACGTTCAGTTTCAGAAAAAGAGTAAAGAATATATTATAAATAACAATGATGGAAGTACAAGGAAAAATTAAGATGATTGACGAGACTAAAACCTACGGTAACAATGGTTTTAGAAAGCGAGAAATGGTAGTAACTACCGAAGAACAATACCCACAACATATATTAATAGAGTTTATTCAAGATAAAACAGATTTACTGGATAAGTTTAAGGTAGGACAAAACGTAAAAGTAAGCATCAACCTTAGAGGTCGTGAGTGGACCAATCCACAAGGTGAAACCAAATATTTCAATTCATTAAATGGATGGCGCATAGAAAGCCTAGAACAATCTGTGTCACAAGATATGCCGCCAATGCCTCCGGAAGATGCTTTTGAGCCGGTAAATGATTTAAATGAAGATGATCACGATGATTTGCCGTTTTAATCAATCTTTTTTATAAAAGCTAATTGAAAGCCTGAATTAAATTTAATTCAGGCTTTTTTCTATTTTTGAGCTATGAATGTGACTCAAACCATAGAAAATATCTTTAAGCGGTTTTTGCCTTCTCCATTTGCCATTGCGGTTATTTTAACGATACTAACCATGCTTTTGGCTTTTTTTTTAACCGAAGCTCCAAGCAACAACGAATCTCACTTTTTGACCATACTTTCCTATTGGGAAAACGGTGTTTGGAATAATGCTCTTCTTGTATTTGGGTACCAAATGATGTTAATTTTAGTTTTGGGTCATATATTGGTTTTAAGCAAACCGATGAATAGGCTTATTACCAAACTCACAAACTTGGTTAGCAATACTTCAAATGCAGTTTTGTTGGTTTGTATAAGCACTATGTTGGTTTCTTTTTTTAATTGGGGTTTGGGTCTCATTTTTGGAGCAATTATGGCTCGTAAAGTTGCCGAAGCCGCCCAAGCCAGAAATTTCAAAATTAATTATCCGCTTATTGGTGCAGCTGGTTATGTAGGTTTGATGGTATGGCACGGTGGTATAAGCGGCTCTGCACCATTAAAAGTTTCAGAAGCGGGTCATTTAAGTAGTTTAATGACCGGCGTAGGAAATCCACACTTAGCAAGTAAACTGCCAGAATTAATTACATTTCAAGATACCGTTTTCAGTAGTTATAACTTGGTGCTGTTTGGTATTCTTTTACTTGTGATTCCGTTGGTGTTATATTTTGTAGGTAAAAGCACAAAAAGTGATTTTGTTACACTTCCTGTTTATCAAGAAGAAACTATTGAAAACCCTAAAAATCTAAAAGGTGCCGAAAAAATCAATCATTCAAAACTAATAGGAATAGGCTTTGGAATATTAATAATGATTACCCTTTTTTATCAATATTTTGATGCTATTAAAAGCTTAGCAATTAGTCCAAACTTGTTAAACTTTTTTATGTTAGGATTGGGGTTAATTTTACACGGAACGTTCTCCAATTTTTTAAAAGCATTGGGTGAAGCCATATCAGACGCTTCGGGTATTTTAATACAATTTCCGTTATATTTTGGTATTATGGGTATTATGCGGGACAGTGGTATGATTGTGTTAATATCAGACTTTTTTGCATCAATAGCTACAACAACTACCCTTCCTATTTTTACGTTTTTTAGTGCCGGAGTGGTGAATATATTTGTACCCAGTGGCGGTGGTCAATGGGCTGTGCAAGGTCCTATTGTTGTAGAATCTGCCCTAAAGCTAGGTGTTCCTTTACCCAAAATGATTATGGCTTTGGCCTATGGTGATCAAATCACAAATATGCTACAACCATTCTGGGCATTGCCTTTGTTGGCTATTACACGCTTAAAAGCACGAGAAATTTTACCCTATACGTTACTAATGATGCTGGCAGCAATGGTTATTTATATCTCAGGGTTGCTTATTTGGTAATTTATTCTGAAATTAAAGTAGATGCATTTTTTAACTGAAAAACTATGGTTTCCGCCTGTGTCTGACGCAGAGGAAGATGGATTGCTGGCTGTAGGGGGCGACCTATCTACAGAACGATTGGTATTGGCGTATGCTTCAGGTGTTTTCCCTTGGTATTCTGAAGGGCAACCTATTTTATGGTGGAGTCCAAACCCGAGAATGGTTTTATTTCCTGAAAAATTAAAGGTTTCCAAAAGTTTCAGAAAAACAATTCTTTCAGAAAAATTTACAATAACATTTAATACTTCTTTTGCCGATGTTATAAGCAATTGTGCAAAAATTAAAAGAGATGGTCAGCAAGGCACTTGGATTACTTCAGATATGAAAAATGCTTATATAAACTTACATAAACAAGGTGTTGCTATTTCAGTAGAAGTTTGGCAGGATAAACAACTGGTAGGCGGATTGTACGGTATTGATTTGCCACAAAGAAAGGTATTTTGTGGCGAAAGCATGTTTACCAAAGTTAGTGATGCTTCAAAAGTAGGTTTTTATCATTTGGTACAGCTTTTAAAAAAGAAACGATATAGATTGATAGATTGCCAGGTGTATTCAAAACATATGGAAAGTTTAGGTGCTGAAGAAATTTCAAGGCAACAGTTTTTGCAACACCTTAATTGTTAAACAATTATGTATTTTTCTCTCTTTCTAGTAAATAAACTATCTTCGTAAGCCTAAATCACGACTATGAAAAAACAATTCCTTACGCTACTATTCTTGACACTATTTTCATTTCAGTTTGGGTTTTCACAAGAAAATCTTTTACCAAAAGGATTAACCAAAACTGAGAAGGAATTAATATCAAATTATCAATTTAAAGGTAATAGAATAACTCCACCACCAAGTTCTACAGTGAGAGCAGCAGCAGAGTGGGAAGAAGTTGAATACTTAGTTGTAAGTTGGAATCCTAGCTTTGAAAATATATTAGCTCAAATTGTTGACGCAAGTGTTTTAGAATGTAAAGTGATAATTACCACTACAAACCAAACTTCTGTAGAAGCATTTTTACAATCTGAAGGTGTAGATTTAACCAACGTAATCTTTTTAAATGAGCCTTTTGATAGTATTTGGATTAGGGATTATGGTGGCAATACAATTTATAGTAATGATGTGGGTGAACGTGCTCTCACAGACTGGATTTACAACCGTCCACGACCAAATGATGATGAAATTCCCACGGCTCACGCAAATTTATTAGGGTTGCCTATTTATACAACTACTTCAGGAACTAACGACTTAGTGAATACCGGAGGTAATTTTATGAGTGATGGTATGGGAAATGCGTTTGCTTCAGAATTAATACTAGATGAAAATGCTCCCGGAAATCCGTATGGAGTGAGTTCAAAAACTGAAGCAGAAATAGACGCTATTATGCAGCAATACATGGGGATAGATAATTATATAAAAATGGAAACGCTTCCCCATGATGGCATTCATCATATAGATATGCATATGAAGCTTCTCGATGAAGAGACTATTTTGGTAAGTGAATACCCTGATGGAGTTGCAGATGGTCCTCAAATACAACAAAATATTGAGTATGTATTAAACAACTTTCAAACACCTTTTGGAACACCGTATGATATAAAATGGATCCCGGCACCGGCAGATAAGACAGGACGTTACCCAGATGGAGGAGGTGATTATTGCACCTATAGCAATATGATTTTTGTCAATAAAACTATTTTGGTTCCAACCTATAGACCAGAAGTAGACCAACCTGCCTTAGATTATTTAGAAGAATTAATGCCCGGTTATAACATTGTAGGCATTGATGTAGACAACTCGGGAGAAAATTTAATATCATTATCTGGAGCCATTCATTGCATAACGCATACAATTGGAGTTGAAAATCCTTTATGGATAGTACACAATCCTATAGAAGAAGCAGGCTCTGGAAGTACCGTTGAGATTAATGCCATGATAAAACATAATTCAGGTATTAATACTGCAGATGTGTTTTGGCGAGAAGTTGGAGCTACCGAATATTCTGAAATACCTATGAGCTTTGCAGGAGATGACAATTGGACTACAAACTTAACGCTTCCTTCAGAAGATGTTGATGTGGAATATTACATTCACGCAGAAGCCAACTCTGGTAAAACAATTAATAGACCTATTGTTGCTCCCGAAGGATACTGGACAATTGATACATCAACATTGTCTACAGAAGAATGGGCTGCAAATAATATTTCTTCTGCTTACCCCAATCCGGCAACAGACGAAGTTAACTTTAATCTTAATGCAATTGAGGGACCGGTAGAGCTTTCTGTATATACTATTTTGGGTCAACAATTATATACTAGAACCATTACCAATGCAAATGGTGTTATCAATTTGAAACTAAACCCAGATTGGAAAGGAACTCTATTTGTTACTTTTAAAGGAAAATTTGGCCAAGTAAATAAAAAAGTTCTCAAGCTTTAAGCTTTTCAAACTTTTATAAAACTTTTTAAAAACCATCACAATATTATGTGATGGTTTTTGTTTTATGATAGATAGTAATATAACAAACCTTGTATTTTGTCGAATATATTTGCTTTTTAATCAGTTAATTAGCATATTTGACGAAGTAATTTCTTACACCCCAACTTATGAAACGTATTTCCCTACTGCTGTTTCTGTTATTATTTTGTGGTTTTTTTACACTACAAGCACAAAGCAGTACTTCAGCACAAACAATTAATGTCAATAAAGATGTTGATGTTGTAAAAGTCTATGAACAAGTTGTAAAAGAAGGATATGGTACTCCTTTTATTTATAAAAAATTAGCCAACGCTCATTACTTCAAGAGCAATTATAAGGATGCAAAAAAATGGTTTGAGAAGCTTTTTGCTGAAGAAAAACCTACAGATGCTACTTTAAAATTTAGATACAAACAAACTCTAAAGGCTTTGAATATTTACAGTCCTGAGAACAGATATATTTCATATTCTGGGACCGATTAATTTTTTTGAACCTCTTTTTTTATTTCCTTGTGTCTAAAACATGAAGTTACGTGATCGTTTACCATACCGGTAGCTTGCATATGAGCGTATACAACGGTTGAGCCTACAAACTTGAATCCGCGTTTTTTTAAATCTTTGCTTATAGTATCGCTTAGAGGCGTATTAGCAGGAACATTTTTAAGTGATTTTAATTCATTTTGAATAGGTTTTCCATCTACAAAACCCCAAATATACGTACTGAAACTTCCAAATTCTTCTTGCACTTTCATAAAAGACTGTGCATTACTCACTGCAGATTTTACTTTCAGTTTATTTCTTATAATACCTGTATTGGTAAGTAATGAATCAATTTTATTTTGGTTGTACTGTGCTATCTTTTTGTAATCAAAACCGTCAAAAGCTTCTCTGAAATTTTCTCGCTTTCGTAAAATGGTGATCCAACTCAATCCCGCTTGAAAAGTTTCTAGTAATAAAAACTCAAAAAGTGTTTGGTCATCATACACCGGAACTCCCCATTCTGTATCGTGATATGCAATATATAAAGGATCGTCTCCACACCAAGCGCAACGTTGTTTGGTCATAATGATAGGTATTAATTAGTACTGCCCAGGAAAATTATAAGTAATAGTGCCTAGTTGCTTTTTTTTGCTGGCTTTGGTAGTAAATCGAGCTTGTTTAGCATATTCCAAAGCACTATCAATCAAACAGCCGTTGGTAGTTGTAGAGGCGCTCTGGCTATAAGTTGTTTTAATAACGTTTCCTAAAGAATCAACAACAATGTTAATTACTACCTTTCCACTGCCTTCACAGGTATAAACAGGGTTGGGCAATTCAAGATCACTTCGGTTTACTAAACGATAACTTACAGTTGTGTTACGGTTGGCTGCTTTTTTTCCTGATTTTTCATTAGCTGTTTTTTCTGTGTTTTTAGCTTTCTTTTTTGACGCTTTTTGAGCAGCTCGCATTCCGTTTCCGTTGGTTGATGCGTTTGAACTTTCAATAGCGGCATCAATTTCATCTAGTTTATTTTGTATTTCTTTAGATGTGTTTATCTCATCACGATTCATTTCAGCAAGTAGCTTTTCAGCTTCATTATATGCGCGATTTGTTTCAATTTTAGAGGCTTCAGTTTCAGTTTTTATAATTTCCTCTTGCTTAGGAAGCACCTCTTCAAGTTTTGCATATTCAATATCATAAACGGGTTCCTTTTCTTTTTTTGCATTGCCAAGTTTAATGCTGTAAAGCAATAAAAAAAGAATCCCAAAAAGAAGGGAGGTTACTAGTAGGGCGCGGTATGAATAATTTAGGTTCATTACTTCGGTGAAAAATTAAGCAAAATAATGGAAATCAAGCAGGTAATTAATAGATAATTAAGATTGTGTAGCTTGTAAGTTTTTCTCAAAATCTTCTATTGTAATTGCATTTTCTACTGAAAAATCACCAATTTTAGTACGTTTTAACGCAGAAAGATGTGCGCCATTTTTTAACGCTTTTCCAAAATCATGAGCGAGAGAACGAATGTAGGTTCCTTTACTGCACGCAACTCTGAAATCTACTTCAGGAAGTTCAATTCGGGTAATTTCAAAGGCTGAAATATGTACTGTTCGTGATGGGATTTCAACTTTTTCACCTGCCCTAGCATATTCATATAAGCGTTTTCCTTCTTTTTTTAAAGCCGAAAAAACAGGTGGTTGCTGTTGAATATCTCCTATAAACTGGTTTGTAGCTTCATAGATATTTTCTGAAGTAATTTCAGTTATATCAAAACGGTGATCTATTTCGGTTTCTAGATCATAACTTGGAGTTGTTGCACCAAGTGTAAAGGTGCCGGTGTACTCTTTTTCTTGAGCTTGAAGGGTTTCTATTTTTTTTGTAAACTTCCCTGTACAGAGAATTAACAAGCCGGTTGCCAAGGGGTCTAGTGTGCCGGCATGACCTACTTTTATTTTTTTAATTCCAAACTGCTTTTTGATAAGCCAACGTATTTTATTTACCACCTGAAAAGAGGTCCAATTAAGTGGTTTGTCAATTAAAAGTACTTGTCCGTTTTTAAAATCTTGTTCAGTCATTTATATAAAACTTACACTAATGGCTATTAACCCAACAATTATACAATACACAGAAAAATAACGAAGTTTACTTTTCTTTACCAATGAAATCATCCAAGTACAAGCAATAAGCCCACAAATAAATGCTGAAATAAACCCTAAGCCTAAGGTTGATAAATTGGTGCTTTCGGCAGAAAGATCTCCACTCAATATATCTTTGGCAATTTTTCCAAATATTAAAGGTACAACCATTAAAAAAGAGAAACGAGCTGCTTTGCTTTTGTCATTTCCTAATAAAACTGAAGTTGAAATTGTAGCACCACTTCTAGAAATACCCGGAAGCATAGCAATTGCTTGAGAAACGCCTATTATTAATGAATCTTTAAAAGAAACTGGTTTGCCTGTGTTTTTGGCTTTATCTGCCAACCAAAGTAAAATAGCTGTGACAATAAGCATAGCTCCTACAAAAGCAACACTACCACCAAAAAAAGATTCTAGTTGCTCTTCAAAAAGTAACCCAATAAGTACTGCAGGAACCATAGAAACTCCAATTTTAAAAACAAACTGTGTTTCTTCATTCCATTGAAACTTCATCAAAGCTCTAATAATGTCAACAATATCTTTTCTGAAAACAACAATAGTACTTAGTGCTGTAGCAAAGTGAAGCACTACGGTAAATAAAAGGCTTTCTTCAGCAACCATGGTATCTCCTAGAATGGCTTTACCTAGTTCAAGGTGACCACTAGAAGAAACAGGTAAAAACTCAGTAAACCCTTGGATAATACCCAAGAGAATGGCGTCCCAACTGTTCATTGATTATTTTTTCTTGTGAGGATTTAATAAAATGGCATATACTTCTATACCAAAACCAATAAGGATTAATGCCGGTGCCAAACGAATACGTCGCCAGCTGTAAATTTCAGGGTTAAATACATTTGGGTCTTCACTTCCGCCGCCGGCCATTAGTATAAAACCTAGTGCAATAAAAGCAACCCCAATTAACATAAATTGATAATTTTTACGCTCAAATATAAAATATCGTTTTTGGGCTTCTTCTCTTCTCTTTTGTTCTCCCATAGCATTTATTTGTTTCCTAGATTGGGCTTCAAAGGTACGGTTTTAATAATATAATTCATCTGTGCGTAAGTTTAAGAATCGTTGTGTGGCAAAAAAGGTACTTAGCCAACTAATAAAAACGCCTATTAAAAAAACTCCTACAAATAACCCGATTAATAAGACTCTGTCTTCAAGAAGCTGTAGTTCCGGAAAACTTTTGTTGAGGTAATATAAAACCAAGCCCATGCCTATTAAAGCTAATACGGCGCCAATCATTCCCAGACGAACACTTTTCCAAATAAAAGGGCGTCTTATAAAACGCTTGGTAGCACCTACCATTTGCATAGTTTTAATAGTAAATCGTTTTGCATAGACAGAAAGTCTGATGGAGCTGTTAATAAGCAATACAGCAATAAATAGGAAAATACCGCTTACCACCAATACCCAAAAACTAATTTTTTTTACGTTATCATTTAATAACGCAATAAGCGGTTTATCATATACCACTTCGTCAATAAAATCTTTTGTCATTAACTCATCTGTAATTTCTTCCAGTTGTGAAGGTGAAACATAATCTGCCAATAAATACACATCAATGCTGTTTTGCAGCGGGTTATAGCCTAAAAAGTCCATAAAATTTTCTCCTATGGCAGCGCTGTGTTCTTCGGCTGCTTGCTCTTTGCTTATATATTCTGCACTTTTTGTGTATTCGGCTAAGGCCAATGTTTGTTTTAACTGGGTAATTTCAACTTCTTTTGCCGTATCTTTCATGTAGACCGTCAATGCAATCTGCTCCTTAAAGTGGTCTGCTACTTTTTTGGTGTTAAGCACCAATAACCCTAATAACCCCAGTAAAAATAACACAAGCGAAATGCTTATAACTACTGAAAAGTAAGATGAAATCAACCTGCGTTTTTGATATTTTTCAAAAGATGAAGCCATATAATTTGTTGAATTTAATACTGTAAAAATACAAGGAATTTTAAAGCTATGACTAACTAACGTTTAAACTTTTGTCTTTCGTACAATAGCCGTAAATTTGCCACCTATTTTCAAACGGTAGCGATGAGCAAATACAATTTTAATAACATTGAAAAAAAGTGGCAACAGTATTGGGCCCAAAATAAAACCTTTCAAGCTGAAAATAACAGCGAAAAACCAAAATATTATGTGCTAGATATGTTTCCGTATCCTTCTGGAGCCGGATTGCACGTGGGTCACCCTTTAGGATATATTGCTAGTGATATTTATGCACGCTACAAGCGTCACAAAGGTTTTAATGTTCTACATCCGCAGGGGTATGATAGCTTTGGTCTACCGGCAGAACAATATGCCATTCAAACCGGGCAACACCCCAAAAAGACAACCAAAGAAAATATTGCTCGCTACCGTGAACAACTTGATAGAATAGGATTTTCATTTGATTGGAGCCGTGAAGTAAGAACTTCAAATCCTGAATATTACAAATGGACGCAATGGATTTTCATGCAACTTTTTAATAGTTGGTATGATTGTGATGCAGATAAAGCAAAGCCTATTTCAGAATTAGAAAATATTTTTACTTCTGAAGGAAATTCAAACATTAATGCTGCTTGTGATAGTGATGTAACACTTTTTTCTTCAGAAGAGTGGAATGCATTTTCTTCAGAAAAACAGCAAAAAATTTTATTACAATATAGATTAACCTATCTAGCCGAAACTGAAGTAAACTGGTGTCCGCAACTTGGAACGGTGTTAGCCAATGATGAAATTGTCAATGGCGTTTCTGAGCGTGGTGGTTATCCGGTAGTTCGGAAAAAAATGAAACAATGGAGTATGCGCATCACCGCGTATGCACAACGCTTGTTAGATGGATTGAATGACATCGATTGGCCACAGCCACTTAAAGACTCGCAAACCAATTGGATTGGTAGAAGTGAAGGAGCTAGTGTTACGTTTAATGTAAAAGATTACGATGAGGTTATAGAAGTTTTCACCACACGTCCCGACACTATTTTTGGTGTAAGTTTTATGACGTTGGCGCCAGAGCATGAGTTGGTGTCAAAAATCACAACCGAAGCTCAAAAAGCCGAAGTAGAAGCCTACATTGAAGCGACTGCCAAACGTAGCGAACGTGAACGTATGGCCGACGTAAAAACCATCTCAGGTGTGTTTACCGGAGCCTATGCCGAGCATCCGTTTAGCGGAGAATCAATCCCTATTTGGATTGGTGATTACGTTTTAGCCGGTTACGGAACCGGTGCTGTGATGAGCGTGCCTTGTGGTGATCAACGCGATTATGATTTTGCTAGGCATTTTGATATTCCTATCCCAAATATTTTTGAAGGTATTGATATTTCAGAAGGAGCTTTTACAGATAAAGATAAGACTGTTATTGCCAACAGTGATTTCTTAAACGGTTTACAATACAAAGCCGCGACCAATAAAGTTATTGAAGCGCTTGAGCAAAAAGATGCCGGAAAAGGAAAAATAAATTACAAGTTACGTGATGCGGTTTTTAGCCGTCAGCGCTATTGGGGTGAACCATTCCCGGTGTACTATAAAAACGGATTGCCACAATTGATAGACGAAAAATACTTACCATTGACCTTACCCGAGGTTTCCGCTTATTTACCTACCGAAGACGGCGAACCACCATTGGGCCGTGCCGATGTTTGGGCGTGGGATACACATAAAAATGAAGTAGTTGCCAATGATAATGTGGATAATGAAACCGTTTTTCCGTTAGAATTAAACACCATGCCGGGTTGGGCAGGGAGTAGTTGTTATATGTTCCGGTATATGGACCCGCATAATGAAGAGGCTTTGACTAGCCAAGAGGCGATGGATTATTGGCAGAATGTAGATTTATATGTTGGCGGAAGCGAACACGCCACTGGTCACTTATTATACAGTCGTTTTTGGGTGAAATTTTTATACGATCGCGGCGTTTTAACGGTAGAAGAACCGTTTAAAAAGCTCATCAACCAAGGGATGATTTTGGGGGAGAGTGCTTTTGTTTCGAGGTTTTCGAAAAAAGTATCATTTGCTGAAAGAGATAAAATTTCAGAATCTATTCCTAAATCTGGATCAGATGCGAAAAGTTGGTTTAATAGTATAAAAAATTCTATTGAAAAAATTATTGAGTTTGATAAACCCATTTTGCTAAGTCAATCTTATTCTCTTGATTTCAAAAATATTGAATGGTTAAAACCTTATCTAAAGGAGGATGACTATAAGTATTTAAATAAAGAAAAATATGTTGCATATTATTCTGTAGATAATGTCCCTGCTCACGTAGATGATGTTAACATTTCGAACGAACTAGACTTAGAGGCTTTCAAAGATTTTAGACCAGAATTTAAAGATGCTGAGTTTATTACCGAAGAAGACGGAACGTTTAAAGTCTCTCGCGAGGTCGAAAAAATGTCCAAATCTAAATACAACGTAGTCAATCCTGATGATATTTGTAATGATTACGGTGCTGATACCTTACGGATGTACGAAATGTTTTTAGGTCCAATAGAGCAAGCCAAGCCGTGGAATACTGCCGGAATCACCGGTGTACACAATTTTCTTAAAAAACTTTGGAAATTGTATCACACAGGAGCCGAAGGTGGTTTTAAAGTTACCGAAGAGGCTGCTTCAAAAGACAGTTTAAAAACGCTTCATAAAACCATCAAAAAAGTAGGGGAAGACATAGAAAACTTCAGTTTTAACACTTCGGTTTCTACATTTATGATTGCAGTAAATGAATTAACGAGCCAAAAGTGCACAAGTAGAGAGGTTTTAGAGCCTTTAGCGATATTGATTTCTCCGTATGCACCGCATATTTCAGAAGAACTGTGGAGCTTGTTAGGGCATTCAGAAAGTATTGCAACTGCGCCATTTCCAATTTTTGATGAAAAACATTTGGTAGAAAGTAGTAAAGAATATCCTATTTCGTTCAACGGAAAAATGCGCTTTACACTAGAGCTGCCATTAGATATGAGTAAAGACGAAATAGAATCTGCCGTAATGGCACACGAGAAAACTGCCCATTATCTGGATGGGCGTACACCTAAAAAGGTGATTGTGGTGCCAGGTAAAATTGTAAATATTGTTGGCTAATAAATTTGCACAGTATTTGCTATATTTATTTTAAAATTGCTATAACTGTTTTGAAGGTTCAAAACAATAAAGTATTAAAAACATGATAGGATATTATATAATTGCAGGAATTATCTTTTTGGTGAGTATGTATGTGAGCAACAAACTGAAAAGTAAGTTTAAAAAGTATTCACAAATACATTTACAAAACGGGATGAGCGGTAAGGAAATTGCCGAAAAAATGCTCGCCGATAATGGTATAACAGATGTTCAGGTAATCTCAACACCCGGACAATTAACAGACCATTATCACCCGGGAAAGAAAACCGTTAACTTGAGTGAACCGGTTTATATGCAACGTAATGCTGCAGCTGCAGCCGTTGCAGCTCACGAATGTGGTCACGCTATTCAACACGCCAGAGCGTACAGTTGGTTAAAATTTAGATCTGCTATTGTACCAGCAGTAAGTGTTGCCAGTAAGTTGTCAAACTTTGTGATTATGGCAGGTTTGGTATTAACTTTTGCTACTTCCATGACAGGTTTAGGAAACACGCTTTTCTTGGTAGGGATCATTTTATTTGCCACAACTACAGCTTTTGCATTTATTACATTACCGGTAGAGTTTGATGCGAGTAAGCGTGCTTTGGCGTGGTTAGAAAATGAAAATATGCTTACGCAACAAGAACACGATGGTGCTAAAGATGCTTTAAAATGGGCAGCTAGAACGTATGTAGTTGCTGCTTTAGGTTCTTTGGCTACGTTGTTATACTTTATAAGTATGTTTTTAGGCGGAAGAGATTAATTTTTTAAAAAATAGAATAATAAAAAAGCCCGATGTAAAAACATCGGGCTTTTTGTTGTTTAATAACCTTGAACATTGTCGGGATTGTATCCTAAATATTCAGTAAAGTTTTCTTTGAAAGTAATACCGTGTTTTGTTAATTCTTCTAGAATAGGTTCGTACACTTCTTTACTAATAGGTCGCTGTACACCTGGCGTGGTGATTTCTTTGTTCAAAATTTTAATAGCAGCCATGGCTACTGGAAGTCCAACGGTTTTGGCCATAGCAGTATGTGTTTGGTCTTCGCCTGTTAATACCATATGACTATCAATTTGTTTCTTTTCGCCATTTAGTTCATACCCAAACTTGTGATACATAATAATCATGTCTTTATCTTCAGGTTGTAGTGTCCATTTGTCTTCTAGTATTTTCTGAAGCGCTTGTGCCGGTGTTGCATTTTTAATTCCTATTTTCTTATTTGGGTTAAAAATGTCAAGTTCTTCCAGTTTTCCCCACATTAAATCATCTTGATCAATTTTTAGGTTGTGTCTTAGTTTTAACTCTACAGAATCTGTTGGTGAATACGGTAAAAATAAATTTACAAAATCGCGGTAGGATAGATTTTCTGAATCTGGAATGGTATAACCGTCATCTGTCATTCCTAATTGCACAAACATATTCCAGGCTTTACTGAAACCAACACGTCTAATGGTTCCGCGGTACAGTGTTAGTACGTCTTCCAGTCCATAAACGCTTCTATATTTGAGTGAATTACGATTAGCAAGGCCTTCAAAACGACCGTGACCTTCTATATTTAAAAATTCTGTTCTTCTAAACAAACGGTGATAAGGAATGTATTTATAGGTGCCTTCTTGTATAAATTCGGCAGCACCACCTTGTCCGGCAATCACTACATTTCTTGGGTTCCACGTAAACTTATAATGCCAAAGGTTGTCATCACTTTCTGGAGCTACTAATCCGCCGGTAAATGATTCAAACAATAACATTTTTCCACCGTTATCACGAATGCGGTCAATTACTTGCATGGCACTCATGTGGTCAATCCCGGGATCGAGCCCAATTTCGTTCATGAAAACCAACTCCTTTTTTTCTACATCGCTATTTAATGCCTGCATCTCATCACTTACGTAGGATGCTGTTACCATATGTTTATCAAACTCTAGGCAATCTTTTGCTACTTCAATATGAAAACGGGCAGGCAGCATAGAGATAACCAAATCTGCTTCTTTTACAGTTTTTCTTCGTTCTTCTTCGTTAAAAATATCCAATTTTATAGCGGTTGCGTTTGGGTGATCACCCGCTAGTTTTTGAGCATTTTCCAAAGAAAGATCTCCTATGGTAAGCGCTAGTTTTTCAGTTTCAGATTTATCTAATAAATATTTAATTAAACTCGTTGCAGATCGGCCGGCGCCGATAATTAAAATGTTTCGCATCGGTAGGTTTTTTCGTAATTTTGAAATTAATTTTTCAGATAAACGAAATTACTAAAATCCATTTGGACTCATGCGCGATTACAATAAAAATATAGTGGTTACGGCTTCAGTTTTAACAGCAATTACTATTGCAATTGGAGCTTTTGGTGCTCATGGATTAAAACAATTGGTTGATGCCGAAGCTGTTGCTACTTTTGAAACAGGTGTGCGGTATCAAATGTATCATTGTCTGGCACTATTGATCATAGGTTTTGCAAGGCCAATCCCTCAAACTACTCAAAAGTGGGTGTTTCGGTTTTTTATTTTTGGGATTGTTTTCTTCTCAGGTTCAATTTACCTATTGGCTTTAAAACAAATTATTCCTTTCTCCGTTTCATTTTTAGGGCCTATTACGCCTATAGGAGGATTGTTGTTTATAGTAGGTTGGTTACGACTGGGGTATGGTCTCTTTTCGTTAAAGTAATTACAATTCCTTCATTAAAATCCTGCTATCTATTTCAGAATTATTATTTTTGTAACCCACAACAATTTAAAATAAGTGATGGTCGATAAACACCAAACTAAAAGAAAAATCTCATTGGATAATTATGGGATTAAGAACGCAACAGTTAATTATCAACTCTCTTCAGAAGAACTTCATAACGCAACATTAAAAAACAATCAAGGTAAAGAAGCATCAAGTGGTGCACTTGCAGTTAATACCGGCGAGTTTACCGGTAGGTCACCTAAGGATCGTTTTATTGTAAAAGATGAAGTAACCGAGGATAAAATATGGTGGGGAGCTATTAACATCCCTTTTGAAGCTTCAAAATTTGATGCGCTTTATGATAAGGTAACAGATTACCTTTCTGAAAAAGAAGTGTATGTAAGAGATAGCTACGCCTGTGCAGATGATAATTATAGACTTAATATACGAGTGATAAACGAGTATCCTTGGTCAAATATGTTTGCACATAACATGTTTTTACGCCCTACAGAAGATGAGCTTGAGTCTTTTGATCCAGAATGGCTTATAGTAAATGCTCCTGGTTTTATGGCAAATCCTGAAGAAGATGGAACTCGCCAACATAACTTTGCTATTTTGAATTTCAGTAAAAAAATTGCTTTAATTGGCGGTACCGGTTATACAGGAGAAATAAAGAAAGGAATCTTTTCTGCCTTAAACTTTATCCTACCTGTTTATAAAAACACGTTGCCTATGCACTGTTCGGCCAATGTAGGTGAAAACGGCGAAACAGCAATTTTCTTTGGTCTTTCAGGGACTGGAAAAACAACGCTTTCTGCAGATCCAGACAGAAAATTAATTGGAGATGATGAACATGGTTGGACTGCTGAAAATACAGTATTCAATTTTGAAGGCGGATGTTATGCAAAAGTGATTGATCTTTCACCAAAAAAAGAGCCAGACATTTTTAAAGCAATTAAACCGGGTGCTATCCTAGAGAATGTAGTTATGGATAGTGAAGGTAATGTTGACTTTGCAGATACATCTGTAACTCAAAACACGCGTGTAAGTTACCCTATTTATCATATTGATAATATACAACAACCATCAATTGGTAAAAACCCAAAAAATATATTTTTCCTTACGGCAGATGCCTTTGGTGTTTTGCCTCCTATATCAAAATTAACCCCTGGTCAAGCCGCATATCATTTTATTAGCGGTTACACTGCAAAAGTAGCCGGTACAGAAGCTGGTATTGACGAGCCGCTTCCAAGTTTTTCTGCTTGTTTTGGGGCTCCATTTATGCCGTTGCACCCAACAAAATATGCTGAAATGCTAAGTGCAAAGATGAAAGATGCCGGTGTAAATGTTTGGTTAGTAAATACAGGATGGACAGGTGGTCCTTACGGTACAGGAAGACGCATGAAGTTGAAATATACCAGAGCTATGATTACTGCTGCACTTAATAATGATTTAAAAGACGTAGCATATGAGCAACATCCAATATTTGGATTAAGCATGCCAACTGAATGTCCTAATGTCCCAGACGATGTATTAAACCCTAGAGAAACCTGGGAAGATAAGGCAGCATATGACACAAAAGCTGAATCTTTAGCAAAATCTTTTAAAACTAACTTTGAAAAATTTGAGTCTTACGCAAATGAAGAAATTCTTTCAGGAGCACCTATTAAAGGCTAGTTAGTAGATACCATATAAATAAAAAGCGCTGTAAATTTTTACAGCGCTTTTTTTGTTTTTGTAAATAAAAAAATAGTTACTTTTTGTTTACTTCTTTAATGTACTTTTCAAGTGCCATTGTCATAGAAGGTGTTTCTGGAGTTGGCGCTTGAATGTCTACTCTAAGACCGTTGTCGGTTACAGCTTTAACAGTTGTGTTTCCAAAGACAGCAATTCGAGTGTTTTTTTGCTCAAAATCTGGAAAGTTTTCTAGTAAAGAAACAATCCCGCTTGGGCTAAAGAATACAAGAATGTCATAATACACATCTCTAAGGTCAGAAAGGTCGCTTACCACTGTTCTGTAGAAAGTGGCTTGTTTCCATTTTACACCCAAATCATCTAAAATTTCAGGAACGATAGGCTTTAACTTGTCTGAAGACGGAAGTAAAAAGGTTTCGTTCTTGTATTTTTTAATGAGTGGGGTTAACTCTTGAAATGTACGTTTACCTACATAAATTTTTCGTTTACGATACACGACATATTTTTGTAAGTAATAAGCAACTGCTTCACTTTGGCAAAAATACTTCATAGAATCTGGCACCTTAAAGCGCATTTCTTCGGCAATTCTGAAAAAATGATCTACTGCATTTCTGCTGGTTAAAATGATTGCTGTGTACTTTGATAAATCAACTTTTTGAGCTCTTACTTCTTTACTGGGAACTCCTTCAACGTGAATAAAAGGCCTGAAATCTATTTTTACTTTTTGTCTATCAATAAGATCAAAATAGGGGGAGTTTTCAACCTTAGGTTCAGGTTGCGAAACTAAAATAGTTTTCACTTTCATAAAATCAGCTTTTTTTAAATTCTTTCTATCTATGCCAGCGTTTTATACAAGATAAAATAGGGCGAGATTTCAAGTGCGCAAAGATACAAAATAAAATAGAAGAAATTATTATTAATTAAATTTCTGTTTGTTTTATAACTGTAAAACAGGGAAATACCATTTAACAGTACGATGACAGCTATTAAAATAAATAAAAGTATTGCATTTGGCTCTATAACATAGAATAGTGTTAAGTTGATACAGTAGATTAAAAGTGCAATTAAGTTACGGTAACTTAGTTTTTGAAACAAATAAGTGTTAATTAATGTGTCTAAAGAAAATGCGGTGCCAATAATTTTTTCAATAAAATATTTTATAAAAACAAATACCGAGTATCCTGTGCAAATTTGTATAAATAAGTACTTGTTCTCAACAATCCATTCGGGTTTTAAAACTTTAAAAAAAAGGTAGATAAAAAGAGATACAGATAGTACTTGAACAACAAAAAGTAAGATGTTAAAGAGATGTATAATTTTTTCAGATTTACCTTGTACCAAAAAATACTTATCGCTTATTGGTAATGTAATAAATTGCTGAAACTCTTTTGGGTATAGATATTTTACAGTCGTTATTAAAAGCAAGCAAGCTACTAGAATAATAGTAACCCAATCCATAGAATCTATGTGCCTTTCAATATACTGCATGTATTGAATTTTGTTGATAAAGGTACATTAAAACAACATTGTCAAAAAGCAATTCAATTAGAATTTCCTTCACATTTATTTGCTTAAAAAAAGGTACATTTGCGCTAAAATGCAGGCTATGTCCAAAGCCCTCGTGGTTATTCCTACATACAATGAAATTGAAAACATTGAGCGGTTGGTGCGTAATGTTTTTGCTTTACGGATGAATTTCCACATTTTGGTAGTTGATGATAACTCACCAGACGGAACGGCACAAGCTGTTGAAAAACTCGTGACAGAATATGAAGATCAACTTTATATTTTAAACCGAAAAGAAAAATCTGGTCTGGGTACTGCATACATAGCAGGATTTAAGTGGGCACTACAAAGAGATTATGAATATATTTTTGAAATGGATGCCGATTTCTCTCATAATCCAAATGATTTAATTAGATTATACAATGCTTGCAGAAAAAACGGTGCAGACATGTCTATAGGCTCTAGGTATGTGCAAGGAGTAAATGTGGTAAACTGGCCTATGACACGAGTTTTATTGTCTTGGGGCGCTTCGAAATATGTTCGGTTTATTACCGGTATGAACCTTTATGATACAACAGCCGGTTTTGTTTGTTATAAAAGAAAAGTTTTGGAGAAAATCAATTTGGATAAAATACAATTTGTAGGTTATGCGTTTCAAATTGAAATGAAATTTAAAGCCTATTTGGCAAAATTTAAAATAGAAGAAGTCCCGGTTATTTTTACAGACAGAACTCGAGGCGAATCAAAAATGGACACTAGAATTATTTCTGAAGCCATTTTTGGAGTGATAAAAATGAAGTTTAAAAGCCTTTTTGGCAACACAGATTTTAATGAAATATAGATGAGTAGTATTTTAATAAAAAACGCAAATATAGTTAACGAAGGGAGCATTTTTCAAGGTGATGTACTTATTGAAAATGACATCATTGCAGAGGTGTCAAATAGTATTAGTGCAAAATCTTCAGACACCAAGATAATTGATGCAGACGGTCAATACTTATTGCCGGGAATGATTGATGATCAAGTACATTTTAGACAACCGGGCTTAACGCACAAAGCAGATATTGAAACCGAATCAAAAGCTGCTGTTGCAGGTGGTATCACTACATTTATTGAAATGCCCAATACCATACCTCAAGCCACTACTATTGAGCTTTTGGAAGATAAATTCAGCATTGCAAAAGAAACTTCTTGGGCTAATTACAGTTTCATGTTTGGCGGAACCAATGATAACCTAGATGAAATTTTAAAAGTAGACCCTAAAAAAGTAGCAGGGTTAAAATTGTTTCTAGGCTCATCAACCGGGAATATGCTAGTTGATAACCCTGAAACTATTGAAAATATTTTCAGCAAAACCAAGTTGTTGATTTCTACACATTGTGAAGATGAGGCTACCATAAAAAAGAATCTTGAAGAACATATTAAAGAATACGGTGATGACATTCCTATTGAAAAACATCCGGTAATACGTAGTGAAGAAGCGTGTTACCTTTCTTCTTCAAAAGCAATTGAATTGGCCAAAAAAACAGGTGCAAGATTGCACGTTTTTCATCTTTCTACTGAAAAAGAAACGCATTTATTTAATAATAAGTTGCCACTTTCAGAAAAGAAAATAACAGCCGAGGTGTGTATTCATCATCTATGGTTTAGCGATGAAGACTATAAAAAAAAGGGCACCAAAATTAAATGGAATCCAGCTGTAAAAACTAAAAAAGATAGAGAGGGCCTTTTAAAAGCGCTCAAAGATGATCGTATTGATGTAATTGCAACCGATCATGCTCCTCATACTAAAGAAGAAAAAAATAATGTGTACACCAAAGCGCCTTCTGGGGGACCATTAGTTCAGCATGCGCTTGTTGCTTTAATGGAAATGTACCATAGAGGATTAATTTCACTTGAAAAAATTGTAGAGAAAACAGCTCATAATCCTGCAATATTATTTCAAATAAAAGATCGCGGATACATTCGTAGAGGATACAAAGCAGATTTGGTATTGCTAGATTTACAAGCACCTTGGACTGTAAATAAAGAAAATATTTTATACAAATGCGGTTGGTCTCCTTTTGAAGGACAGGTTTTTAAATCTAGAGTAACCCATACCTTTGTCAATGGAGTATTGGCTTACGAAAATTTAAAATTCCCGAACAGAAGTAGAGGAGAACGCATAAGTTTTAATCGTTAATGAAATATATAAGCATCATAGTATTAATTGTGCTTTTTGGTTGCCAGAGTGTTTCAAAACCTGAAAAGCCAGATAATCTTATCCCAAAGGAAAAGATGATGGATATTATGATGGATTCATACTTGAGCAACGCCGCACGAAGCGTAAACAATAGAAAAGTGAGGTCATACGGGTTAAAACTAGACTCGTTAATTTATGCAAAATATAATGTAGACAGTTTGCAGTTTGCAAATAGCAATACCTATTATGCGGCAGATTTAGACACGTATGAAGAAATGTTTAAAACCATTGAAGAGCGATTGGGTGTTTTAAAATCAAAAGCAGATAGTATTCAAAAAGCAAATGCTAACGATAAAGATGCAACTCCAGAAAAAGATGAAGAAGTCACTGATACTATTGAAGAAACAGAGGCTGGAAGTTTGGTTCCTTCTATAAATACCATTCAAGACTCTATCGAGTAGTGTTTACAAACTCTTTTTAGTGTTTTTTCAATAGGTGTAAATGTAAAATTTAATTCCTTTTCAATTTTTAAACTACTATAATTTGAATCTGTATACAGCGAATTTACAGTTGCTTTTAATAAGATACGTTTGGTTCTAAATATCTTTGAAATAAACCAATCTATTTTACTGAAAGCTAATAAAACCCATTTTGGTGCTCTTTTTTTAGGGAGTTTTACGTTTAAATTTTTGGCTATTTCAGAAAGAAGTAAGCGGTATTTTACATTTTCAGCAACCAAAATATACGAAGTATTTTTTTCTGAAGATTGCATTGCGGTAACCATTGCGTTAACAACATCTTTAACATCTACAAGACCCATACTTCCGTCTGTGTAAAAAGGGATCCCTTTTGATGCGGTTTTAATAATTACACCACTTCCCGAATTCCAAAATCCTTCTCCCAAAATAACGCCCGGTTTTACAATAACAGCGTTGAGGCCTTCTTGAGTGCCTCGCCAAACTTCCATTTCGGCGCCATATTTTGTAATAGAATAGATGTTATTTTTTTCTTCAGAATTCCAATGAGTTTCTTCAGTTATTTTAGCGCCGTTTATACTAGACCCAAGTGTAGCTACTGAGCTTACATAACACAATTTTTCAATAGAATGAGCCAAACAGAGGTTTACAATATTGGCAGTCCCTTCAATATTTGCTTTTTTTAATTTGTTGTAATGTTTTGGGTTAAAGCTTATGTATGCTGCTGCGTGATAAACCTGTGTTATGTCTTTAAAGGCATCGGTAAGCGCTGGTATTTCGGTAATGTCTGCTTCTTGCCATTCTATTTTATTGAATAAAAGTTCAGCTTCTTCAATAGAAACATAATATTCAAATACATTTTTTACAGCTTGAAGGTTACTAGATTTTCTATGGATTGCACGCACGTTGTTATTTTCCTTCAGAAGAAAATATAATAAATGTGATCCTACTAAACCTGTACCGCCGGTGACTAAAATCATAGTGTAAAAATAGTCTTTTTTATAGTATTCTTTTCAGTTTGATGCAATGGGTATATCTTTGTGTACATTTTTAAATTTAAGACATTTTGAAACTAAAAAATTTCGTTGAAGAATTAAGATGGCGTGGAATGCTACACGACGTTATGCCAGACACAGAAGAACATTTAATGGAGCAAATGCGTTCTGCTTATGTGGGCTTTGATCCTACTGCAGACTCCTTGCATATTGGTAATTTGGTTCCTATTATGTTGTTGTCATTTTATCAACGATGCGGTCATAAACCCTATGCTCTGGTAGGTGGAGCAACAGGAATGATTGGTGATCCTTCGGGAAAATCAAATGAACGTAATTTATTGGATGAAGAAACACTTCGTCACAATCAAAACTGTGTGCGCAATCAACTCTCTCAATTTTTAGATTTTAAATCTGGTGCTGAAAATGACGCTGTATTGGTTAACAACTATGATTGGATGAAAGAATTTAGCTTTTTAGGCTTTATTCGTGATGTTGGTAAACATATAACAGTTAATTATATGATGGCAAAAGATTCTGTAAAAAAACGATTAACCGGAGAAGCAGCAGATGGTATGTCGTTTACAGAATTTACATATCAATTGGTACAAGGGTATGACTTTTACCATTTATATAAGAATCACGATTGTACCTTGCAGATGGGGGGTAGTGACCAATGGGGAAATATCACTACAGGCACCGAAATGATACGACGCATAGGCGGCGGAAAAGGATATGCCTTAACGTGCCCATTAATCACAAAAAGTGATGGAAGTAAATTTGGTAAAAGTGAAGGTGGTAACGTTTGGCTAGATGCCAAAAGAACATCCCCTTACAAATTTTACCAATATTGGTTAAACTCTAGTGATGAAGATGCTGAAAAGTATATAAAAATCTTTACATTTTTAGATAAAGAAACTATTGAAGCATTAATTGCTGAGCATAAGGAAGCTCCTCACGCTCGTTTACTACAAAAACGTTTGGCCAAAGAAGTTACCGTGACTGTTCATAATGAAGAAGAGTATGAAAAAGCAGTAAAAGCTTCAGAAATACTATTTGGTAAATCAACTTCTGAAGATTTGAAAACGTTAGATGAGCAAACCTTTTTAGATGTTTTTGAAGGTGTTCCACAAGCCGAAATTTCAAAAACTGAAATTGAAAACGGAATGGATATTATAGCTGCTTTGGCTTCAGAAACTAATTTTTTAAAGTCAAATGGTGAAGCTAGAAGAGCGCTTAAGGAAAATTCTATTTCAGTAAATAAAGAAAAGGTAACAGATGATTATACAGTTACTAATACTGATTTAATAAACAATCAATTTGTGTTATTGCAACGCGGTAAGAAAAATTACTTTATCATTAAAGTTATATAAATATGAAAGCCCCAATCTATTATAGAAAGGGGCTTTCAAAATTAACTAACCAACCAATTATGAACTGAACCATTAAGGTTCAACCATCTTGTGCATAAGTAGTCGAAATCTTATTTATTACTTACACATATAGGCTTAACTTTAGCATTTAATTAACTTTATATCAGATATTTAAAGTATCATAAGATTACAGCCTCTTATATCGCTATTATCAAACCTGCCTACTACTTCAAAATGCTCAGTTGTGTGAACTTTTCCCAAATCTTGGGTAGCAATAAAACTACAAGAATAAAGGTTTGCTAGATCGATTACATTTATCCCTCCGGTTTTGCTTTGTATGTAAGTAAAAGGGTCTTCGGTATCTCGAGTAAGAACTTTCATCCAAGGAGGACATTTAAAAACCCCGTCACCAATTGAATAGGCTTGTGAGAGTAACTCTGTCATACCATATTCGCTATGAATTTTTGAAACCCCAAACCCTTCTTTTAAAACCGAATGAAGCTCTTGCTTAACCATTTCTTTTCTGCGTCCTTTCATGCCGCCAGTTTCCATAACAACGGTGTTTTTAAGCTGAAATTTTTTCTTTTCAATCAAATCTAACAGTGCGTACGATACGCCCAACAGAATGGTTTTTTGACCTTTGTTTTCTAAGTAAGTAAGCTTTTCTATCAACGCATCCATATCGTGTAAATAGAAACCACTATGTTCATTATCACTTTGTTGTATCAATGAATCAACCATATATATTAAGGATGACCCTTCTCGTTCTAGGTATGATGGCAGTAGCGCCAAGATAGTAAGGTTTTTAGGAGTGCCATATTGATTTTTGAAAGCTTTGTTGAAGCTTGTTTCATATAAGTCAGTTTTAGCTACATAATGTTTGCTGGTTGTGCTTCCCGTGGTGCCGCTGCTAGTAAAAACAACTTCTGAATTATACCCTTCTGCAATGATTTTATGGCTCTTAAAAAACTGTATTGGTAAAAAGGGAATTTCAGAAATTTGGGTTATTTTATTAGGATTAATTTTTAACATATCACAAAACTTTTGATACACAGCCACATGTTTGTGTTGAAAATTAAAAACTTCCAAAGCTGCTTCAGTAAAGTTTTGAGGTGATTTAATGTTAAAAATTTTTTCTGAAATCATGATGTATCAATAACTTTTCAAAAATAGCGAAATAAAAAAAGCTCCTGCATAAGCAAGAGCTTTAATGTGTATAGTTTAAAAATAATTACTTCACAACTAACTTCTTAGTAACAGAAGCGTTTCCTTGGTTGATTTTTACGATATAAACACCGCTGTTTAATGCAGAAATGTTTAATCTTTCACCTGTAATTGTAGTATTGATAACTTGTTTTCCTAACACGTCAAAAACAGCAACTTCTTTATCACCACTAACTTTTGAAACGATGTTTACAAAACCGTTAGAAGCTGGGTTTGGGTATACAGAAAATTGGCTTTCATTTGCATCGTTAATACCTAAAGAACCTCCTATTTGTAGGTTGTCAAAGAAAAATGCTTCAGCTCCAGCATTAATACGAGCTTCAATCACTAATTGAATAGTAGTATTAGGTAAAATAGCTGCCGTACCTGTAATCCAAGAACCTTCAATTGCAAGGTCATTAATGTCTGATCCTGTAGTGTCAAGAATGTCAATTTCAGTACTGTTTGTTAGGTCTCTTACATAGATACGTAATCTGTCAGAGCTTGATTCATTTACAGTTCCGTCACCTTCATAACCTGTTTCAGAAATAAAATAGTCTAAAGATAAAGTAGGGTCTGTAACTCCAGTTAAATCTACTTGGTCAAACTCAAGAATGTAATTTCCGTCAGAGTCACTAATTTGGTAACCTTGATCCCCGTCTGTATAAGGATCATCACCTGTAGGAGCAAAATCTGTAACACCTACAAAATCACCGTCGCTAAGGCCTTCACCAGGAGTGTCATACGGCTCATAACGAGCATCAAACCCTATCTCGCCACCTGTAGAAGTATAATCTACGTTAGGCTCATCAGGATTATTAACTAAATCGTGAGCAACTGTTGCATCACCAGTATCAACATACTGTACAGTAACAATTGATGGCTCCTCAAAGCTAGTTCCTGCAATTTGTGCAAAAGAGGCAACACTCATAAAAAGTGCTGCAATAAAAGTAATTTTTTTCATCATATTTGTTTGTAAATTATTTAAATGTGGTGCAAATATACATATTTGAATAATAGGTGTGAATTTTTAAAATATAGTTTATAAATTGCTTAACGTAAAGGTAATATTGACTAAAAAAAGGCTTGTTTAAGCCGATAGTATGTTACAATATCGTTAACAATTAAATAAGCAAACAATACGAAAAAGTAATATATGGTATCTTTAAACCTTAATTTTATTAGGTAAAAATAATTATGAAGAAAAAAGACATCAAAATTTTACTAGTAGACGATGAGCCGGATATTTTAGAAATTGTAGGCTACAATCTCTCTTCAGAAGGGTATCAAGTTACAACTGCTGAAAACGGTAAAGAAGCTATTAAAAAAGCTAAAAAGGAAATACCACACCTCATCATTCTTGATGTAATGATGCCCGAAATGGACGGGATGGAAGCCTGTGAAAAGCTACGTAACATACCTGAACTTGCCGAAACAATAATCACGTTTTTAACAGCTAGAGGTGAAGACTATTCACAAGTAGCCGGTTTTGATGCTGGAGCCGATGACTATATTACCAAACCTATTAAACCAAAAGTATTGGTAAGTAAAGTAAAAGCATTACTAAGACGTTACAAAGAAACCAAAGAAGAAACAGGTAAAGTTAAACTAGGTGATTTGGTAATTAACCGTGAAGAGTATAAAATCACCTTAGCAAATGAAGAAATGATTTTACCAAGAAAAGAGTTTGAATTATTAGCGCTTCTAGCTTCAAAACCCGGAAAAGTCTTTAAAAGAGAAGTAATACTTGACCGTGTATGGGGTAATGAGGTAGTAGTAGGTGGAAGAACTATAGATGTTCACATAAGAAAACTACGTGAAAAAATAGGTGACGAAAAATTTAAAACAGTTAAAGGAGTAGGGTATAAATTTGTAGTTTAATGGCAAAAGAATTTAAGAGAACATACAAATTTGCAGCATATACATCATCATTCCTCACATTTTTTTTAACACTCGTGTTGGGTGTTTTTTTTTACTTCACAGCAATTAAACTTTATTGGTTTCTAATAGTATTTGCCATAGTTTGTTTTGGGTTTTCTTTCTTTTTCATTCAGTATCGAGTAGAAAAATTTATTTACCGAAGAGTAAAAAAAATATACGACGATGTTAGACTGCTAGATGCTTCAACTTTTGATAAAAAACAAATTACTACAGATATGGCAACGCTTACAAGAGAAGTAGAGCGATTTGCTGAAACCAAAAAAATTGAAATTGAAACTCTCAAAGGTCGTGAAAACTACCGAAAAGAATTTATGGGTAACATCTCCCATGAATTAAAAACGCCTCTTTTTACCGTCCAAGGGTATATACTCACATTGCTTGATGGCGCAATGGATGATAAAAATATTCGTAAAAAATACCTACAGCGGGCCAATAAAGGAGTAGAGAGACTGATTTATATTGTAAAAGATCTTGATATGATTACCAAGCTAGAAGTTGGTGATTTAAACCTTAATAAAGAACGATTCAATATCATCGAGCTGGTACAAGGTGTTTTTGATCTTTTTGAAATGAAAGCTGCCAAAAAAAATATCACCCTTACATTTGATATCGATTATAAAGAAAGCATTTTTGTTGATGCAGATCGCGAGCGTATACAACAAGTATTGACCAATTTGATTGTAAACTCAATTAAATATGGTAAAAAGGATGGTACAACAGAGGTAAGTATAGAAGATCTTATAAAAAATAAAGTTATTGTGCGTGTAACCGATAACGGCGAAGGTATTGAAAAAGATAAAATACCTAGATTGTTTGAACGGTTTTTTAGAGTTGATAAAAGCGGTTCAAGAAAAGAAGGAGGCAGCGGGTTAGGACTTTCAATTGTTAAGCATATAATTGAAGCGCACGATGAAAAAATTTATGTAGAAAGTCAATATGGTATTGGCTCAGAGTTTTCCTTCACTCTCGAAAAAGCCAAATAACCTTTCAAAATTGGGTGTGCTATTAAAATCTTGTAATCCTTTGTAAAAAGGAATTTTGTCCAGTTTTCTTTCTTCAAATTTATGTTGTTTACAACTAGGTACAAAACCAGTTTGTTTTAACCGTTTTGCCAAATATACCTGTTCAAACTGCCCTGGAGTAGGAATAAAAAAGGCTTTCTTTTCCATCGCTGCCAAGTCCATAATAGTTGTATATCCAGACCTTGAAACAACACACTCGCTTTTATTGATGGCGTTTTCTAGTTCAAGACTAGTAAGAAAATTAACTACTTTAATAGCACCTTTTTGAGTTTCCTTTTTTTCTTCTTCTATAACCCCTTGAACCAACATCACTTTTTTATTGGAATGTTCAAAAACCGAAGTAAGCTTTTCTTCTAGTGCAGTTCGTTGTGGTTCGGGACCTGATAATAAACACAAAACATCATATTCTTTTGTCACAGATTGTTTTTGCATACGTGACAGCAAACCAATATAGGTAACTTTTAAAGGAACAGATAGTAAGTTTTTAAAATGGCCTAGTTTACCACTTAAATTGATTGAACCTTCAAGGTCTGGCACCCAACAAGCATCAAATTTTCTAAGTAAAGTTTGATGCATTTTACTGCTAAGAAAAGACGTGCTGCCAGAAAGGACATTCAATTGATGTGTGATTATTACCGAAGGTATTTTACTGTTTCGTACACCCCAACGATTATCACTAATAATACCTTGAATCTTATTTTCAGAAACAAGCTTTTCTACTACCTTTTTTTCTGAAGCAATTACCCTTTTTACAAAAGGAGCTTTCAAAAGAAGTTTCAGCTTAAAAAAAGCACCTTTTTTTGGATAAGTTATGTTATAAGAAGGTAGCTCTACGTATGGTAAATCTGGAAATTCTTTCCGAAGCAATAATAAAGCACCCCCATCTGAGGCTAATAAAACGTTATACTTGTTTTTTAGCAATGCTTTTATGATAGGAATGCAACGTGTAGCGTGCCCCAAACCCCAGTGTAAAGGCGCTACCAAAATGGTTTTTCTTTCATTCACAAAAACAAAGGTACATAAAGTAGTGCCTTGTTAATATTTCCTTAATTTTACCAAATAAACTCTAGCGATAAGAAATAGTTAATTGTGGGAAGTAAAAATAAACTCAAACGTTTTAAAGAAAACGAAACTTTTAAAAATGTAATTCAACCTACTCGTGAGGAGGTTTTTTCAAATAGTCTTGACTTAAAAGGGAACTGGAAGCGTGATTTTTTTAAAAATGAAAAACCGCTCATCTTAGAGCTGGGTTGTGGTAAAGGAGAGTATTCAGTCAATCTAGCTAGAAAATATCCAGCTATTAATTTTTTAGGAATTGATATTAAAGGAGCTCGTTTCTGGAGAGGAGCCAAAACCGCTTTAGAAGAAGGCTTAGATAATGTAGCTTTTTTACGTACACAAATTGAGTTGATAGATTTACTTTTTGCAGAAAATGAAGTAGATGAAATTTGGATTACTTTTCCAGATCCTCAAATAAAATACAAGCGCACCAAACATCGCCTTACCAACCAAGAGTTTTTAAATAAATATAAAAAGATTTTAAAACCAGATGGTTTTGTTCATTTAAAAACAGATAGTGAATTTATGCATGGTTATACATTAGGATTACTTCACGGGCTTGATGAAGAGATTGATTATGCGCATCACGATGTCTACGGAAACAGTCACGCACCCGAAGAAGTGACTAGTATACAAACCTTTTATGAACAACAATACTTAGAAGAAAATAAAAAGATAACCTACATACGGTTTAAATTTAGGTAGATAATTTTGCTTATATTCACGACAGAAACGTGTCTTTTATGACGGTACTTGTAAACTTTGCAATTGGCTTTATAGCAGCTTTTATTGGGGTAATTCCTCCCGGACTGCTAAATATGTACGCTGCAAAAATAAGTATGAAAGAAGGCAGAAAAAAAGGAATAATGTTTTCTACGGGTGTTTGTGTAACCGTAATGATACAAACGCTTGTAGCTCTGTTTTTTGCTAGATTTTTAGACCAACATCCTGAATATGTTTCAATGCTTCAAAAAGTAGCTTTGGGAATTTTTATATGCATAACAATTTACTTCTTTTTTATAGCCAAAGACACACGCAGACCACTTCCAGAAGATGTAAATCACTCAAAAACCAACCGTGTTTTTTCTGGTATGTTATTAGCGCTTGTTAATTTACTACCACTTCCATATTGGGTGTATATAAGTATCACTTTTGCAGGTTTTGGGTGGTTTAGCTTTTCTCAACCAGGATTATGGAGTGCTGTCATTGCCTCAGGATTGGGTACATTTTCGGTTCTGGCAATGTATGTTTGGTTTTTTAGGCAAAAAGATGACCAGAAAAAACTGAATGTTAATATGAACTTTATTATTGGCGTGATAACGGCTATCATTTCAGTAATAACTCTCTTAAAAATAATGGAAGAGATATAAATGGCCTCAGACAATTTTTTTGATAGAGTATATGAAGTAGCCAAGCAAATACCTTACGGAAAGGTTACAAGTTACGGCGCTATTGCAAAATACCTGGGAGCAGCTGGTAGCGCAAGAATGGTAGGTTGGGCTATGAATAAAAGTGGAAAAGATCCTGATGTTCCTGCTCATAGGGTTGTAAATAGAAAAGGATTGCTTACAGGTAAACATCATTTTAAAGGTACAAACTTGATGCAGCAATTATTAGAAAGTGAAGGTGTTGAGGTAGTTGAAAATCAAATACAAAACTTTGATCAACTTTTTTGGGATCCTGTAAAAGAATTACAATAGATTGCTTATTTCAAAAGAAGAATCTAGTTCATGTTTCTTCTATTAACCCATAAATCATTTCAATCCAACTACTTTACAATCCAAACAATTACCGTTATATTTGCACTTTAGAATCAGTCTAAATATTCCGAAAAAGATTATATGAAATTGAATAAAAAAGATATACTTAAAGCTTTAGAAACCATTACGCTAGCCGGAGAAGGAAAAAATATGGTTGAAAGCGGTGCGGTTAAAAATGTAGTAACTTTTGCAGACGAAGTAATTGTAGATCTTACAGTTTCTACACCGGCCCTACATATTAAAAAAAGAGCCGAAGCAGATATCATAAAGACCATTCAAGAAAAGGTATCTGCAGATGCACAAGTAAAAGTAAATATTAAGGTTGAAGCACCTACCAAAAAGGAAAATCCAAATTTAATTAAAGGAAAACCCATAGCTGGTATTAAAAATATTGTTGCGGTAGCTTCAGGTAAAGGAGGCGTTGGTAAATCTACAGTTACTGCAAACCTAGCAGTAACGCTTTCAAAAATGGGCTTTAATGTAGGGGTGCTAGATGCAGATATTTATGGGCCATCAATACCGATAATGTTTGATGTTGCTATGGAAAAACCACTTTCGGTAAAGGTTGAAGGTAAAAGCAAGATGAAACCCATAGAAAACTATGGTGTAAAAGTTCTATCAATAGGATTTTTTACAAAACCCGATCAAGCAGTTATTTGGAGAGGTCCTATGGCTGCAAAGGCATTAAATCAATTAATTTTTGATGCAAATTGGGGTGAATTAGACTTTTTACTCGTAGATCTTCCACCGGGAACAGGAGATATACACTTAAGTATTATGCAGTCATTACCGCTTACAGGTTCTGTAGTGGTAAGTACACCTCAAAATGTAGCCTTAGCAGATGCTCGAAAGGGTGTTGCCATGTTTCAACAAGAAAATATACAAGTTCCTGTTTTAGGAATTATTGAAAATATGGCTTATTTTACTCCTGAAGAATTACCCGAAAACAAATATTATATTTTTGGAAAAGAAGGAGCTAAAAACCTAGCTGAAGACCTAGATATTCCATTTTTGGGTGGTATTCCGTTGGTGCAAAGTATACGAGAGTCTGGTGATGTAGGTCGCCCGGCAGCCTTGCAAACAGCAACCCCAACAGAACAAGCTTTTGAAACTGTAACAAAAAATGTGGTGGAGCAAACGGTACGCCGTAATGAAAATCTCCCCCCAACCGAGGCCATAAAGATTACAACGATGGCAGGTTGTAGTGCCGTTAAAAAATAATATGAAAGATCAAGAATTAAAATTAAAGGTTGAGGATGCTTTAGAAGAAATACGTCCTTTTTTACAAAGTGATGGAGGTGATATTTCTCTTATTTCTATAGATGATGGAAAAACAGTGGTCGTTCGTTTAGAAGGAGCTTGTGTAGGTTGTAGTGTAAATCAAATGACCTTAAAAAGCGGTGTTGAAATGACCATAAAAAAACATGCACCTCAAATTGAAACCGTAATCAATGTAGAGTAAATTGATATTGGTCATTTTAAAAATTAAAAATCACCACTACATTGCGCGTATTTAAACACGAATTATATTCATGATAAAAACAGATATATTGATAATCGGTGCTGGTCCTACGGGACTTTTTACCGTTTTTGAAGCCGGATTATTAAAGTTAAAATGTCACTTGATTGATGCCTTGCCACAACCTGGTGGTCAATGTGCTGAAATTTATCCCAAAAAACCTATTTATGATATTCCTGCATTTCCAGAAGTACTAGCCGGTGATTTGGTTGACAATTTGATGAAACAAATTGAACCATTTCAACCCGGATTCACTTTAGGAGAGCGTGCAGAAACGATCGAAAAACAAGAAGACGGCACTTTTATAGTAACAACAAGCAAAGGAACAAAACACCACGCTCCGGTAGTTGCCATAGCCGGTGGTTTAGGAAGTTTTGAGCCTAGAAAACCTCCAATTACAAGTATTTCAGAATATGAAGATAAAGGGGTAGAATACATTATACGTGATCCTGAAATGTACCGCGATAAAAATGTAGTAATCGCTGGAGGAGGAGACTCTGCGCTAGACTGGAGTATCTTTTTAACCGATGTCGCATCTAGTGTTACATTGGTACATCGCCGCAATGAATTCCGAGGTGCTTTAGATAGTGTAGAAAAAGTTCAAGAACTTAAAAACCTTGGAAAAATTGAACTAATAACTCCCGCCGAAGTTGTAGATATATTTGGTAATGAAAAAGTAGAAGGCGTTTCTATAAAAAGAGGAGCCGATGTATTTAACAGAGCATGTGATCACTTTATTCCGCTTTTTGGGTTGGCTCCAAAACTAGGGCCCATAGCAGATTGGGGTCTAGAGATTGAAAAAAACGCTATCAAAGTGGATAATACTCTTGACTATCAAACCAATATTCCAGGTATTTATGCAATTGGTGATGTAAACACTTATCCCGGTAAATTAAAACTCATCCTTTGTGGTTTTCACGAAGCTACGTTAATGTGTCAAAGCGCCTATCAACGCATTCACCCAGATAAACGGTATGTAATGAAATATACCACTGTGGGTGGTGTAGAAGGTTTTGACGGAAGCAAAAAACAAGCTCCAAAAGCAGTTGTTAAATCTATTCAATAATTTGAAAAACAGCTTCGTATGCAAGAAGATATCAACATCACAATTATTGATAGAGAAGGTAAATCACACACTGTTGAGGCACCAACAGATATGAATATGAACCTTATGGAGGTAGTTCGATCTTATGAGCTTGCTCCTGAAGGAACAATTGGTATTTGTGGCGGTATGGCTATGTGTGCATCCTGCCAATGCTATGTGCTTAGCGACCACGAACTTCCGGAAAAAAGTTATGATGAAGATTTAATGCTTGCTGAAGCATTTCACGTGAAAGAAAACAGCCGTTTGGGTTGTCAAATTCATATAAATCCTGAAATGGAAGGTCTAGAAGTGGAGTTAGCTCCTGAAAGTTAATTTAAAATTTCAGAAACTTTCGTCAGTAATTGATCAACAAACTTCTTATAAGCAACTTTGGAAGGGTGTAATCCATCTGAAGCTACTAAAGATTTATCTTTTAATCCATTCCTGGTAATGGGTGTGATGTTTTCAAAAGCAACGCCTTTTTGGTTAGCTATTTTCTTTGCAAAAGCGTTGTAGTTATCAATTTCTTCTGAAATTTTATCAGGACTCTCTTTTGTCTGTCCAAAAGGTGTAAAGGCATAATCAGGAATAGAAACTACCACAACGCGCTCTTTATTTCCGTTTGCAAATTCAATAGCCTTATCTAATAAAATAGGAAACTCATTTTCATAAACTGAAAAATCTTTTCCTTGATATTGGTTGTTTACGCCTATTAAAAGTGTTACCAAATCATAGTTGTTTATAAGATTTTCTTTTGAAATCCCATTCAGTAAATCACGAGTAGTCCATCCGGTAGTAGCTATTATTTTTAAATCTATTTTTTTATTAAAATTGCTACTTATTTTATCTTTTAACTGCTCCGGAAATCTACACGTATCACAAACACTTTCACCAATGGTGTAACTATCTCCTAAGGCTAAATAGCTATAGCTTGAATTGGTTTTCTTTTTCTGAACGCTATTTTTTTGAACTGAACAATTTAAAAATAAAAGACTACCAAGAGTAAATGCTAGCAAGTATATTATTTGTTTCATAAGTGTTTTTATTTACGTGATGTTACATCATTCGGTTTTATAATCAATTAACTTTTGTGGTCCTTCCAATAAAATTCTCACCACTTTTAATGTGCCGTCTTCGGTGGTAGAAATTTGCCATTTGATAAGTGATATTTCTCCGTTTTCAATCTCTAAGCCGGTTATACTGCGAGGATGTACACAACTACCGTCATTAAAATAAGCAATGTCACCCGGTTCGGGAAACCGTGGCCGATGAGTATGTCCTGTAATGGTAAAAATGTTTTTATTGTCAATAATCCATTTTTTGGTTCGGCGTTCAACCTTTATGAGTTCTTTATAGTTACGTGCAGGACTAGTAGGGTCACCAATGCCAAAAACTTGTAATGGTCTCCATAATGCTCTAACCAAAAACCTGTTAAACTTCCAGCCGTGATAATTCATCCAATCGGCTTGATGACCGTGAAACATAAATATTTCTTGTTGGGTGTTTTCGTGTTTTAGAACAAGTCCTTCTTTAAAGGTGATTTCAGGGAAAAGCGGATCATCTTTTCCAGTGACTTTATTAAAGTAGCTAAACAAGTTTTTTTCTACATACCGCTCATTTTTATAAACCATGTCGTGGTTGCCTAATAATCTATATAATCGATTTTCGGCATAATATTTCCGAAGTAATTCAAAAACGTGTTGGTGTGCTTCAAATATTGTTTGAAAAGCGCTATTCTCCCATAACTCGTCTCCATCGCCAAGCTCACAGTATGTAAAACCTTGTTTATAGTAATAATCTAAAGCGTGAAAGTAAATATTGCGGTTATTGGCAAATTCATCTGCAAAACTGTTGTCTCCGCGATGACAGTCACTAAAAATGATAAATTTTGAATGGTCATTAAAAGAGATACGCTGCGCTGTGGTATAAGCATTCGTAATTCTTTTTTGGGAGGACATTTGCTAATTCTTTTTTTTAAAGATACAATATGCCTTTGTTGCTAAGCAAGTTTATCACTTAAAATTTCTGTAAGTACTCCTTCCCACAATTGTTCTCTAGCTTGTAATGATTTTACAATAGTGCGCTCTACTTCGCGCCATTTTTTACCATCGTTGCCACACAGGTTTTTTACCATTTGCAAAGCCATAGGCCCATGTTCATCTTCATCAAGTTCTATGTGGCGGTCAAAGTAGTATTTAAATTCGGTTAAATCTTCTTTGGGAAAGTTTTGTTGAATTTTTTCTATAATTTCAGAAAACATTTCAGGTATCAAATCTTCTCTGCCAAATGTAAATGCTGCTGCTGTATTATGGGGTTTGTTCTCTTCAATTACTGAAAATGTATGCTTCAAAAACTGTTGCACTGCTTTGGGTAATGATGATTTTTCAATAGCATCAAAAACCGAATGGTTTTCTAAATTTTTAAGAAATGAACGAATAGGCTTTGTATTAGCATTGGCTTTTTTCATGGCGTCCAGGTACATTTCAAAATGACTTTGACGCTTGCCTTTTAAATTTATATCTGTTTCTTCGGCTAACACAATTTCATTGATTAAATAACGTGTTTCAGGATCACCCTTTGGTACCCAAGGAACAGAAGTGCTTGTTAGGTTATTTTGCAATGATTTAAGCAATGACATAAAATCCCAAACTGCAAAAACGTGGTACTCCATAAAAGTTTGAAGATGCTGAGGGGTTTTTATTTCACTGTATAAGGGATGTTGTAAAAGCGTATCGCGATAAGGTTTTATTCTTTTATTGATTTGGGTAATCATGTGATGTCTTTTTTCAACAAAATTAAAAAGGCGCCACAATTCTGTAGCGCCTTTATCAAAACTTTAATAGCTAGTTTTTACTTAAAAGCATTTTCACCAGTTATGTCCAATCCAGTAATTAATAAATGTATATCGTGTGTTCCTTCGTAAGTTATAACACTTTCTAAGTTCATCATGTGGCGCATGATACTATATTCTCCGGTAATTCCCATTCCGCCTAATATTTGTCTGGCTTCACGAGCTATATTAATTGCCATTTCTACATTATTACGCTTTGCCATAGATATTTGTGCCGAAGTTGCTTTCCCTTCATTTTTTAATTGGCCTAATCTAAGTGCTAATAACTGAGCTTTTGTGATTTCGGTAATCATCTCTGCCAGTTTTTTCTGTTGTAATTGAAAAGCTGCAATTGGTTTGCCAAATTGTACACGTTCTTTTGCATAACGCAAAGCAGTGTCATAACAATCCATTGCTGCTCCAATAGCTCCCCAAGAAATTCCGTAGCGAGCCGAATCTAAACAACCTAATGGAGCGCCTAAACCACTTTTGTTTGGTAATAAGTTTTCCTTCGGAACTTTTACGTTTTGAAAAATCAACTCTCCCGTAGCACTTGCTCTCAAAGACCATTTGTTATGCGTTTCTGGAGTGCTAAAACCTTCCATACCGCGCTCTACAATTAAACCGTGAATACGACCTTCTTCATTTTTTGCCCAAACAACAGCTACATCACAAAAAGGTGAATTTGAGATCCACAATTTGGCTCCGTTCAATAAATAATGATCACCTTTATCTTTAAAGTTTGTAACCATTCCGCCAGGATTACTTCCATGATCCGGTTCGGTTAGTCCAAAAGATCCCATCCACTCGCCGGTAGCAAGTTTTGGTAAATATTTTTTTCGTTGCTCTTCTGTTCCATATTTCCATATAGGATACATTACCAAAGATGATTGTACTGAAGCAGTAGAACGTACGCCACTATCACCACGCTCAATCTCTTGCATGATAAGACCGTAGCTTATTTGGTCTAGTCCTGCACCTCCATATTCTTCGGGAATATAAGGTCCAAAAGCGCCTATTTCGGCAAGACCTGGAATAATTGATTTTGGAAATTCTGCGTTTTGCGCTGCTTCTTCAATAATTGGCGAAACATCACGCTTTACCCAATCCCTTGCAGAATCGCGAATAAGTTTATGTTCTTCGGTTAATAAATCGTCAATATTGTAATAATCAGGAGCTTCAAAAAGATCTGGTTTCATGGTTTTATTTTTTATAGGAATACAAATGTAGAAATCACCGCTTTAACCTCCTACATTTTAAGGTAAAAATCGCGCACTAAGTTTTGATACGCCATTGTATACTGGTGACGACTTGTTTCAATGGTAAGTTTTTCAAGGCTAGGGTTGTTTTTTTGAAATGAAAACTCAATCAAACTACGCTTTTCTTCTGAATTTTCAGTGCCTCGTACCCTACATATACGATTGGGAAAAAGCTTAGCGTTCTTAGCCATTTCAATAAAGGCTGTTTCTTCTTTCTTCGGAATTATAGTTGAAAAAAAACCTCTTTCTGAAAGTAATACAGAAACAGAATGTATTAAATGTTCAAAGGGTAACGCTTCGGTAAATCGAGCTGTGTCTCTTGATATATTTCCTGAGGTGTAGTCTTCAGAATAAAACGGCGGATTTGAAACTATTAAGTCATAAGGAGTTTCATTAGCCATTTCTTCGGTAAATTCATCGAGTGAAGCGTGATAACAAAATAAGCGATCACCCCAAGGAGAGGCTTCAAAGTTTTCTACACATTGTTCATATGCGTTTTCATCAATTTCTATTGCATCAATAAGCTCTGCAGTGCTACGTTGAGCCATTTGCAAAGCGATGATTCCTGTTCCCGCTCCTATATCAAGTATTGAAGAAGGATTGCTGTGTAAGCTTGTCCAAGCGCCTAGTAAAACGCCATCTGTGCCAATTTTCATTTCGCAGCGATCTTGCTGTACAGTAAATTGTTTAAAATGAAAAGGCTTGTTCATATTAAAGGTATAATTCAATCAACCCTTCTGGTGCCGTAATAAGTATGTCTTTTTTGTCACGATCTACTTTGTTGATTAAATCGTCGTTGATAGGAATAAGAACTTGCTTATTGTTATGTTCAATTTCGAAGAGGGCTTGAGGTGTGTTGTCATTTACACCAGTGATGGTTCCTACCAAGCCAAAGCTTGAATCGGTTACCGTAAAGCCGATAACTTCATGAAAATAAAATTTATTTCCACTTAGTTTGGGTAGCATATTTAATGGCAAATACAATTCTGAGCCTAAAAGATTATCTGCTTCTGTTTCATTAGTTATGCTCTCAAACTGTATGCGCAGCAAACTAGATTTATGTAAAGAAAGTGATTCAATAAAAAATGGAATCAAATTTTTGTTGTAATCAACAAAAACCGATTCCATTTCCAGAAAATCTTCGGGATTGTCAGTATCTAATTTTACCAACAACTCTCCCTTAAAGCTGTATTTTTTAACGATCTTGCCTAAGTAGAAACAAGCTGACTTTTGCATCGTTAGGCTACGCTTATTCTTCTTCTTTTGCAGCTTCTTCAGCAGCTTTTGCTTCAGCTTCAGCTTCTGCTTTGGCTTCTTCTTCGGCAGCTTTTGCCTCAGCCATACGTGCATCACTAATTGCTTTTTCAGCGGCTAATGCTTCAGCTTTAGCTTTTTCATCAGCTTCAGAAAGCTTTGAGCGTTTGTTTTCAACTTTCTCAGCTTTTTCCTCAAGCCAAGCATTGAATTTTTTTTCAGCTTCTTCTTCGGTTAACGCACCTTTACGAACACCACCTGCAAGGTGATTTTTAAGCAATGCACCTTTGTATGAAAGGATAGCTCTTGCTGTGTCGGTAGGTTGAGCACCGTTTTGAAGCCAGGTTACAGCGCCGTCAAGGTCAAGCTCGATGTGAGCTGGATTCACATTAGGATTGTAAACACCTATTTTTTCTAAGTATTTACCATCTCTTTTTGCACGGCTGTCTGCAGCCACGATCCAGTAATAAGGTTTTCCCTTTTTACCGTGTCTTTGTAATCTGATTTTTACAGGCATAGTAATTAATTTTTGGGGTTCCCGACCCCGGTTATAATTTTGAGTTTGCAAAGATACAGTATTTTTTCTTTGAAAGTCAACTAAATATGGCTTTTTATTGCCTTTTAAAACATCGTTTGTACGAAGGATTAATTTTATGTCTTTTGTAAAAAAAAAATTAGCTTCTGTAGGTTTTAACCTCAATAAAATCAATGGTTAAACTCTGTTAAAATGTTTTAAGCTTTGGTTAAACAGCCCTTCTAAAACTCTTAAACCTGGTATATTTATGTTGCTATAAAAGAAAAATTAATTAAAAAAATTGACTATGTACACAGAAGAAATGACAAAAAAGATTAATGATTTACTTGAAAAAAATTATGACGCAGAAAAAGGTTATAAGAAAGCTGCCGAAATAGTTGATAATAACAAACTCAAACAGTTTTTTGAAGAACAAGCACAAAATAGATATGATTTTGGTCATACCTTAAAAGATGAAATTAAAAATATAGGTAGTACTCCTGATAAAGGAGGAAGTACCACAGGAGATTTACACAGAGCTTGGATGGATATAAAAAGCACTTTTACTTCACAAGATGAAGAGGCAATTTTAAAAGAAGTTCAAAAAGGTGAAGAAGCAGCTGTAGAAGAATATACAAATGTAATAAATGATACTACGTTGCCACCAACTACCAAAACAATACTAGAGCAGCAGCGCAATAACGTTCAATCTGCATTACAAAATGCAAAAAATTTTGAAGTAGTTTTATCTTAATACGTTGCTATGAGAAAGAAGAAAGGCCGGTTATTTTTCCGGTCTTTTTTTTTGTGCATACGTTAATAACTTATGGCAACTTCTTCACCTAAAAACCGGCTGTTTTTTTATTTTTACTTTTTCAGAAAGTAAACTGAAAAACTCCCTTTTTTCCGAAATAACACCGACGCGCATGTACCTTATTTTTGACACCGAAACTACCGGCTTACCAAAACGCTGGGACGCCCCAGTAACCGATACAGATAACTGGCCAAGATGTATTCAAATAGCTTGGCAGCTGCACGATGAAATGGGTAACGTTATTGAGCATCAAGATTATTTGGTGCAACCCGATGGGTTTACCATTCCTTTTGATGCTGAAAAAATACACGGTATCTCTACAGAATTAGCACAAAAAGAAGGAGTTTCTCTAGCTGAAGTAGCCGAAAAATTTGCCAAAGCGTTATCTAAAACAAAATTTGTTGTTGGTCAAAATGTTGGTTTCGACTTAAATATTATGGGAGCCGAGTTTCACCGTTTAGAAATGCACAATCCACTGCCACAGTTACCGGTGTTGGATACCTGTACCGAAACCACGGCTCAACTATGTCAAATTCCTGGTGGACGAGGCGGTAAATTTAAATTACCTACGTTAACCGAGTTACACGAATTTTTGTTCAACGAGCCATTTGCTGAAGCACACAACGCAACAGCCGATGTAGAAGCAACTACGCGTTGTTTTCTAGAACTTGTAAGAAGAAATATTTATACCGCTAAAGAGCTCGATGTTCAACCGGATTATTTCGAAAAATTTTCAGAAGAGAACCCAAAAGAGATTGAATTAATTGGCCTTAAACATATCAATCTTAAAAAAGCTTCAGAAAAAATAAGAAAAGAAATTGAGGCTCAAACTCAAACCGAAACTATTTCTTCTGAAGAGATTAAAGAAAACATTGCGACACTTGAAGAAACGGCATTTTCCCACCTTCATAATCATTCGCAGTTTTCTATTTTACAATCTACCTCGTCTACACAAGATCTAGTGCAAGCAGCAATTGAAAACGAAATGCCCGCAGTTGCTCTTACCGATACCGGTAATATGATGGGTGCTTTTCATTTTACAAAAGCCGTAAATGCCTATAATTCAGGTCTTTCAGAAGAAGAAAAACATAAAGAGTTAAAAGCAATTGTAGGTTGTGAGTTTTTTGTTTGTGAAGACCATCTTAACAAAAACCATAAAGATAATGGATATCAAGTTGTGTTGCTTGCAAAAAATAAAAAAGGGTATCACAATCTTGCCAAAATGGCTTCCATTGCTTACACAGATGGTTTTTATTATGTGCCTAGGATTGATAAAAATGTTATAAAAAAATACAAAGAAAATATTATAGCCCTTACCGGAAGTTTATACGGTGAAGTTCCGGGGAAAATATTAAATGTAGGTGAACATCAAGCTGAGGAAGCGCTAATCTGGTGGAAAGAACAATTTGGTGAAGACCTATATGTTGAAATCATGCGTCATAATCAAGAAGATGAAAAACGTGTAAATACTGTCCTTGTAGAGCTTGCTAAAAAACACGAAGTAAAACTAGTAGCATGTAATAACACCTATTATATTCATAAAGAAGATGCGAATGCTCACGATATTTTGTTATGTGTAAAAGATGGTGAAAAACAAGCAACCCCTATAGGTCGTGGTCGTGGATACCGTTATGGATTACCCAATGATCAATATTATTTTAAATCACAAGAGGAGATGAAAAGCCTCTTTAAAGATTTACCTGAAGCGATTAGCAACATTTCAGAAGTGGTAAATAAAATTGAATCATATACATTGGCTAGGGATGTATTGCTCCCAAAATTTAGCATTCCCGAAACATTTCAAGATCCTAGAGATGCTGAAGATGGCGGAAATAGAGGTGAAAACGCTTACCTAAAGCATTTAACTTTCAAAGGTGCAGAAAAACGCTACGAAGAGATTACACCCGAAATTGAAGAACGCCTCAATTTTGAGTTGAGCGTTATTGAAAACACAGGGTATCCGGGTTACTTTTTAATTACCGAAGATTTTATTCGCGAAGCTAGAAATATGGGAGTCTCTGTTGGTCCCGGTCGTGGTTCGGCAGCAGGAAGTGCCGTGGCATATTGTTTAGGAATTACCAACATAGATCCAATAAAATATGACTTACTTTTTGAGCGGTTTTTAAATCCTGACCGTGTAAGTATGCCAGATATTGATATTGATTTTGATGATGAAGGTCGAAGCAAAGTAATGGATTATGTTATTGAAAAATATGGAGCCAATCAAGTAGCTCAAATCATCACCTACGGAACCATGGCTGCAAAATCATCTATTCGAGATACTGCTCGCGTGCTTGATTTGCCTCTTAATGATGCAGATAGGATTGCGAAGTTAATTCCGAATATGACCAAATTGAATAAAATTTTTGGCTTATCAGAGCAGGAATTGCGTAGTAAATTTAGAAGTGATGAGCTACCTAAGGTTAATGAGTTGTTGAATCTTTCAGAAGGAGAAGATTTAGAAGCCGAAACCATTAATCAAGCAAAAATATTAGAAGGTTCGGTTAGAAATACCGGTATTCACGCTTGTGGAGTGATTATTACACCAGATGATATTACCAATTTTGTACCTGTTTCTGTAGCAAAAGATTCAGATTTATATGTGACGCAATTTGACAACTCTGTTGTAGAAAGTGCCGGTTTGTTGAAGATGGATTTCTTAGGGCTAAAAACGTTGACACTTATCAAAGATACGGTCAAAATTGTAAAACATAAACACAATATTGATCTTGATCCGGATAGTTTTCCGCTAGATGATGAAGAAACCTATAAACTATTCCAGCGTGGTGAAACTGTTGGAATATTTCAGTATGAATCTGCAGGGATGCAGAAATATATGAAAGAGCTGAAACCAACTGTCTTTGCAGATTTAATTGCAATGAACGCTTTGTATCGTCCAGGACCTTTGGAGTATATTCCCAGTTTTATTAGAAGAAAAAATGGAGAAGAAGATATAGAATATGATCTTCCGGCAATGGAAGAATACCTACAAGAAACCTACGGAATTACCGTCTACCAAGAGCAGGTAATGTTGTTGTCACAAAAGCTAGCAGATTTCAGTAAAGGTGATGCCGATGTGCTACGAAAAGCTATGGGTAAAAAGCAAAAAGCGGTGCTAGATAAAATGAAACCACGCTTTATTGACAACGCTTCAAAAAAAGGTCATGATCCTGAAAAGTTAGAAAAAATTTGGAAAGATTGGGAAGCATTTGCGAGTTACGCTTTTAACAAGTCACACTCTACTTGCTACGCGTGGATTGCCTATCAAACAGCTTATTTAAAAGCTCATTATCCTGCAGAATATATGGCTGCGGTACTTTCAAATAATATGAATGATATTAAGCAAGTTACCTTTTTTATGGAAGAATGTAAACGAATGGGCTTAACAGTCTTGGGTCCAGATGTAAATGAATCATTCTATAAATTTACGGTAAATGATCAAGGCGCTATTCGTTTTGGGATGGGAGCTGTAAAAGGTGTTGGTGGTAATGCCGTTGCGACTATCGTTGAAAACCGAAAAGATGGAAATTATAAATCCATTTTTGATTTGGCAAAGCGTATTGACTTAAGAGCTGCAAATAAAAAGGCATTTGAAAGTTTAGCACTAGCAGGTGGTTTTGATAGTTTTGATACACATCGTGCTCAATATTTGCATGATGAAGGTGACGGAGTTATGTTTGTTGAAAAGGTATTAAAATATGCTTCAAAATTTCAAGAAACGCAAAACTCTTCACAAGTAAGCTTGTTTGGAGAAGCCAGTGATGTGCAAATTCCCGAACCGGAAGTTCCGCCATGTGAAGAGTGGGGAACCATGAAAAAACTAAAACTAGAAAAAGATGTAGTTGGAGTTTATATTTCTGGTCATCCGCTGGATGATTTTAAATTGGAAATTAAATATTTTACCAATTGTAAAGTTTCAGATTTTAATAACCTTGAAAAATTTGTCAATAGAGAGTTAAGTTTTGGAGGTGTAATAAGTGACGTTCAGCATAGAGAATCAAAGTCAGGACGCGGATGGGCTATTTTTACAGTAGAAGACTATGACGATAGTTATGAGTTTAAAATTTTTGGTGAAGAGTACTTAAAGTTTAGGCATTTTCTAGTACCAAATTCATTCATTCACGCACGCGTTTATATAAAAGAAGGATGGACTAACCGTGATACAGGTAAAAAAGGAGACCCTAGAATTCAATACTCAACCATGTTACAATTGCACGATGTCATGGAGAAACACTCAAAAAAATTAACTATTAGAATGCCTGTTCAAGATCTAGAAAATGACCGTATAGATCGTTTAAAAGATTTGTTTACCATTCATAAAGGTGAAAAGCAATTACATTTTTTGATTTATGAAATGACAGATAAGGTAAAACTGAATATGCCTAGTAGAACAAAAAAGATAGAAATAAATAAAGAGCTTTTAAACGAGTTACAAGCAGAACAGATAAACTTTAAACTCAATTAAACTATCAGAAAAAACAATAAACCTATTACTTAAAGTAATGTTAGGGTTGTAAGGTTTAGCCCAAAAAATGACTATTTTTGTGTAACTATAAAAAAATAAATTATGGCTTTAGAAATAACAGATGCAACGTTTGACGAAACCGTATTAAAAAGTGATAAACCGGTTTTAGTTGATTTTTGGGCAGCGTGGTGTGGACCATGTAGAATGGTAGGACCAATCATCGATGAAATAAGTAAGGATTACGACGGGAAAGCTGTTGTAGGAAAAGTAGATGTAGATGCAAACCAAGAATTTGCTGCAAAATATGGTGTTAGAAATATTCCTACCGTATTGGTATTCCATAAAGGAGAACTAGTAGGCAGACAAGTAGGTGTTGCACCTAAGAATGTATACGAAGAAGCTATTGATCAGCTTTTGTAAAAAATTGAATTGAAAAAGAAAAATTAAGTTGAAAAGGCTCAGCAATTTGCTGAGCCTTTTTTTATTTTTAGTAAGTTTGAAAGAATAAATAAATTGAATCATGGGAAACGAAAAAGTTTATAAAGTACAAGATAAAATTGACAACCAACTCTTAAATGAGCGTAAAGTATTTCTTTGGGGCCAGGTAGATGATAAAAGTGCACGTCACGTGGTAGACCGCCTTTTATATTTAGATTCACTAAGCAACGATGAAATTAAATTTTACATAAACAGTCCAGGTGGGTATGTGACTTCCGGTTTTTCAATGTATGACACCATAAAACAAATTAAAAGTCCTGTATCAACCATTTGTACCGGTCTAGCTGCTTCAATGGGGAGTATCTTACTTTCTGCCGGAGAAAAAGGCAAACGCTATATACAACCTCATGCTAGAGTTATGATACATCAGCCAAGTGGAGGGACACGCGGTCCTGCCAGTGATATTGAAATTACAGCTCAAGAAATTTTAAAAACCAAAGAGTTAAGTGCACAAATTTTAGCCGATAATTGTGGTCAAAGCTTTGAAAAGGTAATGAAAGATTTTAACCGTGATCACTGGATGGATGCTGAAGAAAGTGTCTCTTACGGAATTGTAGATGCGATTATAAAATAACCAGAATAATTTTTTCTGAAATAAAAATCAATGAACCTTGAGAAGGAAATAAACGAAATAACAGGTTTTAAAAACCTAGAATTGTTGGCTACCCAAATAGTAGAGGGGTTTATATCTGGGTTGCACAAGAGTCCTTTTCATGGGTTTTCGGCAGAATTTGCTGAACATAAAATTTATAATAGAGGTGAAAGCACCAAGCATATTGACTGGAAGCTTTATGCTAAAACCGATAAACTCTACACCAAGCGCTACGAAGAAGAAACCAATCTGCGCTGTCATATAATTATTGATAATAGCAGCTCGATGCATTATCCTGCAAAAAAACACTTTGGGATTAATTCATTAAATAAAATAGGATTTTCGGCTTTAGCTTCAGCAGCAATTATGAATTTGCTAAAAAGACAACGAGATGCCGTAGGAATGAGCATATATAGTGATACGTATGAGTTTTATGCTAATGAAAAAGGAAGCGAGCGACATCACCAAATGTTATTGGGAACCTTGAATGAAGTGGTACAGAAGCCTGTTGAAAAGAAGACTACAAAAACTTATGACCACTTACATCTCATAGCTGAAAAATTAAAAAGACGATCATTGGTATTCTTATTTACAGATATGTTTCAGAGCGATGCTGAAGAAGAAGCGCTTTTTGAAGCACTTCAGCATTTGAAATATAATAAACATGAAGTGATTTTATTTCATACATATGATAAAGAAAAAGAACTAAACTTTAGTTTTTCAAACCGTCCCAAACGTTTTGTAGATGTGGAAACAGGCGAGCATATCAACTTGTATGCAGACAACATTAAAACGTCCTACGAAGCAGCTGTAAAAGAATATTTCTCTGCGTTAAAATTAAAATGCGGACAGTATAGAATTAAATATGTAGCAGCAGATATTAACGAGCATTTTAATAAAATTTTGACTACGTATCTAGTAGAGCGTCAAAAGTTTGGCAGCTAGAGTAAAAATTTTTGATAAAAATGTTTGTGAAAATGAAAATGCGTGGTATATTTGCCACCGCTAAGATAGCAACGGTCTGGTAGTTCAGTTGGTTAGAATACCTGCCTGTCACGCAGGGGGTCGCGAGTTCGAGTCTCGTCCAGACCGCAATTAAAATGTTGTGTTGTCCGTCATACTAGACGGAAGTGGTTTAGAAATAGACCAATGAAGAGCTTTTCCTGTTTGGAAGGGCTTTTTTTGTTTTAGGTAAAATAAATATAGACTTACTATCTTCGAAAGGTACTTAGCTAGCTTTAAGATTTAAAGTAGATTTAACTACTTATAGGCTACAGTTTCCATCAAGTAAATCTTGAATAGAAGGGTTATGTGCATTAGTTGATACTGTATAGTAATCAAATGGAAGGTTAATTATTAATTGTTCTTGAAGACTACAAAAATTTTCTAAACCAACATTATTATTAATTTTAAAAGCCCTTTCAACACTTGAAAGGTTTTCTAGCCCTGATAAACTTGTTAAAGCTGGATTGTTGATTATGGCAAAATTTTTTGCTGTAGATAAGTTTTGTAAAGCTTGTAGCGAGGTTAAATTTTCATTGTCATTAATTACTAGTTGTAGACCAATCTCAGTTACATTATTAAGTCCTGTTAAGTTTGTAATAGAGCTGTTGTTAATTTCTAAGTTTCTATTAACTCTTGAAATACTTTCTAGTCCAGACAAGCTATTTAAAGAAGGATTATATGCAATTGATATACCTGATACAGTTGAAGATGTTATTAATGAATTATTTAATGTACTTAAAACAGGGTTATTAGTAATATATATAGACGAACCTTCAATATTTATATTTTTAAGACCACTTAAATTAAGTAATGAAGCGTTATTTTTTATGATTATACCAGTGTAAATATTTTTTAAGTTTCCTAGTCCAGATAAATTAGACAATGCTTCATTGTTATCTATAACCAGTTTCCCTCCAATGGTATTAAAGTTTGAAAGGCCTGTGAAACTGGTTAAGCTTCTATTGTCTTCTATAAATATTCCTAAAGTAATATTTGTTAGACCTCCTAAGCCTGTGAAGTCAACCAGTGAATCATTACCTTTTATGGTAAGATGACCATTGATAGTTGATAAATTGTCAATACCAGAGAGGTTTTTAAGCGAATTGTTTCTCAAAATAGAAAAACCTCCTCCTTTTTCTATTCTAGTAACGCCTTCTAGACCAATTAAATTTTGTAATGAGGGATTGTTTAGCAGATAGATATATTCAATGTATGATAAACGCTGCAAACCGTTTAAATTGATTAAACCTTCATTATTAGCAATTGTTATTATTCGCGACTTGGAGAGGTTATTTAGCCCGTTTAAATTTGATAATTGATGGCAATTATTAATAGTTAAAGACCTAACAGATGATATGTTTTCAAGTCCAGATAAAGATTCTAAATACGGGGCATTTATTTCAAGCTCTCTAGTAATTTCTTTTAATGACTCTAAGGGCTGAAGTGTAACAATTTTATTTGCATTTTCAATATCATTAATAGTTAAGCTTCCTTGAATTTTTGTATAATTGTTGGTGCCAAACTCCATTACCTCTTCAGGAGACTGTAAGACAATATTTCCTTCAAATTCATTTCCTGAGTCCTCTTTTGAACAAGAAACGGTGATAACCAGAATGATCGTTAAAAGTATTGAGGCAAAAGGTTTCATAATGATGTTTTGTTTAAATATAATATAATTTACTAACTATTATTAGTGTTTAGATAATAAAGTGATTGTTTATACAATTGTTGAACACTAATTTATTAATAAAAAAAAGCCTCTTAACGGTACCGTTGAGAGGCTTTCTAATTTATAAAAATTTAAAAACTAATTGTCAGTATCGGTTTTTACCTTCATTTTGGTTTCACCGTCTTCTTCTTTAATTTTTACTTCTTTGTTTTCGGTTTCCATTTTTATTTTGGTCTCATCGCCGTCAACTTTTTTCTTTACTTCTGCACCTGCATCTTCCATTTCTTCTACCATTTCTTCTGCTTCGGTTTTGTTTTGTTCTCTACACGAAGTTAATGGTGCTAAAAATAATGCAGCTAAGGCAATCATTGCTATTTTTTTCATAATTATTGATTTTTAGTTGTTTGTAAATTTGGATTAAGATTACATATCATCAGTACCACCTGTACCGGTGTTTTCTTGTACTTCATCAACGCCTTCTTCAATAGCGTCTCCAGTTTCTTCAACCGCTTCTTCAATATCACCTTCTGTATCATCCATAGTATCTTCAACATCATCTGCGACGTCTTCAACGTCATCAGCTTTTTTATTGGTGTCTCTACACGATACAAAGGTTGTGCTAAAAGCAACTACAAGTGCTAAGCTTAAAATTAATTTTTTCATGGTTATAGGTTTTGTTGTTAGGTTTTACAATTTATTGACCGTCGTCATTACCAATTTTGTCAATCTCTTCATTAATTTCTTCATTAACTTCCTTATCAACTTCTTTGGCGGTTCTTTCTAATATGCCTTCGGCTTCTTCTGCTGTTTCTTCAGTTTCTACTTCTACTTCACGAACAACCTCTTTGGTTTCCGTTTTGGTCTCTCTACAAGAGGTAGTTGAGAAACCTACTAAAGCCATTGCGGCTATTACAAATACTTTTTTCATAATTGGTTTGTGTTAAATTATTAAACAAATCTATGTATTTTAACAGTTGGGGTATTGTAAAGTTTTATTAAAATTTTAAAAGTACTAGACTGAAATAAGTAGTTTTAAAAGAAAAAATGGATTTTAAAACGATGTATCAATTTCTTCGGAAACTTCAAAAAAACAATTCAAAAGAATGGATGGACGAACATAGAAGCGAGTATCATTCAATAAGAGATAATTACATTGAATGGTTGAATGAAATGGATATTCAGCTAGCTGCAATTGATCCAGATTATACTCCTACACCAGGAAAAAAAGCTATAAACCGAATAAATAATAATTTAATGTTTCATCCCAATAAGCCCATCTACAAAGATCATTTTGGTGCCGGTCTTGATCAAGAAAGCAAACAAGGCGATTTTTATATCCATTTAGGAGTTAATGAATCGTTTATTGGCGGTGGCTATTGGCATCCTTCTTCCAAGTTATTAAAAAGTATACGTGCTGCTATTGATTATAATGGAGAAGATCTTAAACAGATTGTAAATAAAAAGAGTTTTAAAAATAGGTTTGGTGACATGATTGTCGATAATCCCCTTAAAACAGCACCGAAGGGCTATTCACAAAATCATGAACATATAGATCTTTTAAGGAGAAGATCTTTTGCAGTTTCCTGTCCTTTGACTGAAAAAGAGGTGATTGCCTCAAACTTTAAAGAATATGTTGTCACTATATATAAAGAGATGTTGCCCTTTAGACGGTACTTAAATCAAGCCGTCACGGTTTAATCGCTCTATGTATGACATCGTTGTAGCCGTTGCGCCGGTGTTGCTATTCACAAAATGTCCGGCTATCATACCGGTTTTTTCTCTGAAAGCTTTGTTTGAAACCAATTTATCAAGTATTTGAACACACTCTATTTCATCACTTACAGAAAATAAGCCCGCCAACTGCTGCAACCGTTTTGCCTCGGGGAAGCCGTCAAAATTTTTCCCAATTACTATAGGAACTCCAAAAGTTGCCGGTTCTAGAATGTTGTGCAGCCCGGTTTTGCCCATAGCACCGCCCACATAAGCAATATCTGCATAATTATAAATTTTGGTAAGTAAACCTATCGTATCAATTATAAATACTTGATACAAGGTCAAATCCTTACCTTCCTTTTCTGAATATACTACCGAGTCTTGATTTATTTTTTTTCTGAAATTAGCAATCTTTGTACTATCAATATTATGCGGAGCGATAACAAATTTTACGTGTTTAGGTGCTTCATTTATATATTTCAGTAGGGTGCTCTCGTCTTCTGGCCAGGTACTTCCGCAAACAATACAGATAGAGTTTTCTTTAAATTCTGAAATAAAACTCAATGTATTATCCAGCTCAATTTGGTGCGAAACCCTATCAAATCGTGTGTCGCCACTTACGCTTACATTATGAATGCCAATAGAGTTAAGTAGCTGTTCTGAAGTACTATCTTGAACAAAGATGTGATTGAAGTTTTGCAATGCCTTTCGCATAAAACCACCGTGACTCTTAAAAAATACTTGTTCTTTCCTAAATAAACCTGAAATTAATAGCGTAGGAATATTTTTGTTTTTTAGCTCAAATAAATAATTGGGCCAAAATTCATACTTTACAAATAGTACGAGTGAAGGGTGTATGGCTTCAACAAATTTTTGAGCATTGGGTTTTGTGTCTAATGGCAAATATACTACAAGGTGCGCTAGCTCTGTGTTTTTCTTTATTTCATAACCCGAAGGTGAAAAAAAGGAAATTACTATTTTATGCTTCGGAAAAAGCTTTTTTGTAGCTTCAATAATAGGAACACCTTGTTCAAATTCGCCTAAAGAAGCGCAATGAAACCAGATGGTTTTATCTTCAGAAGTGATTGTATTTTTCAATTTTTTAATCACGCCTTTTCTACCTGAAATGAATAACTTCATCTTGGAGCTAAAAAATTGAGCAACCCATAAAAAAAGGTAACTAATTCGGGTTAAAAAACTATAAATGATTCGCATAAAAGTAAACTACAGTGCTAAAATACAGTATTATACTATTTTTGAAAATTATAAGTTATAAGATTAAGATTTTTACCTTAAATAAAGACTAAAATCTCTTGAATGACAATCAATTACTTTTTTGAATGTGATTTTGTTTTTGGTTTAACAAAAAATTAGTACCAATATAAGTGGTTGGCACGGTTTTTTATATAATTTAGAAGATTAAAATAGAAGAAGATAGATATGCGAATTATGAAAAAGAATTTAAAGGTACTATTCCTTGCTGTATTTGTTTCGGTTGCTTCTTGCAGCTTTACTACCAAAGAGTTTGATGACCCCGATAAAGATAAGGTACTTATAGATCTTATAACCTATGTGTTACAAAAAGGTCATTACAATCCTGCAGATATGAACGATGAGTTTTCTGCAGAAGTTTATAAAGACTTTATCAATGGTCTAGATCCCTTAAAACGATATTTTTTGGCTTCAGATATAGAAGAGTTTAGTAAATATAAAACTCAGATTGATGATCAAATAAAGAGCAAAGACCTTACTTTTTTCAATTTGGTTTATGATCGCTTTATGAAGCGAATGGAAGAAGTAAAGAAAATTTACCCTGAAGTTTTAAACACACCTTTTGATTATACAAAAGATGAATCTATCAACGTTGATTATGACAATATTGATTATGCCACCACAAAAACTGAAATCAAAGAACGTTGGCGTAAACAACTTAAATTCTCTACCATATCTAGCTATTATGATAACGTAGAAGAGAATAAAACCAAGCTCGAAGAAGATAAAGAATATACGTCAAAAACAGAAGAAGAACTAGAAATAGAAGCGCGAGAGACTTCAAAAAAATCACTTGATGAATATTTTGATTTTACAAACGATCTTGAACGCAAAGATTATTTTGCCATCTATTTAACTACCATTGTTGAAGAGTTTGACCCACATACCAATTATTTTGCTCCGCCAGACAAAGATCGTTTTGATTTAAGAATGAGTGGTCGTTTAGAAGGAATTGGTGCTCGTCTTCAAAAGAAAAATGATTACATAAAAGTAATTGAAATTATAAGCGGTGGTCCTGTATGGAGAGGCGATTATCTTGAAGTTGGTGATTTAATTACCAAAGTAAAACAAGAAGATGAAGATAAAGCTGTAAGCGTTGTAGGAATGCGGGTTGACGATGCCGTAAAATTAATTAAGGGTCCAAAAGGAACAAAAGTAACGTTAACAGTAAAACGTGTAGATGGTACAATTGAAGATGTAACCATTACTCGTGATGTAGTAGAACTTGAAGAAACCTATGCAAAATCTTCTATTATTGAAAATGATGAGAATACATATGGTTTAATTAACCTTCCACAGTTTTATTTTAATATGGAAGACTATAAAGAACGTAACGCTGCCAGTGACGTTAAAAAAGAAATTGAACGTCTTAAAGAAGAAGGAATGGAAGGATTGGTTTTAGACCTTCGTGGTAACGGTGGAGGTTCTTTACGTACTGCAGTTGATATTGCCGGCCTTTTCATTAAAGAAGGACCAGTTGTTCAAGTAGCATCAAATGGTAAAAAGGAAGTGCTAGAAGATGAAGACGAATCCATAACTTGGGATGGACCATTAGTTATTCTAGTTAATGAGCTATCGGCTTCAGCTTCAGAAATTTTAGCAGCTGCAATGCAAGATTATGAGCGTGCTATTATTCTAGGAAGCAAACAAACCTACGGTAAAGGTACAGTTCAAAATGTATTAGATTTAAATCAATGGATAAGAAAAAGTGACCTTGGTGATATGGGAGCTTTAAAAATTACTACACAAAAGTTTTATAGAGTTAACGGAGGTTCTACTCAGTTAGAAGGTGTAAAAAGTGACGTAGTTATGCCAGATCAATATAGCTATTTTAATGTAGGTGAACGTGACTATGAAAACCCGCTGCCTTATGATAAGATCGATGCTGCCAGTTATAAAACCTGGGATGGATATTTAGGGTATGAAGAAACTATAAACAAAAGTAAAGCCCGAATGGAAAAAAGTAAGCAACTTCAATTAATTGATGAAAATGCAAAATGGATAAAAGAACGTCGTGATGAAGTTGAAGTGCCGTTAAACTTTGAAAAATATGTAGCAGATATTGATAGAAGAAAAGAAGAAACCAAAAAATTTGACTCTATTGATACATATGATAATAAATTAAGCTATAGATCATTGCCATACGAAGTTGAATTAATGAAACAAGACACTACCTTACGTGAAAAACGTAAAAGATGGCATATCAACTTAGCCAAAGATATTTACGTAGAAGAAGCAGTAAATGTATTGAGAGATTTAAAAATCAATAACATCAAAGCAGGTAAAATGGCAGATATCAAAAATTAATTTTTGATCATTTAGTCGTGGGTTTTAACACATAAAAGCTAAACACTTTTTGTTACATTTACAGTGTGAAAACCTCTACCTCATTAACCCAATTAGCGCTCCAAAAGTTCAAAAAGAACTTTTGGGGCGTTTTTAGTTTTGTTTTTATACTAGTGTGTGTGGTCGTTGCTATTTTTGCCTACGCCTTGGCGCCAGACAACTCTCAAGATGCAAATCAAATGCACTTATCTATTCATTCAAAAGCACCTGGATTTTCAGTACAGATGCTTACAATTCCTTCTGAAATAACTTCTCAAAATTCAATTTCAGAGTTTTTCTTCGGAAAAAAGAATGCTGATACTGAAATTCCTATTTCAGCATATAAAATTAAAGATTCAACCTTACAAGCTACCTTATATACAAGTGACTCATCTGAAGGATTGCAAAAAGAATATGCATTACATTTATTTTCTCAAGCTCAACAAGTAAAACACATACCTGAGCACTACATTTCAGAAAAAAAGTTTTTGCTCGGAACTGATAAGTACGGCCGTGATTTGTTGAGTAGAATGCTTATAGGCATACGCATTTCATTAGGTATTGGGTTTATTGCTGTGTTAATTTCATTAATCATTGGTGTGAGTCTAGGTGCAATAGCTGGATATTTTGGCGGAAAAGTAGACGCAGCCATAATGTGGATTATCAATGTAACGTGGTCTATACCTACTTTACTGTTGGTAATAGCCATCACATTGGCTCTAGGAAAGGGTTTTTGGCAAGTTTTTATAGCTGTAGGACTCACTATGTGGGTTGAAGTAGCTCGGGTAGTGCGAGGTCAAGTTATGAGCGTTAAGCAAATGCAGTATGTAACTGCTGCCAGAGCATTAGGATTTAATGACTTTCGTATTATCACAAAGCATATTTTACCAAATGCTATGGCTCCTGTTATCATAATTTCGGCAGCAAACTTTGCTTCTGCTATTTTAATTGAAAGTGGGTTAAGCTTTTTAGGTATTGGAGCACAGCCTCCCATGCCTAGTTGGGGAGGAATTATAAAAGACCACTACGCGTATATTGTTTTAGGAAAACCTTGGCTTGCAATAGTGCCGGGATTGGCTATTATGAGTCTTGTAACAGCTTTTATGCTTATAGGAAACGCCCTCCGCGATGCTCTAGACGTAAAGAGTTAAAATAGAAAAGTCACCACAGTTGTGATGACTTTTCGCCCCAAATTTGATCGACCACCCTTAGGTTGGTCAACCTACTTATGTACTACAAAGCTACTAAAAATTACAAGGCAATTTCAATAAATCATCTTTTTTCTGAAAAAATAAGAGTTACTACGTAGCGTATAACTTTTTAATAGTTAGTGTGTTATGTAATAATCATTTTCTTCTGTTTTTTTTTGAAAAGTTACGTAACTAAGCCTTTTGAAAAACTATTAAAAGCTACAAAACAGTTAAAAAAAAGTGAATTCAGATTTCAGCATTTTTAAACATAGTATCTTTAAAAATTCTTAGATTATTTATGGCGCTACGTTGGATCATTTTCATTGTTGTTTACATTCTAGTTGATATTTATGCTTTTCAAGCATTAAAAACTATATCGCGTAATAACTGGCTCTATTCTGCCTGGATTGTTATTTCGTTAGTATTATTAGGAGCATTAATTTATGAACTAGGTATTGTAGATTCAGACAGAAATATGAGTGTAAGCCGAATGTATGTTTTTGGGTTTTTTCTAGCGGTTTTTGTGCCCAAACTCATATTAATAATCATTATGTTTGGTGAAGATATTTTTCGCCTATTTTCAGGTTTATATACCAAAATAAATAGTAATGATTCTTTCTATTTACCATCAAGAAGAAAATTTGTAAGCACCATAGCTCTTGGTCTAGCGGCTATTCCCTTTGCTTCTTTACTTTACGGAATGTATAAAGGAAGGTATAATTATAAAGTATTGAAATATGCTCTAGAGTTTGATGATTTACCTGAGGCATTTCACGGGTATACACTTACACAAATAAGTGATATTCACAGTGGCAGTTTCAGTGACGAAGAAAAAGTAAAATATGCTGTAGATTTAGTAAATCAACAAAAAAGTGATATTATTCTTTTTACAGGTGATTTGGTAAATAATTTAGCTGAAGAAATGCAACGTTGGAAAACTACCTTTTCTTCTTTAAAAGCAGCAGATGGAGTGTATTCAGTTTTAGGAAATCACGATTATGGAGACTATGTAAACTGGAATTCACAATCCGAAAAAGCAGAAAACCTTTCTCAATTAAAACAATTACAAAAAGAAATGGGATGGGATTTACTGCTTAATGAAAACCGCACCCTTTCAAAAAATGGAGAGCAGATAAAGCTCATAGGTGTTGAGAATTGGGGCGAAGGAGGGTTTAAAAAAGCTGGCGATCTTAAAAAGGCTTCTGAAGGTGTTTCAAAAGAAGACTTTAAAATTGTGATGAGTCACGATCCATCACACTGGCAATCTCAAATAAAAACAGATGAAAGAAATTACCAACTTACATTAAGCGGTCATACGCACGGAATGCAGTTTGGTATAGAAATTCCCGGTGTAATAAGATGGAGCCCTGTAAAATATCGATATGAAAATTGGGCAGGAATTTATGAAGAGCTAGGAAGATATATAAATGTGAATCGAGGATTTGGATTTTTAGGGTATCCAGGACGAGTAGGAATTTGGCCCGAAATAACTGTAATTCAACTTAAAAAGAAAGGGAAGGACGCATAATGCAAGGGAAATACTATATTTGTAATAGATTTATTCAAGAAACAAGGTAAGAAATGTCAAAATTTGGAGAATTAATCGAAACTAAGCTGCCAGTACTATTAGCTTTTTTTGCTGATAGACACGAAGCTTCAAAAGAGATGCACCCTATACTTCGGGATGCAGCTGCTACGCTTGGCAATAAAGCAAAAGTCATTAAAATAGACGTAGATAAAAATCAAGAATTAGCTGAAGCACTTCGCGTAAAGGCTTTGCCCACGCTTATGATCTACAAAAATGGTGAAATGAAATGGCGCCAAAGCGGTGAACAAGATGCCAACACTCTTGTTGAACTTGTTAAAGAATACCTGTAATTGTTTACAAACAGAATTAATTAAACCTTTATGATTTCAGAACACATTCGGTCTAGAAGATCGGTTTTTCCAGTTCAATATAACAATACACCTATTTCAAAAGAAGAAATTGAAAAAATTCTCGAAACTGCAAATTGGGCTCCTACACATAGAAAAACAGAACCTTGGCGTTTTAAGGTTTTCCATTCAGAAAGTTCTAGACAACAATTAGCAGACTTTTTATCAAAAACATATAAGGAAATAGCAGAAAGCCCTTCAGAATTTAAACAAAAAAAAATAGCTGAAAAGCCAATGCAATCTGCTTGCGTTATTGCTATTTGTATGCAGCGTGACACCAAAGAATCTGTACCAGAATGGGAAGAGGTAGCGGCTACAGCAATGGCTGTTCAAAATATGTGGTTAACCGCTCAAGAAATGAATATTGGTGCTTATTGGAGTTCGCCGGCTTTAAAAGATCATTTACATAAACTTGTTACATTTCAAGAGGGTGAACAATGTTTAGGTTTTTTCTATATGGGAAAATATGATGAGGTTTTGCTAGAAGGACAAAGAAAAACTTCAATTGAAGAAAAAACAGAATGGATTTAAAAAAGTAAATCTCTAAACACCCATACTTTATAAATAAACAAACCCAAGTACACTACGGTTGCCAAAAACTTTATAAAGGTTGAGGCTAAAAATCCAATAAAAGAACCAATTGCAGCTTTAAAAGCTAATGTACCTTCGGTTTTATTAAACAACAACTCACCTACCAGAGCACCTATAAAGGGGCCTATTAGTATTCCAAAGGGGATAGGGGCAATGATACCAATTACCAAGCCAATAGTGGTCCCCCAAGCTCCGGCTTTGCTTCCGCCAAATTTTTTAGTGCCCATCGCAGGAATTACATAATCTAGAATATATAAACCAATTGCTACAATTCCGGTTACGGTTATAAATACCCAATCAAACTCAATTGAAGGAGCTAGGTAGAGAACCACTAATCCTAACCAACTTATAGGAACGCCCGGTAAAACGGGTAATATACTTCCCAAAATACCAACCAGCATTAATACCAAGCCTAAAACAAGTAAAACTATTTCCATATTCAATTAGACTCTAAAATTACAGAAGTGTTACAACTTTATAACTAAAAAATTAGTTTAAACTAAATATTTAGTTTATATTTGAAAACACAAGAAAACAATTATGAAGCAACTTACAAAGGCAGAAGAAGATATTATGCATATTCTCTGGCAACTAGGAGAAGCAAATGTTGCAGCTATTATTGATGAGCTGCCAGAACCCAAACCCGCGTACAATACTGTGTCAACGATTGTTAGGATTTTAGAAAACAAAGATTTTGTTGATTACAGAAAAGAAGGCCGTGGTCATACTTACTTTCCGAAAGTAAAAAAGTCTGAGTATAGCAATCAATCGATTAACAAGCTGGTAGATGGATATTTTCAAGGTTCATTTAAAAGTATGGTTTCGTTTTTTATGAAAAAAAATGACATCAGTATCCATGAGCTAGAAACGATTATGAAAGAAATTAATAAAGAAGAAAAGTCATGATACATTACATTTTACAAACTATCGCTTTTCAACTATTGTTTTTAATAGTATATGATCTATTTCTGAAAAAGGAAACTTTTTTTAGCTGGAACAGAATTTACTTATTAATCACTCCTATATTAAGCTTTGTATTACCGTTGTTTAAAATTGAAGCATTTCGTAATGCTGTTCCGGAACAGTATTTAATACAACTTCCGGCAGTGATGGTGGGTAAAAATACTCCTCAGGAGGCTATTGCTTTAGATCCGGTTACTATTTCACAAATGGATACTTCAATTTTATCTCTTTCTACAATACTTCAAACTATATGGATATTTGGGGCTTTTATAGCACTCGTCATTTTTACTGCAAAACTGTATCGTTTTTATACCTTAAAACAAAGCGGAACACAAGCAAAACTTGATAATTACCATTTAATTTACCTGCCCAATAGTACAGCTGCTTTTTCATTTTTTAATACCGTTTTTATAGGGAACAACCTTTCAAAAAGTGAACAAGAAAATATTTTAATACACGAGAAGGTACATGCAACACATAAGCATACTATAGACTTGTTGTTTTTTGAATTCTTACGCATTATCTGCTGGTTTAACCCGTTGGTATATGTGTTTCAGAAAAAAATAACCGAGTTGCAAGAGTTTATAGCAGATAGAGAAGTTGCAAAACAGCAATCCAACAAGCAATATTATCAAAGTTTATTGTCGCAAGTGTTTCAAACCTCGTCAATATCTTTTACAAATACATTTTTCAATCAATCATTAATCAAAAAACGAATCGTTATGTTACAAAAATCAAAATCAAAGAAAATATTTCAACTAAAGTATTTATTACTTATCCCCGTCGTTTGTGGAATGCTGTTTTACACCTCGTGTACAAATGATGCAGATACTGTTAAGGATGAAGCCAATCTTGTTTCTAGTACAGATGAGAGCGAGGTGATGACAAAAATAAATGAGCTTTCTGAAGCTATTATGAAAAAAGGTAATTTAACTCCTGAAGAAGAGAAAGCACTTCAATTTTTAGCTACAAAAGCAAATCCGGGAGATAGGGTTTATACCTCTGTCGAAGAATATCTAGATGAAAGTAAAGATATAATGGACGTTCCATTTGGAACCATTGACAAAGTACCCACCTATCCAGGTTGTGAAGGTTTGAGCAATGAAGAAGCCAAAAAATGTATGTCTAATAAAATTATAAAACTGGCGCAGGAAAACTTCAATACTAAAGTAGCTAAGAATGCCGGATTGACTGGAAAACAACGCATCTTTGTCCAGTTTAAAATAGACAAACAAGGAAACGTGACAGATGTGCGAGCTCGTGCACCACATCCTAATTTAGAAGCTGAAGCGCTTCGCGTAGTGAATAAAATCCCGCAGATGCAACCTGGCGAAGAGAATGGGAAAAAAGTAAATGTACTGTATTCCCTTCCAATATTATTTATAGTTGAATAGTAAAAAAGATAGTCTATCCTTTATAAAACCCGAAGCTATTTAGTTTTGGGTTTTTTTATTAAAGAACTTCATTTTTCAACGAATTAAGTTTCAGTAAATTTGTACTTTTCAAGTTGGATTAATTCTGAAATGAAATACGTTTTACTTTTAACAATTTTCATACTGGCAACTTCTTGTCAGTTTTTTGAAACCGAAAAGATTTCTTCGGAAACCTTCTATGATGAGGAGATTAAAACAATTGATTGGAAAGAAGTAGATCAATATCCTGTTTTTAAAGCATGTGAATCTTTATCAGAAAAGAAAGAACAGAAAATGTGTTTTGAGAAAACGTTATCTATGTTTTTATTTGAAGCCGTTAGTAATAATAAAGATGTTTCTATTCATTCTTTGCACGATACCATCCATATACAATTTTCAATTTCAGAAGAAGGAAAACTTACTGTGAAGAATATAGCTATGGATAGCTTGACCAAAGCAGAATTGCCTAGGCTAGAAGAACGGTTAATAAACAAAATAGATTCTATTTCTCTTACGGCACCGGCTTATAAGCGTGGTATTCCTGTAAAGACCAAGTTTACGCTTCCTATTGTTTTACAAACCGATGATCCTTTATAAGTTAAATTTGTACCCCAGCGTAAAATCTACCGGAAACTCATCACTACTTTCAAGACCTATTGCGACAATATCATTATAAGAAAAAGTAAGGTAGCCGTTGCCAAGAGCAAAATCTGCCCCCAAGCCAAATGCTCCCGGAGCTTGTAAATCACCTCCAGAACCGGTAATGCGTTCTTCATTCCCACTTGAGTTAATAAAGGTTACATCTCTAGATGCATAGGAGTATGCAGCAACTTTTGCGTTTACAAACACATCAATTTTAGTTGATTTTATAAACTTAAAACGATAGTTCAATGAAAATTCTGAATATGAGAAATCATAGTCATCACTTTCTAGCAATTGCTTAAAGCGAACAACTAAAGCGTGACGTTTTAGTTTTACATCATCAATAATTTCAAATTCAACACCTAAAGCCGGTAATATTGTATTGTCTGGATTGGTATAATACACATTGTTTGATACTCCGGCAAAGGCTCCAAGCCTTGTTTTAAGTTGTATTGTTTCGCTGCTAGATGTGTAAGTAGGATCAACCTGTTTGTTATAGTTTATGACGTATTTGCTAAGACTTGGTAAGGTTAACTTTACTTTGTCTATAGGTAGTGTAGCCTCCGGTGCTTGGGCTTTTAAAGTAGTTTTATATTCTTCTTGATAAACCCCGTTTTTCTTAGTGTTTTTAAGCTCTGTAATTGATGCTCCTTTTTTGATAAAATACCTATATTCATTATCAATGCTGTTCCATAAGAGGTTTATAGGGCCTTTTACTTCGGTTTTTAGAATGTAAGTTTGACCGTCAATAGTATATTCTTGTTGCGAATACGAGATTAGAGTTGTAATAAAGCAAAATAGAAAAAGTATACGTTTCATAGCGATAGGATTAATACTTTTAAGTTTACTAAAGGTAATCAATTTTTGGCTATGTCTTAAAACTCCTGCCTTTCCATTGGTAAGTGCCTAAAAGACTAAGTATGCAAACAACAACCGTGCTTATGGGATATAAAAAACTACTTATTAAAAACTGAAATAATGATGAACTTGACACTGTTTTTTTACTAAAAAAAGTACCTACTGAAAAAATTAAAAAGCCATCTACCAAAATTTTAATTAAAAAAACAAACAGGTAAAAAGTAAGAAATTTTAAATCGGTAAAAACATATATCCAGCCCAATGCCATATACAAATTCATAGCAAAAACTAACAGTCCAATAGCTTTAGGTATCCAATTTTGCTGTTTTGTAGTTTTAGAAGCCCAACGTACGCGTTGATTGATTATTTGGTTGAAAGTATGTTCTGGTTGTGTAGTTACCAAAGCGTGTTTAGTGTTTAAAAAACCAACCGAATTTGGTATATGAAGTTTAAATTTTTCTAATAAAAATATATCATCACCACTAGCAATGTGATTGTTACCGTTATAGCCGTTAACTTGATTAAAAGTTTCTTTTTTAAAAGCAATATTAGCTCCATTGCATAATATTTCATGCTTATGTCCAAATCCGCCTATTGTTACAGCTTGTAAACTCAATCCATCAAATTGTTGAAAATTTTGTAAAAAACTTCCATTACTTGAGTAAAAAACCGGGCCACAAACCATGTGCAAATTTGTTTTGTGAATATATGCATCAAAACAATGCAACCAGTTTTTTGGAACTATACAGTCGGCATCTGTAGTGAGTATCCACTGGTTTTTTGCTTTAGCTACTGCGAGGGTAATGGCATCTTTTTTGGGAGAAGCCGAAACCCGTTTATTTCTAATTATTTTAAAAGGAAAAACACAATTTTTTAATGCATTTGAAAGCTCAAAAACCGAATCATCTTCAGATGCATCATCAACAAATAAAACCTCAAAGAGCTCGTGAGGATAATTGAGCTGCTTTAATGAGTGAACTAGTTGCGGAAGGTGTTCAGCTTCATTTCGAAACGGAATAACAATAGAAAATGCATTTTTTGGATTCTTTTTTTCTAAAACAAATGGTTTTAATTTCACCACACCTATCCATACATACAGTAATAAAAAAAGATATAGGCTAAGTAAAATAAATCCCAAATACATCATAAAAGATTACGCTTATAAGTGATTACAAAATAACTTCCCAATAACGCAGGAATGATAAAATTTAAAATCCACATTGAAAATACTGCCGAAAGTATTTTTAATTCAGCAACGCCAATAAGTGAAAAAAGCCATACAGCAACCCCGCCTCGTATTACAACATCAAAAAGCAAAAATGAGGGTACTATAGAGACTAAAAAATACATTACAAAAATGTAAGGCAGCGCTTCAATAAAACTCACATTAGCTCCAAAAAAAACTAAAAGTTGGTAAAATAAAAATCCAAAAATCACATACCTAAAAACCGAAAATAGAAGCACTTTTGTTTTGATACTTGAAGGTAGCCTTTTTACATAATTAAACATTCTTAAAACAGATAACCCTTTAATTATCAGCTGCTTTCTTCTAAAAAAATAACCCAAAAAACAAATCAACAGAAGGAAAACACAAAGTAAAATTACATTTGTACTTGAAGCAGGTAATGAATGATTTTGTAAAAAGTAATACAATCCCACAATGCCAAAAAAGCAAGTGACAAACATTTGAAAAGTATTGCCTACAAAGTTTAAAAAAATAACTTCTTTTCTTTTTTCTGAAGCATAAAAAAATGCTTTTGCGCCATATTCTCCAATTCGGTTAGGTGTAGGTAATGAGACTGTTAGTGAACTTAAAGTTTGTTTTATAGCTTCGGTAAATGAAATGTTTTTAATCTTTGAAGCTAGTGTTTTCCATTTCAATATTTCAAAGGTCCAATTGATAAGAGCCAATGTTATAAAGAGTATTATAAACCCAATTTGGTTACCTTTAATTTCAGAAACAAAAGCGCTCCATGGTATTTTTTCTTGTGAAGAAATTTTATGAAAGATATACGCAAAAGTACATGCAAGCACCAAAACTTTTAGGGCAACCAGCCAATATTGTTTAGATTTGTGCAATACCATTCGCATAAAAACGAAGTTACAGAAAGTTTTCAAATATGAGTTCAGAAAAAATAATCTTAGGGATTGATCCCGGTACAACTATTATGGGTTTTGGACTTATAAAAGTAGTTGGAAAAAAGATGCAGTTTATGCAATTGAATGAACTTCAGCTTAAAAAACACAGTGATCATTACGTAAAACTTAAACTTATTTTTGAACGTACCATTGAGCTTATTGACACGTATCATCCAGATGAGATTGCTATTGAAGCACCTTTCTTTGGAAAAAATGTACAATCTATGCTTAAACTGGGAAGGGCTCAAGGCGTTGCGATGGCTGCCGGATTATCACGACAAGTGCCTATTACAGAATATTCTCCAAAAAAAATAAAAATGGCAATTACCGGTAATGGAAATGCCAGCAAAGAACAAGTTGCAAAAATGTTACAAAGCACGCTAGACTTAAAAACACTACCAAAAAACCTCGATAGTACAGATGGTCTTGCAGCAGCAGTTTGTCATTTTTATAATGAAGGCCGTATTGAAACAGGAAAAAGTTATAGCGGTTGGGCAGCTTTTGTAAAGCAGAATGAAGATAGAGTGGGCGACAAATAGCCGCCCACATTTTTATTAGTTTATTATGTCAAAACCGCAATATGGTACCAAAACTTCTGGTACTTTGATTCCGTCTGGGGTTTGATAATTTTCTAGAATTCCTGCCATTACTCGCGGCAATGCTAATGAACTTCCGTTTAAGGTGTGAGCTAGTTTATTGGTTCCGTCTTTGTCCTTAAAACGAAGTTTTAGTCTATTGGCTTGAAATGTTTCAAAATTTGATACAGAAGAAATTTCTAGCCACCGGTCTTGTGCAGTAGAAAATACTTCAAAGTCATAGGTTAGTGCTGCTGTAAAACCTAAATCACCGCCGCAAAGTCGTAAAATACGATACGGTAATTTTAATTCACGCAATATAGTTTGTATGTGTTCAACCATCCCTTCAAGTGCTTTATAACTCGTTTCGGGATGTTCAACACGTACAATTTCAACTTTATCAAATTGATGCAACCTGTTTAAACCACGTACGTGAGCGCCATAACTTCCTGCTTCTCTTCTGAAACAAGGCGTATAACCGGTACAGGTTATAGGCAAATCATTATGCATCAACAAATCATTGCGAAACATATTTGTTATAGGAACTTCAGAAGTAGGTATCATATACAAATCATCGTTTGTAACATGGTACATTTGTCCTTCTTTATCGGGTAATTGTCCGGTTCCGTAGCCTGACGCTTCATTTACCATTAATGGAACTTGATATTCGGTATATCCAGCATTTGTATTTTTATCTAAAAAATATGTGATTAATGCACGTTGTAACCTTGCGCCTTTTCCTTTATAAATAGGAAAGCCGGCTCCAGTGACTTTTACACCCAATTCAAAATCAATTAAATCGTATTTTTTTGCCAATTCCCAATGTGGCAATGAACCCTCATCAAGTGTTGGGATGTCACCTTCTTTAAACACTTCTTCGTTATCATCTTCATTATTTCCTGCCGGTACTCTTTCGTGTGGCACATTTGGTAAGCTGTATAACAGTTGTTGTAGCTTATCTTCGGCAGTGTTTAACTCTTCTTGAAGTGTTTTTGAGTCTTGTTTAAGCTGGGTAGTCTGTTCTTTTAAAGCATTTGCTTTTTCAGTTTCACCGTTTTTGAAAAGCATCCCAATTTCTTTGGAAAATTTATTGGACTGTGCTAATGTTTCATCTAGTTTGGTTTGTGTGTTTCTGCGGTGTTCATCTGCATTGATCACAGCTTCTAGATCATCTTTTGCGTCAAGGCCTCTTTTGGCAAGCGCTTGGATAAATTCATCCTTTTTTTCGCGGATTTCGTGTACTTGTAACATAGTCCTAAAATTTTAAAACCGCAAAGTTAGGTAATTGGTTGTTTTATTTTAAGGTTTTTTGTTGGTTTTCTTTTGAGCAAAACCTTCAGTAGAAGGTAAAATCCAATCGTGATGTTTAAAGTGATGCCAGTTTTCTGCAGCAAGATCTACAGTATTGTCAATAAGTTGGTAATAACTACCATTGTTTACTCTTATTTTTACATCCATGTAAACTTCTACATCTCTACCTTCTTCTTTTTCAGCAGCCTTAATACGCTGTGCTAATTGCCATAGCATATCTGGTTTTGTTTTTACAGAACGTTGTTGTTTTTTGGAAAGTAATTTATTATAAAAATATCGTTTCCTTTCATTTGAGTTTTTTTCTTTTGTCCACACAGTTAAGCTTCCGCCTTTACTACGTAGCATCATACGCCAACTTAATCTGTGACCTTCTTCGGTCCAGAGAACGTCGTCTTTAAAAAACCAGTGACGCAACGGTAATGCTATTTGAATAATAAAATAAACTGAAAATAATGAAACTAACACAGGTTTGTAGCTGGGTACAATTACTTCACCTTTGGTGTATAATGTTTTCTTAGGAAGAAAGCGTTTTTGTAAGGTTTCTGCAGAAAAGAAAAAGAATGCAAAAGCCATTGACATATACGGGAAAATACCAATTTGAAACACAAATGAGTTGAATAAATGAAAAAAGATTGAAGCAATAAAAGCTGCAAGCCTAGTTCGTTTCCAGAGTAGTAAAGGGACTATAAGCAAATCAAATAAAACACCTACATAAGCTATACACCAGTGTACCCACTTTAACTGTAAAAAATCACCTATTAACCAATAGTCACGTTTACCCCGCATAAATAATTCGGCAACGCTGGCATCTAACCAGCCGGGATACCATTTTGCTATAGAGCCGTATGTATATACAATCCATACCTGTAATACAAAAACAAGTAAAACCCATCGCGGCATTGATGGCGATTTTAAGTTTTGGTTTTGTTGTGCGTCTATAGAAAACCATCTGTTTGCAGGTAGAAAAACCATAAGCCAACATAGTAACATCATTAAATAATAATGATTGTTGTATGATGATTTTTGCATTAAATAAACACAGGTCCACATAAGAGCATAACAAAACATGCTAAATCGATACTTATAGCCAAGCATGACTAAAATGCCAAAAGTACCCATCAATGCAAAATACCAATACATTAAATCACCTGGAAGAGGTTGTAAAAACTCAAAACCTATAAAGTTGAAAGTGAAATCTGGTTCAACCAAAGTACGTTTTACCCAACCGGTAGCAATAGCTCCAAATCCTTCAATAGCTATTAATGCGCCAAAAACTACTCGCCATAATACCAAGCCGGTATTATCAATATGTTTAAACAGAAATTTATTCACCGTTTTTTATAAAATTTCTAGCAAATGCCTCATCCTGTTGTATTGCTTTTTTTAAGGCTGCCATTCCTTCAAATGTTTCTTCATCACGAATGTGTGTGATAAATTCAATTTGAAGAGATTTGTTGTATAAGTTTTCGTTAAAATCTAAAAAATACGTCTCTATAGTTTTCTGTTTTCCTCCCACCGTTGGGTTTGTGCCAATACTTGTGATACCAAAAACCTCTTTTTGGTTTATAATGGCTTTCACTATATAAACGCCATTTTTAGGTATTAACTTGTAAGACTCAAAGGGTTTTAAGTTTGCTGTAGGATACTCCAGTGTTCTTCCTATAGCCTTTCCTTCTACCACTGTTCCAGAAATCATGAAAGGGTATCCTAAGTATTGATTGGCTGTTGTAATATCACCAACTTCTAGAGCCTTTCTTATTTTTGTAGAACTTACAGTGACTTCATCCAATTCTTGAGCTGTAATTTCCTCAACTTCAAAATCATACGTTTTGCCAAATTCTTTTAAATCAGATATATCTGCTGTGCGATTTCTGCCAAAACGATGATCATAACCTATAATAACTTTTTTGGCTTTTAAGTTATTTACTAAAATATCACGCACATATTCAACAGCAGTTAAACGAGAAAATTCTTTAGTGAATGGATGAATAATCAAATGATCCAGTCCGGTTTTTTCTAGAAGTTCCTTTTTTTCTGAAAGTGTATTAATTAATTGAATGTTTGAATCTTTCTGCAAAACCATTCTAGGATGCGGAAAAAAAGTAAGTAAAACAGCGTCTAGATTATCTTTTTTAGCTGTTTGAATTAAGCGATTCAAAATTGCTTTATGCCCTATGTGAACACCATCAAAAGTACCAATGGTTACCACACAAGCTTTGTTATTATCATATGTTGAAGCTGAAGTATATTCTTGCACGTTATGTTCCGTTAAAAGTGTTCATGGTATTGTTAACTCCTGCTAATCCAAAAGACTCAATTGCGTTACCGGCTTTTTCTAGTCGCTCTGGAAGCTTTTTTTCTTCGGTTTCATCCCATTCTCCCAAAACATAATCTACTTGGCGCCCTTTGCTGAACTCATCACTAATGCCAAATCTAAATCTATTATACTTGTTGGTTTGCAAAGTATTTTGAATGTCTTTCAATCCATTGTGCCCTCCATCACTTCCTTTTGTTTTAATGCGAAGTGTACCAAAAGGTAAATTTAAATCATCGGTAATAACCAGTAAATTTTCTAACGGAATTTTTTCTTTATCCAGCCAATAGCGAACGGCTTTTCCGCTTAAATTCATAAAGGTGCTGGGTTTAAGAAGTAAAAATGTTCTTCCTTTCTTTTTATGAACTGTAATATCTCCTAGTTTTTCGGTTTGCCAGGTAAGACTGTTTTCTTCGGCAAGCTTGTCTAAAACTTTAAAACCAATGTTATGGCGTGTATTATGATATTTTGGCCCAATGTTTCCTAAGCCGACTATTAAAAATTTTTTCATGGGATCGCCTTCTGTGTAGGGGTTGCTAGTAGTTTTAAAAAGGTTTTTTAAAAAAGACCACATTTCTTTGTATCGGTTTCAGCAGTAAAAATAAAAAAAGCATCCCAAATGAGTGGGATGCTTTTTATATATCTTAAGAAAGATGAATTTATTCTTCAGCAGGTGCTTCAGTATTTTCTGCTCCTTCTGCAGCTCCTTCAGTATCGCCTTCTGCTCCTTCTTCATCTTCATCATCTTCGTCTTCATCAGCTTCATCAACAATTGCTGTACGAGATGTTCTTACTTGACAGATAACTTCTTTGTCATCTTGTAAAAATTCAAAATCTTCTGTTTTAACATCTCCTACGGTATACACATCACCAATTTTCATGTTTGTGATATCTACATCGATAAAATCTGGTAAGTTTTTAGGAAGTGCTCTTACACGTAATCTACGGTTGATAATACGTAATACACCACCATTTTTAACACCTCTTGCGTTACCGCTTACACGTACCGGAATGGTCATGCTTATAGGTGTACCGTCAAATAACTGATAGAAATCAATGTGAAGTATTTGGTCTGTTACCGGGTGAAATTGAATGTCTTGTAAAGCACAGTCAATTGTTTCGCCACCTTCTAGTTCTAATACAACACGGAATACGTCTGGTGTATAGATAAGGTTTTGAAATTCTGTTTCATATGCTGAAAAATGAACTGTTTCATCCCCTCCGTACACGACGCAAGGAACCTTTCCAGCATTACGTAAAGCTTTCGTTGCCGATTTGCCCACGCTTTCTCTTTTAGATCCTTTGATTGTAAGTGATTTCATTGTTGTTTTTTAGTATTATAAAATTTTGGAGTGCAAAGATGCGGTTTTTTTCTCTTTACTGAAAATAAAAAAGCGGTTATTTTACCGCTTTTTCTATCTGTTTTGCTGAAGGTTACATTAAAAACTTTGAACTTATACTTTTATTAGCGTTTACACTTAGCATTACATCGGCAAAAAGATTTGCGCAAGTCAATACTTTTACCTTGTCACTTTTCTGTCTCAATGGGATTGAGTCTGTAACAATTAATTCTTCTAGCTTTGAATTTTCAAGGCGCTCATATGCATTTCCAGATAAAATAGGGTGGGTACAAATGGCACGTACACTTAACGCGCCACGCTCCATCATTAAATCTGCAGCTTTGGTTAAGGTGCCTGCGGTATCAACCATATCATCAACCAAGACTACGTTTTTACCTTTCACATCGCCAATCAATGCCATATGTGAGATTACATTTGCTTTTTCTCGTTGTTTGTAGCAAATTACTACGTCACTTTCTAGAGCTTTTGAGTAGGCATATGCACGCTTACTTCCGCCCATATCTGGAGAAGCAATAGTCAAATTGTCTAAATTTAATTGACGTAAATGTGGTAAAAAGATCGTTGATGCAAAAAGGTGATCTACCGGTTTTTCAAAAAATCCTTGAATTTGGTCGGCGTGTAAATCCATTGTAATAATACGTGTAGCTCCGGCTGTTTCAAGCATTTTTGCAACTAGTTTTGCAGCGATTGGCACACGAGGTTTGTCTTTTCTATCTTGACGAGCCCACCCAAAATAAGGAAGTACAGCTGTGATGTGTCTAGCTGAAGCTCTTTTTGCAGCGTCTAGCATTAAAAGCATTTCCATTAAATGGTCACTATTAGGGTGAGTAGAACCAATTATAAAAACACGACTTCCGCGAACAGATTCTTCAAAAGATGGTTGAAATTCACCATCGCTGTATGTTGAAGTGATTACTTTTCCTAAAGGAATGCCAAAAGATTCGGCAATTTTAGCGGCTAATGTTTCACTCTGTTTACAAGCAAAAATCTTGGGTTCGGGAATAGGAACGGACATAATGTAGAGTTTAAAAAAGTTTGGTTACAAATGTAAAAATTAATTGCAAAGCGAGTTAAAAATGAGGGCTAGAAATATTAAGTTTTATGAAAAAAATTGTATTTTTGCCGTCCCAATAAGCCTTGGTGGCGGAACTGGTAGACGCGCTGGATTCAAAATCCAGTTCTTTCGGGAGTGTGGGTTCGATTCCCACCCAAGGTACAAAGCTTCAACAGAAATGTTGGAGCTTTATTTTTTTATAAACTTTTCAATTGCCGTTCTGTTTTCCGAAACAATCTCAATAAAATACAACCCGTTGGAAAGCGCCGAAACGCTCAATTGATTGATATTTCCCTTTTCTGAAAGTACCAATTGCCCGTTAACTGAAAATATAGAAACTTCTTGAATGGTATTATTTCCTGAGGTGATAAAAAGCGTTTCAGTGGCTGGGTTGGGATATATGGATACATCAAGCTTGTTGTGTTCAGGAATAGATAAGCGTGTATCGTAGTATGTTGCTATATTACCTTCTTGATCGATAACATCCAACTCTATAACTCCTCCGTTGCCATCGTCAACGTGGGCTATTGTATAATTAAATGTGTAGGGCTCTGCTTCTCTAAAAAAGAAATCATATAAATAAGCTTGTTCTAACTCGCAATAATCATCACAGCCAAATAATGTAATAGTGGGGATTTGGGTGGTAAACGTGTTATTGTCAAAAGTAGGGCTTGCGGAAAATGTTTCACTAGTAATAAAAGTTGAAATATAATAACCGTCACTTGTTTCGTCAAAGATTATTTGTTGGCTATACAATGGATCATCTACAGGAACATTATAGTTTACACTATCAAAAGTAAAGCTCTGTAAATACCAATTGTTTTCAAATAGAACAGGGTTTTGTGCTACTGATAAAAAACTTATTAATAAGACTGTTAAAAAAAGTAGTAGTTTTTTCATAATTATTGCTTTATAAATTTTTGAATTGCTGTTCCATTTTCTGAAGTAATCTCCACAAAATACAACCCGTTAGAAAGTGACGATACATCTAGTTGATTGACGTTTTCTTTTTCTGAAAGTACCAACTTCCTGTTAATGGAATAAACAGCAATTTTTTCAATTAAATCAGTTTCTGAAGTGATAAAAAGTGTTTCAATGGCTGGGTTTGGGTATAGTTTAAAAGAGTTTTCAGAAAAATTTGTAATATTTAAAACAGACTCAGTTCCATAAATCGCTTGGTCTCCATTTGCATCTGTAATAACCAATGTTGGATTGTCATTTTCATCAATGCCTAATTCATAATCAAAAGTCTTTGAAATAGGGGTTGAGTTTACTCCCATATAAAACTCATTAAGCATATTTCCGAATATCCCGCAAGGGGTAGTATTAGAGCTGCAAATACCATCAGTTAGGCTAACCCAATTATTATTTGTGATAAATTCTTGTTCCCCCATAGTAAAAGTAATCTCTGTACTGGGCATAGTTAAAGCAGACATAAAAAATAACGTGTAGATGTCATCAGATTCTGAATAATAAATATTTAGTTTGAAGTTTGCTCCAGTATTTGATGGAATATGATCTTCTCCATCAATAATTAAATTTTGGGTAATCCATTCTGTTTCTAACAAAACAGTTTCTTGGGCAAAAATTGTTGCACAAGTACTTAGTGTAAGTAAAAAGAGTAGCGTTTTTTTCATGCTTATTGTTTTATAAATTTTTGAATCACTGTTCCATTTTCTGAAGTAATTTCAACAAAATACAACCCGTTAGAAAGTGACGATACATCTAGTTGATTGACGTTCTCTTTTTCTAAAAGCACCAAGTTTCCGTTAATGGAATAGACAGCAATTTTTTCAATTAAATCAGTTTCTGAAGTGATAAAAAGCGTTTCAGTGGCTGGGTTTGGGTATACTCTAAGGTTGGTAGCAACAAAACTTGTAGTAGATAACAACCGTTCGTTACCGTATTGGGCAACATCGCTATTCTCGTTAGTAACTGTTAGTGTTTGTGTCTCGTCTTCATTAATGGTAAGAGTATAGTTTAAAGCGGTTAAAATGGTGTCATAATAATAGTCTGCGTGCATACCGTAGATTTGACTACAAGGACCTTCAGGACCATCAAGACAGGTTTGAAGTGGTAAACACACAATAGAATTAGGGAGCTGAAATGAAGTTGGATTTGTAAAAAAACTTACATATTCAAATGAGCAAGATACATTTAGAGGGTCTGCAATATAAAAAATAACACCTTCATTAGTTTGATTTAACTGTATATCTGGATAATATCCATAATCGGTTGGCGAATAGTCTACATTATCTATTGTTATACTATGTAGATACCAGGTTTTAAATAAATCTGGGTTAGGTTCTTGACTATGGTTTTTAAAGGTTATTAACAAGAAACAAAGAAGTATCAATTTTTTCATACTTATTGTTTTATAAATTTTTGAATCGCTGTTCCATTTTCTGAAGTAATTTCAACAAAATACAACCCGTTAGAAAGTGACGAGACATTTAGTAGATTGACGTTCTCTTTTTCTGAAAGTACCAATTTCCCGTTAATGGAATAGACAGCAATTTTTTCAATCAAATTATTTTCTGAAGTGATAAAAAGCGACTCAGTGGCTGGATTGGGATAAAGGTTAAACTTTGATTGTTTATTTTCAGCGGTGCTTAGTTTTCTATTACTAAAACTCATACCCGAAAAAATAACGCTTTCTAATTTGAGAGTTTGTTGACCAGAATTACCATCCTCGATTTCATACCCAAGTTGATAACCTGTATCAAAAAATTCAAAGTAGTTATCTTCAAAATTTATGTGGTCAGGCTCCTCACAGGTTTCTGTAGTTGGATTGAAATTTTCAATTATTAATATGCTTCCATTTTCAGAGTGAGTAAAAACACCTGAAAAGTCGTTACAGGCACCTTCACCTGTAAAACCCAAAGAGTTTGTAATAGTTATAGTAGGTGAAATAGGAGGATTAACATCTGAAACAGGGTGGTCGTCCATTTCATAATGGTATTCAATTAAATGCCAAGTTTGAAATAAATCTGGGTCTGGGTCCTGGCTAAATGATGTGAAACCTATTAGTAAAGATGTAAAAAGTAAAATTTTTTTCATGTGAGTTGATTTTCAGTTGATTACTAAAGGTATTAAATATTGCTGACTTTTCCTACCTTTGAGAAATTTTAAACACTTCCTCAATGAATGATTTTTGGCTTTATTTTAAACTTGGATTAGAGCACGTACTAGATTGGCAGGCATATGACCACGTACTATTTATTATTGTTTTGTGTGCAGCTTATACATTTAATGCTTGGCGTAAATTGTTACTTTTGGTAACACTCTTTACGGTAGGTCATACCGTTTCTTTATTGTTGGCCAATTATTCTGTAGTAAGTGTGTCTAGTAGTTGGATTGAGTTTTTAATACCCATTACAATTTTGGTTACAGCATTGTTTAACTTGTTCACTGCCGGGAAAGAAAGGAAAGCCGAAAAGTTAGGTTTACTCTACGTTTCTACCTTATTTTTTGGTTTGATACATGGTTTTGGTTTTGCAGGATATTTTAAAATGATAAGCAGTGATCAAAGCATTATCCATCTTTTAGAATTTGCACTGGGTATTGAAGCGGCTCAAATTATCGTAGTAATTTTGGTATTAATTTTGGGATTTCTAGTGCAAACAGTTTTCCGATTTAATAAACGAGACTGGGTATTGGTTATTTCTTCAATAGTAATTGGTCTTGTGATTCCTATATTAATGGAAAACTGGATTTTTTAATTATTTTCTGAAATATCTTACAGTTGAGATAGTTAAGTTTCAGTAAATATTGATATTTTTAATATTTCAAGCTTTTGCAAATGCTTAACAAAGGAAATTTTGCAATCATGTAACTTCCTGCTAATTTCGCTATTTATAACACTATGAGTATTAGTAAACAACGACAATACGATATCGCCTATTTACGTATGGCGCAAGAATGGAGTAAACTTTCTTATTGTAAACGAAAACAAGTTGGCGCACTTATTGTTAAAGATAAAATGATAATTAGTGATGGTTACAATGGTACACCTAGTGGTTTTGAAAATTTTTGTGAAGATGAAGAAGGCTATACCAAGTGGTATGTGCTTCACGCAGAAGCAAATGCAATATTAAAAGTAGCTTCTTCAACCCAATCTTGTAAAGGAGCAACACTGTACATAACATTGTCACCTTGCAAAGAATGTAGCAAATTAATTCACCAAGCAGGTATTACCAGACTAGTATATCACAAAGGCTATAAAGACAACAGCGGAATAAAATTTTTGGAAAAAGCAGGCGTTACCATAACGCAGATTGAAGACTTAGATTAATACAGATGGGCTACCATAAAAAATACCTACCTCTTATCATAGGAACGGCATTGGCCGCAGGAATTTTTGTGGGTTCAAAACTCAACTTTAATGATACTACTGAAAAAATTTTTGCAACCAATAGCAAAAAAGATAAACTTAACAGACTTATAGATTACATAGACTATGAATATGTAGACCGTGTAAACACAGATAGCATTGTAGATGTTACTGTTAATGGTATTTTGGAAAACCTAGATCCGCATTCAGTTTATATTCCTAGTGACCAATATGAAGAAAACGCAGATGATATGCGCGGAAACTTTGTAGGTATAGGCGTAAGCTACTATGTTTATAAAGATACCATTGCGGTGATACGGTCAATTAAAGGAGGTCCCGCTGCACGAGCCGGAATACGAGGAGGTGACCGTATTCTATATGTAGATGATAAAAAAATATTTGGAGATAGTATCAATCGCGATAGTATTATCTCATATTTAAAAGGTGAAAAAAACTCAAGAGTCAAACTTAAAGTTTACAGAAGAGGCGATACTAAAAATGATTTTTTAGATTTCAAATTCAGAAGAAAAGAAGTGCCTTTAGTAAGTGTAGACGCTTCGTATAAGCTTTCAGATCAATTAGGATATATTAAGTTGAACCGTTTTGCTGAATCAACCTATGAAGAGTTTGAAGAGGCGCTTGAAGAGCTTAAAGACGCCGGAATTAACAGTCTGGTACTCGACCTTCGTAATAATCCCGGAGGTTATGTATCTACCGCAGAACGTATTGTTGATGAATTTTTAGAAGATGATAAGCTTGTGCTTATTACCAAAAATAAAAGTGGAGATATTAATAAAACATATGCTAGCAGTCGCGGTGATTTTGAACACGGAAAAGTATATGTATTACTCAATGAAAATTCTGCTTCAGCTAGTGAAATTGTTGCCGGAGCACTTCAAGACAATGATAAAGGAACCATCATAGGTAGACGTTCGTTTGGCAAAGGATTGGTACAAAGAGAAATGTCTCTAGGTGACGGTAGTGCAGTACGATTAACTATAGCAAGATATTATACCCCAACCGGTCGTTCTATTCAAAGACCCTACGGTAATGGCAATGACGATTATTATAGCGATTATGAAAAACGCTATAAAAATGGCGAACTAGAACATAAAGAAGATATTGAGGTGGTAGATTCGCTAAAGTTTGTAACCCCAAAGGGTAAAATTGTCTATGGTGGTGGAGGGATTATTCCAGATGTTTTTGTGCCAAAAGATACTAGTGTAGGTAGCGAAACAATTCAATATGTATCTAGAAGTGGCTTTATGAGTTATTTTATTTTTGAATATCTAGAAGAAAACAGAGCCCTTTTTAAAGGAATGACCTTTAATGATTTCTTAGAAAACTTTCAAGTTGATGATACGCTTTCAAAAGAATTTATAGACTATGCCCGATTTAATGAAGCAAAAATAAACTTAACCGGCTACGAAGCACGCTTAGAAAAAGCACTAAAGGCCAATATTGCTCAACAGCTTTTTGGTCCTAATGCTTATGAGTTTATTATTAATCAAGGAGATCCTATGCTTAAAAAAGTAATGGAGCTAGAAGAGAAACTTAAAAAATAAAACCCTATCTTCTTTTTCTCTTGTTATTGATTGCATGCGATACTTGCAATATAACCAACAATAATATAGCGCAAGCCGCTGCAAGAATACTTATAGCAGCGACAGCGCTGTCACCTTCAAAAAGATGGTTTGTATCTAGTTTTGTGCTGTTAAAAATAATTAATCCAACTGCTAGTGCGATGAGTATGTATCTAAATAATTTCATAGCACAAAATTAATTAAATAATTCCTGAATATTGGATGTAAACAGCTTTACTGCAATTGCCAATAATATGACTCCAAAAATCTTTTCAATAATCCCTATTCCGTTTTTTCCTAAAAACTTCTGAAGAGAAGATGAGGTTTTTAAAACAATAAAAACGACTATAATATTTACAAATATGGCAACAATGATGTTTTCCAATTCAAATTCTGCTCGTAACGACAGTAATGTAGTTAAACTTCCAGGACCTGCAACAATAGGAAATGCAATAGGAAAAACAGTAGCCATGTCAAGATTACCTTCGTTTTGTTTAAAAAGCGTGATACCCAAAACCATTTCTAAGGCAATAAAAAACAATACCAATGCACCCGCAACGGCAAATTCGTTTACATTAATACCAATAAGGTTTAAAATACGTTCCCCAATAAACAAAAAGACAATCAATACAACTGCCGATATAATCGATGCCCGACCGCTTTTAATTTTTCCAGATTTTTCACGTAATGAAATAATTACAGGAATACTTCCTATAATATCTATCACCGCAAACAATACCATAGTAGCGGTTGCAATTTGTTTAAAATTAAACTCCATAACCCAAAAATTTTAGCCGGCAAAAGTAAATAATCTTACTAGTTTTTAAACTATATTTTGATGTTAAATTTTTAGTAAAATTCTTTTATTATTACTGAAGAAACCAACTACCTTTGCCAAATGTTTCAATTAGGAAAAGCAATTATTTCAGAAGATATTATTGAGAAAGACTTTGTTTGCAACTTAAGCGCTTGCAAAGGCGCCTGCTGCATTGAAGGAGAGGCGGGTGCTCCTGTTACTCAAGATGAAACTGAAATATTAAAAAATATTTACCCCAAAGTAAAGCCATTTTTAAGACCAGAAGGTATTCAAGCCATTGAAGAACAAGGTACTTATATTAAAAGCCCGAATGATGAGCTAGAAACACCTTTGGTAAATGGTAAAGAATGTGCCTATGTAACCTTTACCGAAAACGGAACCGCCAGTTGCGGTATTGAAGACGCTTTTAATGCCGGCGAAATAGATTTTAGAAAACCAATTTCTTGTCATTTATACCCTGTTCGCATTCAGGAGTATAGTGAGTTTTCGGCTATTAATTACCACAGGTGGCCTATTTGTGATGATGCTTGTACCTTAGGTAAAGAACTGCAAGTGCCTATTTATAAATTTGTAAAAGATGCACTTATAAGAAAGTATGGCGAAAACTGGTATGCCGAACTTGAAAAAATTGCAGATACCTATTAAAACTTACTTTTGAAACATTTGTGCTACCTATTGGTACATACGTAACACTTCTTCATAACGACAAAGCCTAAGTTTGTTTCATCTTAAAAAGAGGATAACTTTTCAATTATAAGATGATAACCTTTGATTTTTAGTATATTAGCATATAGTATAAATCACTAACTAACTTAAAATTTTTAAAATATGAAAAATCTATTACTGGGGGTTTGTGTAATAGCATTGTGCTTTGGCTGTAAAGACAACCCTGTTTCAAAAAAAATTAAGGAAACCCGAGAAAACGTTTCAAATACTACAAATGCAGTTAAAGAAATGAATAAAATGGGGGACGATATTAAAGAACTTCAAAAAATGGAGCCTCTTACCAATGAAGAACTAAAAGAATGGCTTCCCGATGAAATTAACGGAATGAAGCGTACCGGTTATAAAGCAGGACAGGCTTCATACATGAAAATTGCTTCAATTGAAGCTACTTATACCAATGAAGATAAATCTAAAAAATTCAAATTTCAAGTAATTGACGGTGCGGGTCAAATGGGAGCTGCTGCAACTGCCGGAATGCGCATGTTGTTGTCGCAAGATTTTGAAGAAGAAGATGAGTACAAAACTCGCAGAACAGTGAAGAAAGATGGCAATAAAGCCATTGAAGAGTATAAAAAGAATAATAATAATAGTGAAATTCAATTAATGGAAGCCAATCGTTTTTACATAAAAGCCAATGGTACCAATATGGATATCGATGAAACTTGGGATGCCATTGATGAACTAGATATAGATGATCTAGGTTAAAAAAACCAGATGTTAATTAAAAAAACCGAAGGTCATTACTTTCGGTTTTTTTATGAAGTTAATTCTCTCACCTTTTCATACACTAGGTTGCTTTCCCAGCCTCTGTACAGCAGGTAATCAGCTAGTTTTTTTCTTTTCTTTTGAATGTTTTTCTCACTTTTTAATTGGTCTATACGTTTTTCTGCAAGGTCGTGAAAGGTATTATAATATGCCACTTCTGAAATTTCTTGCAAAGCTTTCTTGATATTATATGCCGAAATATCCCTATGTTTTAATTCACGAGTGATGCGTTGTTTACCCCATTTTTTGTTTTTAAACTTTCCGCGGGCAAAGGCCTTTGCAAAGCGTGTTTCATTTAAAAAATTATGTTGTAGTAAATGATGCATGATGTGATTGATCGCTTCAGGAATCATGCGCATTGTTTTAAGCTTTTGTTCCACTTCTTTGTGACAACGTTCTTGATAGGCGCAGTAGCTTTCAAGTTTTCGAGTTGCTTCTTCTACGGTGTATGTTTTTACTGTATTCACTTTGCGAAAAATAAGGATACTTTTCAGAAAAATGAAATAGAAGTGAATTTAAAATGAAGGCAAAAAAAAACCCTCTCAAATAGAAAGGGTTTTTAATGGATTATTATTTTATCATTTCTCCGTTTTTATCGTAAAAATGATATTCCAGATACGTGTAAGCATCTCTTGGTTGAATTTTTACCCATTTTTTGTGCTCCATAAACCATTTGGTTCGCACAGATGGAAAGCCTTTAATTAAAAAAGCTGCTATAAAAGGATGTGTGTTTAAAGTTATCTTTTTATAGTTTTTGTTGAAGAGTTTTTTAAGGTCTTCGGTAATTTTGTTTACAACTACTATGGGAGCTTCAATTTCTCCATTTTCACCGCCGGGAGCTTCTTCACGAGTTTTTATATTCATCTCGGGACGAACTCGTTGGCGTGTAATTTGGATTAACCCAAATTTACTTGGAGGTAGTATTTTATGTTTTGCTCTATCGGTTTTCATCTCATCTCTAAGATGGTTATAGAGTTTTTTACGGTTTCCGGCATTTCCCATATCTATGAAATCTACCACAATAATACCACCCATATCCCGTAGGCGTAGTTGTCGTGCTACTTCAGAAGCTGCAATTAAGTTTACTTCTAGAGCAGTGTCTTCTTGGTTTTTTGATTTGTTACTACGGTTACCACTATTCACGTCTATCACGTGCATAGCTTCGGTGTGTTCAATTACCAAGTAAGTTCCTTTACTACTAGAAACAGTCTTTCCGAAGGATGTTTTTATTTGACGCTCAATACCAAACTTTTCATACATTGGTACTTTTGAGTCATATAACTTAACAATATTCTCTTTGTCTGGTGCAATTTTTTGCACATAATCTTTTATTTGCAAGTAAAGAGTTTCATCATCAATATGTATGGCTGAAAAATCATCATTAAATACATCTCGAATAATTGAAGCTCCTCGGTTTAACTCGCTAAGCACCTTACTTGGGTGGTGCGCACCCCGTAGCTTTTTACACATCGCTGTCCAGCGATCCATAAGATTTTGTAAATCTCTATCCAGTTCTGCTACTTTTTTGCCTTCTGCTACAGTACGTATAATAACTCCAAATCCTTTGGGTTTTATACTGGTTAATAGTCTTTTAAGACGTTCTTTTTCATCTTTACTTTCTATTTTTTGTGAAATAGAAACACGGTCTGAAAAAGGTACCAATACTATATACCTACCAGCGATTGAAAGCTCAGAGCTTATTCGCGGGCCTTTGGTGGATATAGGTTCTTTTACTATTTGTACCAGAATAGATTGATTTGACTTTAAGGCATTGTTGATGCCTCCGTTTTTATCAATCTCTTTCTCAAAAGGGAAATTCTTTAAAGAATAGTCTTTAAGTTTACCTGTGCTTACACGTTTTACGAATTTTAAAAGGGAAGTTACCTTTGGGCCCAAATCATGATAATGCAAAAAAGCATCTTTCTCATAGCCTACGTTAACAAAGGCTGCATTGAGTCCTGGAACAGTTTTTCTTATTTTGGCAATAAACACATCACCTACAGAAAACTTGTTGTCTTCTTCCTCTTTATGTAATTCTAATAGTTTTCCATCTTTTAAAAGGGCAAAATCAACTTCTTGTGAACTGGATCTAATGAATAATTCGTAGTTCACTATAATTAATTTTTATCCCGTCCCTAGAATTTAATGGGGTTGCGGGATGGATTAAACAATATTTTATCACAGGTTTTTTTGTATTCTGAAATATTAAATTTCAGAATAACCCGTCGAAATGGCACATTTTATAATCCTATAAAACGGCTATTTCATTTTCAAAGAACGTTTTAAATTTCTTTAATTCGTTTCATTCCCTTGAAATAAAGGAATGAAACGAAGTGTTTTTAAATGAAAAAAGTAGTTAGAAACTACTTTTTCTTTTTGTGGCGATTAGCGCGTCTTCTCTTTTTACGCTTGTGAGTCGCTACCTTATGTCTTTTTCTTTTTTTACCACTTGGCATAGTAAGCTTATTTTGTGTTATTATTATTTTACTTCAACGTTGGTTTTTACACCCTCTACAAATACTTTTGCTGGTTTAAAAGCGGGAATGTTATGAGCTGGAATTTTAATAGTAGTGTTTTTTGAAATATTTCTACCTGTCTTTTCAGCTCTCTTCTTGATGATAAAACTTCCAAAACCTCTTAGGTAAACATTGTCTCCACCTTCTAGTGAATTTTTCACTTCACTCATAAAAGTTTCAATTACTGCCTGTACATCAGCTTTTTCCATTCCTTCTTTTTCTGAGATTTTCGCTACAATATCTGCTTTCGTCATTATTATAAATTTTTATTTAGGTTTATTTTTTTCAAGAGGGCAAATATAACAATTTTATAATCAAATACTCAAACCTTAAACTATTAAAAAATAAACAGATAAAGCCTATTTTTGACAGATGCCAAAAAATACAAATAATTTTCATAACAAACTAATAATCTGGTACTTGGAAAACAAACGTGATCTGCCTTGGCGAAAAACAAAAAATCCATACCACGTTTGGTTGTCTGAAATTATCTTACAACAAACGCGAGTTGCGCAAGGTTTACCCTATTATTTGGCTTTTGTAGACGCTTTTCCCACCGTTTTTGATTTGGCCAAAGCCCCTCAAGAGAAAGTTTTAAAACTTTGGCAGGGGTTAGGGTATTATTCACGAGCTAGAAACTTACACGCATCTGCTCAATATGTTTCAGAAACATTAAATGGTCATTTTCCTACTACATATCAAGGACTTTTGAAACTTAAAGGAGTGGGTGATTATACGGCAAGTGCTATAGCTTCTATTTGCTTTAATGAGCCAGAAGCGGTTGTAGATGGTAATGTATATAGGGTGCTTGCTCGCGTTTTTGGAATAGAAACTCCTATTAATAGTACTGCCGGAAAAAAAGAGTTTAAGCAATTGGCTCAACAATTAATACAAACCAATGACCCCGGAATGTATAATCAAGCCATTATGGAATTTGGTGCTAGGCATTGTGTGCCGCAGAATCCAAACTGTAATACCTGTATTTTTGCTAATCGCTGCGAAGCGTATAAAGAAAATAAAGTGTCGTCACTGCCTGTAAAACTGAAAAAAGGAAAAACAAAAAAACGATACTTTAATTATCTGGTGGTTATTACAAAAGATGACAAAACAGTTTTAAAACAGCGAACCGGTAAAGGGATTTGGAGGCAGTTGTATGAATTTCCGCTTATTGAGAGTGATCAAGAAACTTCAGAAGAAGTATTAAAAGAAATGAAACCTTTTAAAGAATTTTCAGAAAAAGCTACCATTGATTCTGTTACATTATATAATGACTCTCTTATAGTGCATAAACTATCTCATCAACATTTGTATACTAGGTTTTGGATTGTTGAGGTTTCAGAAATACAAATGAATACCGTTGCTTTTTCAGAAATAGAAAACTATGCTGTTCCTGTGTTGGTTGAGAATTTTATTTCAAACTTTTCGGTTTTTAAAAACTGAAAAATTCGCTATCTTTAAAACTATATATACCTTTGTAAATTAATTAAATAATTATGAGTGGAACATTAAATAAAGTGATGCTAATTGGGCATACGGGTGATGAAGTAAAAATGCATTATTTTGAAGGTGGCGGAAGCATTGGGCGTTTCCCTCTTGCAACAAATGAAACCTATACAAACCGTACAACCGGAGAGCGAGTTTCAAATACTGAATGGCACAATATTGTAGTGCGAAATAAAGGAGCTGAAATTTGCGAGAAATACTTGAAAAAAGGTGATAAAGTATATATTGAAGGACGCATTAAAACTCGCAAATGGCAAGATGAAAGTGGTAATGATAGGTATAGTACCGAAATTCAATGTACAGACTTTACGTTTTTAACACCAAAAAATGAATCTGGTGAAGGAGCAACGCCTCAAGGTAATACAGGTAGTGCAAATACTCAACAAAATAGAAATAATCAGCCTCAGCAAAACCAACAACCACAAGAGACGGTAGGTGAAGAGGAAGATGATTTGCCTTTTTAATATAAAGCATTACAAACTTTCAAGTTTAATCTAATATATAATTTTGGATCCGGAACCCCCGAGTTTATTGATTACTGCATTAGTTAGCTATACGGAAGTCCCCGGTATTATTATGCTGGTGGTTTTGTTACTATTTTCAGCAATGGTTTCTGGCGCCGAAGTTGCTTTTTTCTCACTTTCGGCAACAGATTTTGAATCAAACGAAGATAGTGCGATCTCGAGGAAACTTCAGATAGTTCAAAAATTACTTGATAGACCAAAAAAACTTCTTGCAACAATACTTATAGCAAATAACCTTATCAATATTGCTATTGTATTATTATTTGAAACCTTAAGCGATAGCTGGTTTGAAGGGGTGAATTATGCAATTAACCTTTACTTTTTTCAGTTAAGCCTATTGCTTATTTTGAAAATAGGTGTAGCAACTTTTTTAATTTTGCTTTTTGGTGAAATTTTACCCAAGATTTATGCAAGCCGTAATAAGGTAAGTTTTTCATTGTTTATGGCTTATCCGTTGCAAATTTTGGACAAGTTGTTTTCACCGCTTAGCTTACCAATGCGAAGCACTACATTGTTTATTCATAATCGCTTCGGAAAACAAAAGCCAAACATAAGCGTAGATCAATTGTCTCAAGCACTCGAACTTACCAATGAAGAAGATACTACTCACGAGGAACAAAAAATTTTAAAAGGAATTGTCACTTTTGGAAATACCGATACAAAACAAGTGATGAAACCTCGTATGGATATTTTTGCGTTAAGTGAAGACTTGTCTTACAAAGAAATTATGCCTCCCATTATAGAAAACGGATATTCGCGTATTCCTGTTTTTAAGGACAATATTGATAACATTACCGGTATTTTATATGTTAAAGACTTGATGCCTTACATAGACCGTAAAACCCTAGATTGGAAAACCTTAAAACGTGAGGCTTATTTTGTTCCTGAAAATAAAAAACTAGATGATTTGTTAAATGAATTTAAAGAAATGAAAATGCATTTGGCTATTGTCGTTGATGAGTATGGTGGTACAAGCGGGCTTATTTCTTTAGAAGATATTATTGAAGAAATTGTAGGGGAGATTAGTGATGAGTTTGATGATGTAGATCTGGTATTTTCAAAACTAGATGAAAACAACTATGTTTTTGAAGGAAAAACTCCTTTAAAAGATTTTTATAAAGTGATAGGTCTTGAAGATCCTCAGGTTTTTGAGGATGAAAAAGGTGAAGCCGAAACGCTAGCTGGTTTTTTATTGGAAATATCAAAAGGGTTTCCAAAAAAGAACGAAATAATAACCTTCCATCACTATTCGTTTACAATTGAAGCGTTTGATAATAAACGTATTAAACAAATAAAACTTTCTATAACTGTATGAGATTTTTAGCTGCTCTTTTTCTGTGTTTTTTAATTTTAGCTTGTAATGAAGAAGTTGTGATAAAACCAGAGGCCAAGCTTAGGCTAGATTACCCTCAGGCTTCTTATAGTACAGTTCAATTAGATTGTCCTTATTCGTTTAAAATTAATACAAATGCAACACTAAACACTGCTGCTGGATGTAACGTTGATGTAGAGTACCCTTCTATGCGCGCTACAGTTTATCTCACATATCAATCTGTAAAAAATAATAATATAGACTCATTATTATATGACGCTCAAAAGCTCACTTATGATCATACCATAAAAGCAAATAGTATCTTAGAGCAACCGCGAGTAGATTCTATTAATAATGTGTATGGAATGTTTTATATGATTGACGGAAATGCAGCAACACAGTCACAATTTTACGTAACAGATAGTGTAAACCATTTTATTACCGGATCGGTTTATTTTAAAGCAAAACCAAACTTTGATTCTATTTACCCAGCTGTTGTTTATTTGCGTGAAGATATAAGGCGTATTATGGAAACCATAAAATGGAAATAACATTTTATTTTTTCGTCTTTCTTAACGTTTAAAAATCAATCCTATTTACCGACCTTTGCAGCTTCAATTTTGAAGGTGTGAAAAATATTGATAAAAAATGGATTTATTTAATAATTCTCTCCATCGTATGGGGTAGCTCCTTTATACTTATTAAAAAAGCTTTAGAAGGTCTTACGCCTTTACAGTTAGGAGCTTTACGCACCTTGTTTGCAGGAACTTTCTTGCTAGTGATTGGTTTCAAAAAATTAAAAACCATACAAAAAAGAGAATGGAAATGGATCTCTATTTCAGCTTTCATAGGAACGTTTATCCCTGCGTTCTTATTCGCTTTTGCCGAAACAGAGATTGACAGTGCCATTGCTTCAATATTGAATTCTACGACGCCTATTATGACATTGCTGCTGGGTGCTGCGGCATTTAGTATTGGTTTTACACGTAATCAGTTAATAGGAGTTATTGTAGGTTTAATAGGAAGTTTTTTTCTTATCTGGAGTGGTAGCGAGGTAAATCCTAATCAAAATTATTGGTACGCAGGATTAATATTGATTTCTTCAATATGTTATGCTTGTAATGTAAATATTTTAAAAAGATACCTTCAAGACGTTTCTGCTTTTGCAATAACAGTTGGTCAATTTTCTGTCATTATTGTTCCGGCGATACTTGTTTTAATAAGTTCAGGTTTTTTTTCAGAAGCCACACTGCAATCTGAAAGTTTATATCCTTCGTTAGGTTATTTGTTGATACTGGCTATTATTGGTACTGCTTTGGCCAAAATTTTATTTAATAGTTTAGTGCAGCTAAGCGCGCCTGTTTTTGCCTCATCTGTAACGTATACAATTCCTATTGTTGCTTTAATGTGGGGTTTTCTTGATGGGGAACAATTTAGTTGGTATCAACTGCTGGCGGCAGCTGTAATTTTACTAGGCGTGCTGCTTTCACGTAAAAGTTAACAATCTCTTTAGAAGAATATTTTGTAACTTTCAGTAGCTTTAAAAACAAAAACCTATTGTTATGTTTAAAATTTACTCAAGATACGGGGTTGTTATTGCCGTAGTAGTTATAGCTTATTTTTTATTGCTGAAATTATTAGGACTGCATCAATATCCCGTTTTAAGTGCTGCAAATGGCGTAGTTTACGGTGCAGGAATTTTGCTAGCCATCAAAAAATATAAAGCAACATCTACAAAGTTTCAATATGAAAAAGGCTTTGAAGTTGGTTTTTTGTGCGGTAGTATAGCAACCATTCTTTTCACAATTTTCATGGCATTTTACATATTTGAATTTGATACTGAATTTGCATACAATATTTTAGACTCTTGGAATCTTAATTTTAACAAAGGCTCACTAATTTTAATTATATCAATTGTAATAATGGGTTTTTCTACATCGTTGGTGCTAACGTTGGCATTTATGCAACTTTTAAAAGAATCGTGGAATACCTCTGAAGGTAAACGAAATACAATGTAAATAACTTTCAAAACACTTTGTAGATTTAAAATATTAGAATTATATTTGCACCCGCCTTAAAAGTAGGCGGGCTTTTTATTGTAAAAGCTTAATAAACAAATTAATATATTAAACGATACGCTATGTATGCAATTGTAGAGATAGCAGGGCAGCAATTTAAAGTTGCAAAAGACCAAAAAGTCTTTGTTAACCGTTTAGCTATAGAAGAAGGTAAAAAAGTTGATTTCGACAACGTACTTCTTATTGGTGATGGTGACAATGTTACTGTTGGCGCCCCGGCTATAGACGGAGCTCTTGTAGGAGCAAAAGTCTTAAGACACCTTAAAGGTGACAAAGTAATAGTTTTCAAAAAGAAACGTAGAAAAGGGTACCGAGTAAAAAACGGTCATAGACAAGCTCTTTCAGAAATCGTTATTGAAAGTATTGCTTCTTCTGGAGCAAAAAAGAAATCTTCTGCTAAGAAAGAAGAAACTAAAAAAGAAGCTCCAAAAAAGGAAACAAAAGCAGCCGCTCCTAAAGCTGAAGCTAAAAAAACCACTTCAAAAAAATCTACCAAGGCAGATGACCTTAAAAAGATTGAAGGAGTTGGACCAAAAGCTATGGAAGCAATGGTTGAAGCAGGAATTGATACTTTTGCGAAAGTAGCAAAAACCAAACCAGAAAAATTAACTGAAATTCTATCTGAAGCAAGTTCAAGACTAGCACATTTAGTTACTGACACTTGGCCACAGCAAGCTCAATTAGCTGCAGATGGTAAGTGGGAAGAACTAGAAAAGTTACAAGACGAACTTGACGGCGGAAGAAAATAATAACATTTAAAAAACCCCTGAATTATGGCACATAAAAAAGGAGTAGGTAGTTCTAAGAACGGTAGAGAATCAGAATCGAAACGCTTAGGTGTTAAGATATTTGGTGGTCAAAATGCTGTTGCAGGAAATATCATCGTAAGACAACGTGGTATGGAACATCACCCAGCAGATAATGTATATGCAGGTAAAGACTATACATTACACGCTAAAATTGACGGTGTTGTTAAGTTTACCAAAAAGAAGAACAACAAATCTTATGTATCTATTGTACCAGCTGCTGAAGCTTAAATAGAACATAAAATAGTATCTTAAAGCCTTATTAGTTTGCTAATAAGGCTTTTTTTATTGCAGTAATTTTGTGTTTATTATTTTACATACGTGAGTAAGAAGCCTTTTAAAAGAAATGGAATATTATTTGTGGTGACCATTCTAAACCAAATTTTATGAAATTATTACTATTTCTTATTTCTATGCTGTTTATTGGCTGCATTCCTCTTCAAATTGCACCAAACATTGATGGAGCAAAACTTTATAAACCCAAAAAATTTAAGAAACAACTTCCTTATAATTACGTGTACGTTTTTGAAGACCCAAAAGATGCAAACGAGTTTTTCAACTATATGAATGCTAAATTTCAGATAGTATACGATGATGCAACCGGAAACATACCTATATCGATAAAAAATAAAACATACTTTATAACCTTTTATGAAGTAGAGCGCAATACAGAAACAATAAATTTATTGCCTATGGTTGTTGATGCGAGTTTAGAAAATAAAGGCTATAGACCTATGATGGAAAATGTCTATACTTCTAGAACCGGGCAATGGTATATAGCACTTACCATTACAGACGAAAACCTTCAAGATGCCTTAAAGCCTACCTATAAAAGCCATAAAAACGTCATTGCTTATGCCGATGACATGCGTGCCGAATATTTAAATACGGTTCATTATATAGAAGTTTATTTGAAAAGTAAAACACAATAAAAAACCCCCACTTATATAGTGAGGGTTTGTATGGTTTTTCATAAGTAAAAGAAATGATTACTTAAGAAAGAAAAATTACTTAGTATCTGTAATACTCAGGTTTAAATGGACCTTCAACTTCTACACCAATATATTTGGCTTGTTCTTCGCTCAACTCAGTTAATTCAACACCAATTTTTTCAAGGTGTAACTTTGCTACCTTTTCATCAAGGTGTTTAGGAAGCATGTAAACCTTATTCTCATATTGATCTGTGTTTTTCCACAATTCAATTTGAGCTAATGTTTGGTTTGTAAAAGAGTTACTCATTACAAAACTAGGATGACCTGTAGCACAACCTAAGTTTACTAATCGGCCTTCGGCAAGTAAAATAATATCGTTTCCATTAACAGTATACTTGTCAACTTGAGGCTTAATTTCAACGTGTGTATTACCGTGGTTTTCTTTTAACCAAGCTACTGCTATTTCGTTATCAAAATGACCAATATTACATACAATAGTCTTGTCTTTCATGGCTTCAAAATGTTCTCCACGAACAATATCTTTATTTCCTGTTGTGGTAATAACAATGTCTGCTTTTCCTACAACAGTTTCTAGTTTTTTCACTTCAAAACCATCCATAGCAGCTTGTAAAGCACAAATTGGGTCAATTTCAGTAACTGTTACAATAGCACCTGCTCCTCTAAATGAAGCAGCTGTACCTTTACCTACATCTCCATATCCACAAACTACAACACGTTTTCCGGCCATCATTACATCTGTTGCACGACGAATTGCATCTACGGCGCTCTCACGACATCCGTATTTGTTATCAAACTTACTTTTGGTAACACTATCATTCACATTAATTGCCGGCATTACAAGTGTTCCGTTTTTCATACGCTCATAAAGACGGTGAACACCTGTGGTAGTTTCTTCAGAAAGACCTTTTATACCTGGTGCTAATTCAGGATATTTATCAAAAACCATATTGGTAAGGTCACCACCATCATCTAATATCATATTTAATGGCTTACGATCTTCACCAAAGAAAAGAGTTTGTTCTATACACCAGTCAAATTCTTCTTCGGTCATTCCTTTCCAAGCGTATACAGGAATTCCGGCAGCAGCAATAGCTGCAGCGGCCTGGTCTTGAGTAGAAAATATATTACAAGAACTCCAAGTTACTTCTGCACCTAATTCAATTAGCGTTTCTATTAAAACTGCAGTTTGAATGGTCATATGCAAACATCCAGCAATACGAGCTCCTTTTAAGGGTTGTTCATTTTTGTATTCTTCACGAAGCGACATTAAACCGGGCATTTCTGCTTCGGCAAGTTCAATCTCTTTACGTCCCCAATCTGCAAGGGAAATATCTTTTACTTTATAAGCCGTATAAGGCACTGTTTTCGTTGACATATTCTTATCTTTGAATTAACAATTTTTTATTTGATTACTGAAACTACTCAGTTTTTCGGTTGCAAAAGTACACAATATCTAGCAAAAGCTTATGCCACTTTACAAAACTATAACAGTAAATAATACGACTAAAGTCCTGATTTGGAAGATTGAAGAATCCTATGAGTTCCTTTCCGATGGAATTTCACTCACCAATCATTGCCAAAAACGGGTTGATGGTATGAAAAGTGACATACATAGGCGTGGCTTTATGAGTGTAAGGCATTTATTAAACCAAGCCGGTTACACAGATCATGATTTATATTATGATGATAAGGGAAAACCACACTTAAAAGACGATAAACATATCTCTATTACCCATTCTTTTATTTTTTCAGCAATTATTATTAGTGATCAAGAGGTAGGAATAGATATTGAAAAACAACGACAAAAAATCTTAAAAATAGCACATAAATTCACTCCTATTCAAGAATACAGAACCCTTGCAAATGATGATGCTGTAATGCGAAAACTCACTATGGTTTGGGGCGCAAAAGAATCATTATACAAAAGCTTTGCTCGTAAAGGAGTAAGCTTTCTAGAGCATATTTATGTAGAAGACTTTCGTTTTGAAGACATGCAGTCTACTGCCGAAGTTTCATTTGAAGATAAAGAAGAAACCTACGATGTTTGGTTTTTAGAATTTGAAGGTTTTACGTGTGCCTATGCATTAATTTCTGAAAAAATTAGATAATGAATCAGCTTCATTATCAAAACATACTTTCAGATAGCTTAAGAGAAAAAAAACACTTGGCAATCCTTATCGACCCTGATAAATTTACAATCTCTGAAACAGAAATATTCCTTCAAAAAATACCAAAGGAAACCACACACTTATTTGTAGGCGGAAGCACAGATGCCAATGGATATACTCAAGAGACGGTAAAAGCCTTAAAAAACCACTCTAGCCTGCCAATAATATTGTTCCCGGGAGATTATACTCAAATAACGAAATATGCAGATGCTATTTTGTTTTTGTCATTATTATCTGGTCGAAATCCAGAATACTTAATAGGGCAACAATTAAAAGCAGTTGATAAGCTTAAAGAAGCTGCGTTAGAAATAATACCCACTGGTTATATCTTAATTGACGGAGGCAATCAATCTGCAGTGGCACGAGTGAGTAAAACAGAGCCGCTTTCTCAAAAAGACTCTTTAACAATAGTAAACACAGCCCTTACCGGTCAATTTATGGGAGCAAAGCTTATTTATCTAGAAGCCGGAAGCGGAGCCATAAAACCTGTTAATTCAAACATCATATCGCAAGTAAAAAAGGCAATTAACATTCCATTAATTGTTGGTGGCGGTATCAAAACCGAAGCGCAAAAACAAGCCGCCTTTAAAGCTGGAGCAGATATGGTGGTTATGGGTACTGCTTTTGAGGCCAAAGATGAATAGCGTATTTTTGCAAGTGATTAACAATTTAATTTTTAGCATTGAGCGGTATTTATATTCACATTCCTTTTTGTAAACAAGCTTGTCACTATTGTGATTTTCACTTTTCTACTTCAGTAAAGAAAAAAGGAACGATGGTACAAGCATTGTGTGATGAATTGTTGCTTCGGAAAAATGAACTTTCTGAAACAGTAGCCACTATTTACTTTGGAGGAGGAACTCCCTCATTGCTTTCTTCCGAAGAAATCAACGCAATTTTCAAAACATTGTTTGCGCATTTTAATATAGCACCACACGCCGAAATCACACTAGAAGCAAATCCGGACGATTTAACCAAAGAACGAATTGAAATGTTTGCAAGAACTCCAATCAATCGGTTAAGTATAGGTGTACAATCCTTTTTTGAGCAAGATTTAACCCTAATGAATCGAGCACATAATGAAAAAGAAGCTCTTCGTTGTATTGAAGAAGCAAAAGAACATTTTCAAAACATAAGTATCGATCTTATTTATGGCATTCCGGGAATGACGAACGAGCGTTGGAAACAAAATTTACAAACTGCCATTTCCTTAAACATTCCGCATCTTTCTTGTTATGCCTTAACTGTTGAGCCAAAAACTGCTTTAAAAAAGTTTATTGAAAAAGGGATTGTTGCGCCTGTTGAAGATGCAGTTGCCGAAATACACTACAAAACATTACTTGAAGAAACTGAAAAAGCCGGATTTGAAAACTATGAATTTTCAAACTTCGGTAAACCGGGCTATCATTCGCAAAATAATACGGCTTATTGGCAAGGAAAATCTTATCTAGGTATTGGTCCGTCGGCTCACGGTTTTAACGGTAAAACCCGAAGTTGGAACATAGCTAATAATGTCAAATACATTAAATCTATATCAAGCGGCGAGTTGCCGCAAGAACAAGAAACACTTTCAATCAAGGATCGATATAATGAATATATTATGACGGGTTTGCGAACCAAATGGGGCGTTTCACTTAACAAAATAGAAAACTCTTTTGGAAAAAACTATAAAGAATATGCTTTAAAACAAGCTTCGCCTTACTTACAAAAAGAGCTACTTGTTTTAGAATCAAATACACTAAAGGTTACCAAAAAGGGAAAATTTTTAAGTGATGGTATAGCATCAGATTTGTTTTCAATAGATTAATTTCACAATAATTGTATCTTTCGGTTTTAAAAAGAAACAATTGCGAGCAACATTTACTTTTCAAGGCACAAAAAAAACGGTTGATCTTTCCAAACCTTTGGATATCTCCATTCCATTACGTGCATCTTTAAAAAACCCAGAAGCTTGGTACTTGCAACCGCCAATAATTAAACCGGTACAAGATGGTGATTGGATAGCAAAAGTAAGCGAAGGTGCATCGGTAAACTTTAATAACATAACTTTTAATCCTCACGCTCACGGAACACACACTGAATGTCTGGGTCATATTTCAGAAGAATTTTTTTCGGTACAAGAGGCTTTGCAAACATTCTTTTTTTCTGCTGAAGTTATTTCGGTAACGCCCAAAGAAGAAGGAAACGATACAATCATTACTGTGAGTGATATAAAAAAGTCTTTACAAGGTAAAAGTCCCGAAGCCGTTATAATTAGAACATTGCCTAATGCTTCAGAAAAAAAAGAAAAACATTGGTCAAATACTAATTGGCCGTATTTACATCACGAGGCAACAACTTATTTGAGAGAGAAAGGAGTGCAGCATTTGTTGATTGATTTACCATCGGTTGATAAAGAAAAGGATGATGGAAAGTTGTTGGCGCATAAGGCATTTTGGGACGTTCCTAAAAAACCGAGATATAAAGCCACAATTACTGAGTTTATCTATGTTCCTAATGAGATAAAAGACGGAAGTTATTTACTCAATTTACAAATAGCATCTTTTCATAACGATGCGTCACCAAGCAAACCTGTTTTATATGGTTATCTCTAAGGTTGGATACAATTGTTTTATCTTTACACTATGGAATTACTTTTTATAGGTCTCGCCGTAGGTGCGGTAGTAGCATATTTTATTTTTTCTTGGTTTGTAGGATCACGTAAGAAAGAAAAAGTGCATTCACAATCTGTTGTGTTAATGGAGCGCATTCGTAGTGTATGTAAGTTTATTACAGTTGAAGGTGACTTTTCTGAAATTTACCACTATGAAAACGTAAAAGATAAATGGCTTAATGTGTTCTTAGGCAAGAAAAAAGCTCTTGTTTTAATTGAAGCAAAAGCTCACGTAGGTTTTGATCTTACAAAAATAAAAATGGATGCAGATACCAAAAACAAAGTGATTACGCTCACCAATTTTCCGCAACCGGAATTAATGACTATTGAAACCGATTTTAAGTATTATGATAAAAGAGAAGGTTGGGCAAATCCATTTACTTCTTCAGATTTAACAGATATTAATCGGGAGGCTAAACAGCATATTGTAGATAAAGTACCAAGTAGCGGTTTGTTTCTTGAAGCTTCTAATCAAGCGATGGAAACTATAAAATTGATGGAAAAATTGGTAGAAACAATCAACTGGAAGTTGGATTACTCAGCTTTGGAAAGTGATCATACAGCGCAAGAAAAAATTTCAGAAACGAGTGAAAGATAAGGTGTGTTTATATGGTAAAGCTGTAATTGTTTTTTCATTTTTTTGGATGAATGTAACACTAGTACATGCCCAGAATTATGAGCAAGTAGATGCTACCATTCAATTATATCCTAAAAGTTTTGAAAACCCAGAGCAGCTCTCAAAGTTTATTTCGCGTGATTTTTCTTCAGAAGAAGATAAAGTACGTGCTATATACTCGTGGATTGTAAATAACATCGCTTATGAGCCCAAAGAATACAAACAGTTTAATTATAATTTTAAAAATTATCGTGAGCGTAACCAAAAAGAAGAAGCAACTAGAAAAAAAATAATTAAACGCACCTTGCAAAAGGGTATTGCTGTTTGTGAAGGCTACGCCATGCTTTTTGAGCGATTATGTGAACTACAAGGAATAAACAATTATTTGGTGCGCGGTGATACAAAAGCGAGTTTTAATGATATTGGCAGGGCTTTTAAAAAAAATCATATGTGGAATATTGCAATAATTGATGGAAAACCCTATTTGTTTGACCCCACTTGGGGCGCAGGAAAATACAATGGAAATTTTATTAAAGAACCTACCTATTTTTATTATAAAACACCGCCAGAACTTTTTTTTAAAACACATTACCCGGCGATGTATGAAGATGCTTTGATTGACACAGTGATATCAAAAGAAGTTTTTTCAAATATGCCTATTATTATTCCTGAAGCCTTACGCAGGGAGGATGTAGAAAAACCACTTAACGGAATTATTTCTTCTGAAGATGATGATGGAATAATTACATTTCAAATACGAAATATCAATCCCGCTACCGTTTCATATAGCTTTGGAAATAAGAAAATCACAATAGAAAAAATTGAAAAAGTTAATAACTTAATACGGTTTGATGTGCCATTAGAGTTGGGCGTTTCAACACTTTTGATATATTTTGACGGTACACCGGCTTTGGGTTATAAAATTGATTAAATATGAATATTGAAGCCTTTAGAGATTATTGCTTAACAAAAAAAGGAGTGACAGAATCTTTCCCTTTTGATGAACAAACATTAGTTTTTAAAGTAATGGGAAAAATGTTTGCCCTTTGTGGGTTGGAAAGAAATCCGCTTGCTATTAACCTAAAATGTGATCCAGAATGGGCCGTTGAGTTAAGAGAAGAATATGATGGTCTTATAATAGCAGGTTATCATATGAGTAAAAAACATTGGAACACCGTTCAACTAGAAGCAAATATTCCTAATGAGTTAATTATAAAATTAATTGATCATTCATACGATTTGGTTGTAAAAGGATTGACAAAAAAAATACAGATGGAATTGAAAGAATTATGAATACAAAAAAAAACAGCCCCGAATTTTTTTACAAAAAACAAATAGCCAAGCACAACCAAACTTTAAAAAATCTAAAAAAACAACTTACCCTTTCCGGAACCATTAGATTGCTAGTTTTTATAGTACTTGCAACAGCAGTTTATTTTTTCTTCGGAAATACCAAAATCGTCATTGCAATTATTCTATCAGGAATTGCACTTTTTTTATATTTAGTATCTCGTCATAGCAACTTACAGTATAAAAGAGATGTTACCAAAGCAATGCTAGAAGCTAATCACGTTGAGCTAGAAGTGTTGCAAAGAGCATTTCATCATTTACCCGATGGGAGTAAGTATAAAAATCCAGCGCATGAATTTAGTCAAGATATTGATCTGTTTGGGAGAGGTTCATTTTATCAATACATAAATAGAACAGCCTTAGAAAGTGGCTCAGATTATTTAGCACAGGTCCTTACCGAAAATACAATTGATTTAATCCCCAAAAAACAAAAAGCCATACAAGAATTATCAGAAAAAGCAAGGTGGCGACAGCATTTTTCTGCAGTTGCTTCTTTGGTAAAGACAGAAGTTTCTGCTAGCACCGTATTGAATTGGCTTACCAATTATAGGTCTTTTGTTCCTAGTTGGATACAAGTAGGCTCTACTATTTTTTCAATTATTTCATTAGGATTATTAATAACCTATTTTTTAGGGTTTATTTCAGGATATATTGTTTTTGGGTGGTTTTTGGTAGGATTGCTTATTTGTGGTCGATATTTAAAAAAGGTAAATGATTTATCACAGCATACAGCCAAAATTCAGAGTACGTTTGAGCAGTTTCACAAATTGCTATTAGAGATTGAAAACGAAACTTTTAACAGTGATTTGCTTTCTGAAAAAAAGAATAAAATTGTAGGTAAAACCGAAAAGGCTTCTACAATACTTAAGCAATTTGCAAAACACTTAGATGCATTAGACCAGCGTAGTAATTTACTCATTGGTGTAGTTGCAAATGGTTTTATGTTGCGTGATTTACGACAGTCGTATAACATAGAAAAGTGGATAAAAGCACACAGTACGCACGTTTCATCGTGGATTGATACTATTGTGTTTTTTGACGCTCACAATACCTTAGCAAATTATGTTTTTAACCATCCACATCACATATTTCCTGCCATTACAACTTCAGAAAATCAATTAGAAGTACAAGGGGCAGGTCATCCATTGTTGAATCCTGAAAAACTAGTAAGAAATGATTTTAAGATTGCTTCAGAAGAGTTTTTCATAGTTACAGGTGCAAATATGGCCGGGAAAAGTACATTTTTACGCACAGTTGCATTGCAAATAGTAATGGCAAATGTAGGGTTGCCGGTTTGTGCTACAAAAACCCAATATAAGCCTATTAAGTTAATCACAAGTATGCGTACCACAGATAGTTTGACAGATGATGAGTCTTATTTTTTCAGTGAGCTTAAACGACTGAAATTTATAGTTGATAAAATTAAAACCGACACCTATTTTATCATACTCGATGAAATATTAAAAGGAACAAACAGTACCGATAAAGCAATTGGGTCTAAAAAATTTGTAGAAAAACTTGTTGCGGGTAATGCTACCGGTATCATTGCAACTCACGATTTAAGCTTGTGTGAAGTTTCAGAAAGTATTCCAAAGGTAAAAAACTATTATTTTGATGCTCGAATTGAACAAGGAGAGCTTTATTTTGATTATACTTTTAAACCTGGAATTTGTCAAAATATGAATGCATCGTTTCTCTTAAAAAAAATGGAAATTGTTGATTAATGGATTCAGTAACACAAATAGTATTAGGCGCTGCCGTAGGAGAAGCTACTTTGGGCAAAACAATGGGGAACAAGGCTATGTTATACGGTGCTATTGCAGGTACCATACCAGACCTTGATGTGTTATCAAGTAGTTTTGTTGACACGGTAACAGCATTAGAAATTCATCGTGGGTTTACACACTCTATTTTTTTTTCGGTAGTATTTGGTGCTTTGTTTGCTTGGTTGACATCTTTATATGAAAAAAGAGCAAACTTTAAACAATGGTATTGGCTTTGGTTTATGTGTTTAATCACGCATCCTTTTCTAGATGCACATACCACTTGGGGAACTCAGCTTTTCTGGCCTTTTGATATTCGGTTAGCTTATAAAAATATTTTTGTGATAGATCCGCTGTATACATTGCCTTTTTTAATTTGTGTAGTATGGGCAGCTTTTTTAAAACACGGCAGTACAAAACGGATAAAGATTAATAACATTGGGTTAATAGTAAGTAGCAGTTATATGGTGCTTACATTAATATTAAAAGGTATTACATATTTTAAATTTACCAATGCGCTGAAGGAGCAAGCTATTTCTTATAAAGCCATAGAAACAAAACCGAGTCCTTTTAATACAATTTTATGGACAGCAAATGTAGAAGTAGAAGATGCATTTTTAATAGGGGATTACTCTTTTTTTGATACAAAACCAATTCAATTTTATAGTCATCCTAAAAATCACTCAGCTTTAGGAGTATTAAAAGACACTGATAAAATACAGCGATTGATTGCTATATCAAACGGTTGGTATGCAATTTCTGAAAAAGATAATAAAATCTATTTTAATGACTTGCGTTTTGGGTTGTTGAGCGTAGATCCACAAACCGAAAAATATGCTTTTAGCTATCAATTACAGCCCACATTAAATGGAGTAAAAGTTATTGAGGAGCCCAAAAACAGAGATGATGCCAAAAAGTTATTGAAAGACCTTTGGGAACGAATGCTAGGCAATTAAATAGTTCACAGGTTTTATTGAGCGTGTTGATAGTTTAACAACTTGTATCTGCTACAATTTTCCATTCTCCATTTATCTTTTTGAAGATAATCATAAAAATTCCATTGGCATCACCTACACTTCTCTTTAAAAAGTATTCACCCATCACCCAATAGCTATTGTCACTGATTTTTGAAATATCGTTAATTTTAAAGTTCAGTGTACCAGAATGTTCCTTTGTAGGATACCCTTTTTTATACTTATCAAGTGTTTGTTGCCAACCCTTTGTAAGACCGTTGCTGCCATAAAACTTTAAAGAATCACTTTTCCAGTAACCTTGCATAAAACCTTCTAAGTCGTTTGCACTCCATGCCTTTTCTTGGTTTTTCATGATTTTTAAAATTGCAGCTTTGTCTTCGGCGTCGGTTTGAGCAAAGTTTGAAGATGCAATAAATAGGGTAAATAATAGTATTAGGTTTTTCATAGTTTAAGTTTCAGAAATATAAAAATACACAAATCTCGTTTTACCATTGCAATCTGTAATTTTGCAGCTATAATTGCGACTTGTAAAGTAACCTATGGAAAAATACATTAAGATATTTAAAGACTCCTATACAGGATATTTCAACTACTTATTAGATGAAATAACCCGTTTTCATTGGGAAAATTATTTTTACGGTCTTATTGCGGTTTCAGTCATTGTATGGTTGCTGGAGTTGTTTTTTCCTTGGCGGAAAAAACAGAAAGTTTTCAGAAAAGATTTTTGGTTAGATACATTTTATATGTTTTTCAACTTTTTTTTACTGAATTTAATTGTCCTTATTTTTCTGTCCAATACTGCCGAAGCTTTTTTTAATGATATTTTGTCTTTTGCCAATTTGGAAGTTTCAGACTTTCAATTGGTCGATGTTGATGCCCTTCCCTATGGTTTAGGGTTGTTAGTGTTTTTTTTGGTTTCAGATTTTGTACAATGGAATACACATAGGCTGTTACATAGTGTGCCATTACTTTGGAAATTTCATCAAGTACATCATTCTGTAAAAGAAATGGGTTTTGCAGCTCACTTACGCTATCACTGGATGGAACCTGTGGTGTATAAATCTATTTTATACATTCCTTTGGCAATTATTGGAGGCTTTGAAGTGACCGATGTTGCCATTGTTCATTTTACAGCGCTTACCATTGGCCATTTAAATCATGCAAACCTTGGTTGGGACTACGGTTTTTTTCGCTACATCTTTAATAATCCCAAAATGCATATATGGCATCACGCTAAAGTTTTGCCAAAACACACCAAATATGGTGTTAATTTCGGCATTAGTTTAAGTCTTTGGGATTATCTTTTTAAAACCAATCACATTCCGTACAATGGTCGAGATATAGAACTAGGCTTTGATGGCGATGAAACTTTTCCGAAGGATTTTATTGGTCAAGAACTTTATCCTATAAAAACCAAAAAGTAATATTCTTGCGTACATATAATGTGATATAAAAATGTAAACATAACTCCATATAAATTATGAAATCAAAACTCAACATTGCTGGCTTATTATTTATCTCATTACTATTTGTAAGTTGTAATTTAACGTCGGCAGCAGGAATAACTAGTCAAGGACAACCTACAAAAAAAGTTGATGGAGAGTTAACTTCTACTACAGCAAACTCTGTTGTAAATTTTGATCATTCGACGTGGGATGCGTTATTAAAAAAATATGTTGACGAAGACGGTATGGTAGATTATAAAGGTTTTAAAGAAGATAGAGCCGCCTTGAATAAATACCTTCAAAAACTATCTTCAACAGAGCCTACAGATGAGTGGAGTGTACAAGAGCTACTGGCTTTTTATATCAATTTATACAATGCATATACAGTTGATCTTATATTGAATAATTATCCAACAAACAGTATTAAGGATATTGATGGAGCATTTACAAAAGGGTTTGTGCCTATTGGCAATCGTGAGCTCTCCTTAGGCGGAATTGAAAACGGAATTCTTAGAAAAATGGACGAACCCCGAATTCATTTTGCTATAAACTGTGCTTCAATTTCGTGTCCAAAACTTCTGAATGAAGCTTTCACAGCTTCAAAAATTAATGAACAACTAGAAAAAGTTACTCGAGAATTTATTAATAGTGATAAAAACGATATTACGGCCAATACACCAAAAGTATCTTCTATTTTTAAATGGTATGCCAAAGATTATACAGTAAACGGAAAGAAGGATGTTATTGGTTTTATTAATCAATACAGTGATATAGAGATTAATCCACGAGTAGAACTTCAATACAAAGAGTATGACTGGAATCTAAACGAACAGAAATAAATTTATAAAAACTCTTCAGGTATTTATTTCGTAAGTTTAGCATATGATTAGCATAATTATCCCCGTCTTAAATGAAGCAGAAACCATAAAAAGGTTGATAACCTATTTGATTACCAATGCTTCAGAAAAAAAGAATATAGAAATTATTGTTGTAGACGGTGGTAGTACAGATGGTACTCGGCAACTTGTTCAAGCAATAGATGCTGGAGATAATGGTATGCTTAAACTAATATCTTCTGAAAAAGGACGTGCCAAACAAATGAATAAAGGGGCAAAGGCCTCCTCGGGTAGTGTTTTATACTTTTTACACGCAGATTCTTTTCCGCCACAAAATTATGATGCTTTTATTCTTTCAGAAATAAAAAAAGGAAATCCTGCAGGATGTTTCAGGATGCAGTTTGATAGTAACCATTGGTGGTTGCGATTGGCCGGCTGGCTTACAAAGTTTAATTGGCGAGCTTGCCGTGGAGGAGATCAAAGCCAATTTATCACTCGCCAATTATTTAATGAGATTGGCGGTTATGATGAGCAGTATATTATTTATGAAGATAATATGTTACTCAATGAACTTTACGCACGTAAAAAGTTTGTAGTTATTAATAAAAAGATAACTTCTTCAGCTCGATTGTATCGTGAAAAAGGTATTTGGTACGTACAATTCCATTTTTGGGCTATTTACGTAAAAAAATGGTTTGGAGCAGATGCAAATACGTTGTTTGAATACTATTGTAAACATCTTCGGAAAAAGAAAAAAGAAGCTACTACCGGTCACATTCCACAAGAGGCATTCATAGATAAATAATTATTTCTCGCTTCTTTTTAAAGTTTAAGATTTTATAAACACAAAAATTTTGTAGTTAGTAGTAATTTGAGCTTACTAATCAAAAAAAACACTAACTATGAACATTTTTGAAGCCATTCGTAAAGACCATGATAAACAAAGAGAACTTTGTAAACTTGTTACCTCTACCTCCGGTGATAGCAAAGGAAGAAAAGAAATGTGGGAAAAATTAAAACACGAACTTCAGGTTCACGCAGATGCCGAAGAGCGTTCCTTTTATTCGCCCTTAATCCATAATGATATGATGCAAGAACACGCTCGTCACGGCATTGCAGAACATCATGAAATGGATGAGTTAATAGAAAAGATTGACGATACAGATCTTGATTCACCCGCTTGGTTGGTATACGCAAAACAACTTTGTGACAAAGTAGAACATCATCTAGAAGATGAAGAACATACATTTTTTCAATTGGCCGGAAAAGTATTTACCGAAAAAGAAAAAACAACAATTGCTAAAGAATATCTAGCAATAATGAATGAAAAAAGATAAGTTGTAACCTATTAATGAGCATAATAATATTGAATAATTAGTTGAGCCGGCTTATTTTGAATGGTAAAACGATTGTTATTACCTCCGCCGGCCTGCTCATTATTAGGATACCACTTCCATAAAAAACCACCTCCCATCCAAGGTTCTTGCCATACCGACTCAAAAAGCCCCGTCAATAAATTTCCTTGAGCAGCGTGATTTATTGTTTTGTTTTCTCTACCACTGTGCCAAGGTTCTTTTCCAGAAAAGTCAACATTTCTATAACCGTATTCGGTAAAAATTATTTTTTTATTGAATATTTCAGAAACAGATTTTAATTCATCCATCCATTTTATCCAACCCTTTTTAGCATCTTCTTCAGTAGGTGTTTTTTCCTCTGAAATAGGAAAATATGCATCAACTCCTATAAAATCAAGTTGCTTCCAAAAAGGGACGCTTGTGTATTCATCCCAATTGGCAGCATAGGTTAATTTTCCGGTATAGATTTTTTTTATGTCTTGAATAAGTAGCGACCAATATTCGGGCCTGTTGTTGATAAATTGTTCTAGTTCTGTGCCTATGCAAAAAATAGCTACGTTTTCTTCTTGAGCCAATTGAGCAAACTCTAAAATGAAATTGCGATACGATGTTTCTAAAACCTTCCATTTTTCATCGCTTGAAGGCTTTAATGTTCCTGTAAAAACACCGTCCCAAATCCAAAGTTGAGGTTTGAGCATAATACGAATTTCTTTTTCACGTAGTGTATGTAGGTATTGTTTTACACCTTTGACAGTTTCGCCATACCATTGTCTTTGTGTGTTATAAAGAACGTCCGGGTTTTGAACATCTTTAATAAATCCAAAAGGCATTACAGCAGCATAATTTGCGTTCAATTTTAATAAGGGAGCTATATTTTCTTCAGAAACAGCCTCTCTTGAAGCTACAAAACTTACACCTTTAATCTTTGATTCTTGTGCTACAAGGCAAAAGTTTATTGAGATAATAAACAGAAAGAGATAGTGTTTCATTCAGATTAAAGGAGATTATATTACTATGGAAAAATACGAGATTTATGAAAATTCAAAAACTTTATTTTCATGATTAATTAGGATCAATTGGTAATTATATTTCAATATGCGTGTAATTCCGTACATTTAATACCGACACAGAAACAATACTTCACTATTATATGGAACATATTGTTATTATTGGTAATGGCATTGCAGGCGTCACAGCAGCTAGACACATTCGGAAAAATTCTGATAACAAAATTACAATAATATCGGCTGAGGCAGATTATTTCTTTTCACGTACCGCGTTAATGTACGTTTATATGGGGCATATGAGATGGTGGGATATAGAGCCTTACGAATCCCATTTTTGGAAAAAAAACAATATCAATCTTAAAAATGCATACGTAGAAAAAATAGATACTAACAACAAAACACTCTACTTTTCTCAAGGACAATCCATGCTGTATGATAAATTAATTATTGCCTCAGGGTCAAGTACAAACACCTTTGGGTGGGAGGGACTTGACTTAAAAGGTGTTCAAGGGTTGGTTACGAAACAAGATTTAGAGCAACTAGAAGAAAATGCTCCAAATAAAAAGGAGTGTCCCAATGCAGTAATTGTTGGAGGAGGATTAATAGGTGTTGAACTTGCTGAAATGCTTCGAACGCGAGATATTAACGTAACCATGTTAGTACGCGAAGATGCGTTTTGGACTAGCGCTTTACCCAAGCCAGAGGCCGAAATGTTGTCGAGACACATTCAGTCACACGGTGTGACTATTAAGCATCAAACCAATCTCGATAAAATTTTGGGAGATACTAATGGAAACGTTCGTGCTGTACTTACTAAAGAAACCAAAGAAGAAATACCTTGTAATGTTGTTGGGATTACAACAGGTGTAAAACCTAATATATCTTTCTTAAAAAATTCTGGTATTGAAACCGATAAAGGAATTTTAGTAAACCGGAAGCTAGAAACAAATATAGAAGATGTTTATGCCATAGGCGATTGTGCACAACAACGAGAACCTATTAATAGTCGTCCTGCCGTTGAAGCTGTTTGGTATACAGGCCGAATGATGGGTGAAACCGTCGCGCAAACAATATGCGGTAATCCTTGGGAATACAATCCCGGTCATTGGTTTAATAGTGCCAAATTTTTTGATATTGAGTACCAAACCTACGGCTGGGTACAACCGGAAAGAAGAAGAAAAGACTTTGAAGCACAGTTTCATTGGAAATGTAAAAGTGATTTAAAATGCATTACTGTATCATATCATAAAGAAACCCATCAATTTTTAGGAATTAACACCTTCGGAATACGAATGCGGCACGAAGTGTTTAATCAATGGCTTTCTGAAAAACGTGACATACGTTATGTAATGCAAAATTTAAAGAAAGCAAACTTTGATCCAGAATTTTATAAACGTAACGAAGCCGAAATAATATCAGCTTTTACTAATCAACAAACTGTAACAGTTTAAAATTATGAGTACCGTACAACGAGATATGTCCTTGACTGGACAGCCACCAAAAACAATAAACACTAAGCAAAAAATAGCGAGTTTTATTGGTCTTACAGGACTTTTAATATTGCTTCTAGCTGTTTTTAATGTTGGTTTTCCTAATAAAACACTTTGGTTGAGTGTGTCTTTATTGGCTATGACTGTAGGAACCATCTGGTTTTCAAGAGAAGAGTACCTCACTAAACATGAGGGGATTAAAAACCACGGAGTTTATTTTAAGTCACTTTCCTCTCGAGGGTTTTGGGCTTGGGTTTTAGGTATAGCTTTAACGTTATTTTATGTGGCACTCTATTGGTTTCCGCAATATTTAGGATTGGTTAAAGACGGTGATAATACTGGAGTAATCTCGCTTTTTGATCCGTTGAGTAAGCTTTTAAGTGGTAATCCCGCAAGTCAGTGGTTTTTATACGGAACGTTATATACTTTGGCAATTCTCGTCTTTGGTATAAAGTTTATCTGGAAATACCGTCATAATAGATATGAAGTTATTAGAACCTTTTCGGTGATGTTTTTTCAGTTGAGTTTTGCTTTTATCATTCCCGAGCTTCTTGTAAGGTTAAATCAACCCTATTACGACTTTAAAAATATCTGGCCTCTCAATTATGAACTATTTGCAGGCTATAAAATTGATGAATTTTTAAGTGCCGGAGACGTAGGACTCATTATGCTTATATTCGGTATTCTTTCGGTTTTTGTTATCACTCCCATTCTCACATACAAATATGGAAAACGCTGGTATTGCTCGTGGGTTTGTGGTTGCGGAGGTCTTGCAGAGACTGCCGGTGATCCTTTTCGCCACCTTTCTGATAAACGTATGGTTGCCTGGAAGGTAGAGCGATGGGTTGTACACAGTGTGGTTGTTTTTGTAACGGTAATGACAACAGCAGTTGTTTTTAGTTATTTACAAGCAAATGAATCACAATCTATTAGTGAGTGGAGCAATCTAGAAAATAAAGTGGTTTTTATGAGTGACGCTCAAGGTAAACCCATACACGAGCGTGTGCTGGCTGCACAACAGGCAAAAGCAAGTCAAGTAGTTTTTATCAATAAAAACGAATCGGTTGCTGGACCAACATTAACTTCTTCAGAAGGGATTACAATTCCTTTTTATACGGTTTCTGAAGCTGAAAATACAGCGGCATTAAACCGCTTAAAAAACGGACTAAGCGCTTCTCTATTAGTTGATTCGGCCTCAGGTGAATATATCACAATTGAAGATGGTGTAGAAACCTCCTTTTTTGATAACCTCTGGATCTCAAAAGAGTTTTTTATCTGGTTTGTTATAGGTTTACTCACACTTGTTTTTGGAGGAGTGATGCTTTTCAGAAGAGAGCAATTAGCAAAAGATGCTAAGTATGGAGCAATAGGATATTTTGTGGTTGTTATATCAATATTGGTGTTTACGTATGTTAGTTCGCCAGGAAAATTATTCTTCTTTCCGGCTTATGAGTTGAGACAAACATATGGGTTTATAATTGGGGCGATGTTTAGCGGTGTTATAGGTGTTGGTTTTTACCCTATTTTCGGAAGCCGGGTTTGGTGTCGCTTTGGATGCCCTATGGCTGCTATTTTAGGTTTTCAGCAACGTTTGTTCTCTCGTTTCAGAATTACAACCAATGGCGGTCAATGTATCTCTTGTGGTAATTGTTCTACCTATTGCGAGATGGGAATTGACGTTAAAGCCTATGCTCAAAAAGGGGAAAACATTGTTCGCAGTTCCTGTGTGGGTTGCGGAATTTGCTCGGCTGTGTGTCCGCGAGGTGTTTTAAAACTAGAAAATGGTTCTTTAAAAGGGCGTATTGATTCAAATGAAGTGCTTTTGGGCAACGACGTTAATTTAATGAATTATGTAAATTCAAAATAAGGAGTTGTACGCAATAAAACTAAATTTCTTCTTCTTTCATTTTTAATACAAAGTATGTCTACTAGCATAAAAGTTATTATTCCGGCCTATAATGAAGCCGATTCTATTGGCAAAGTTATAGGTGATATTCCAAATAGGGTTGATGAGGTAGTTGTAGTAAGTAATAACTCAACAGATGCAACAATGGAGGTTGCAAAAAAAGCAGGCGCAACCGTACTTTCAGAAGAGAAACGAGGATATGGTTATGCTTGTTTGAAAGGAATGCATTACATTTCTCAACAAAGTAATCTGCCTGATATTATTGTTTTTCTAGATGGTGATTATAGCGATTATCCAGAAGAACTCACAAAAATCGTAGCACCAATACTTGATGATGATATTGATTTTGTGATAGGTGCTAGGGATAAAAAGTTACGTGAAGATGGTTCTATGACCTTTCCGCAAAAGTTTGGTAATTGGTTAGCTACTTCATTAATGCGACTTTTTTTTAATTCAAAATTTACAGATCTAGGACCCTTTAGAGCTATAAAGTATGACAAGTTGCTTGCGCTCAATATGGAAGACAAAACGTATGGTTGGACTGTAGAAATGCAGTTAAAAGCATTAAAACAAAATTTTAGTTACATAGAAGTCCCTGTTCATTATAGAAATAGAATAGGTGTTTCAAAAGTTTCAGGAACGGTAAAAGGTGCTATCTTTGCGGGCATAAAAATCCTTACTTGGATCTTCAAATACAGTTTTAAAAAATGATACTGGATATAAGCATTGTTATAATTTATTCTGTAGCATTACTGCTCATTTTTTTATATGCTTTGGCACAGCTCAACCTTTTTGTTAATTACTTAAAAGCAAAGAAGGCTAATAAAACAGCGCCGGTTTTTGATTTTTCAAATTCTGAAGAAATTCCTTTTGTAACCATTCAACTTCCCGTTTATAATGAGTTGTATGTAATGGAGCGCCTTTTAAATAATATTGCAAAAATTGACTATCCAAGTGATAAGCTTGAAATACAAGTGCTTGACGATTCTACAGACGAATCTTTTCAAAAAACAGCTGCTCATATTGAAACATTAAGAGCTTCGGGGCTAGACATACTTCACATTCACCGAAAAGAACGAATTGGTTTTAAGGCAGGTGCTTTGAAAGAGGGTTTAAAAACTGCCAAAGGAGAATTTATTGCCATTTTTGATGCAGATTTCCTTCCGAAAAAAGATTGGTTACAACAAACAATACCCTTTTTTAAAGATGAAAAAATAGGAGTCGTTCAAACGCGTTGGGGGCACATAAATAGAGATTATTCTTTGTTGACCAAAATACAAGCCTTTGCACTAGATTTTCACTTTGTACTAGAACAAGTTGGTCGCAATTTTGGCAATCACTTTATCAACTTCAATGGTACTGCGGGTGTGTGGCGCAAAAGCTGTATCATCGATGCAGGAAACTGGGAAGGCGATACACTTACCGAAGACTTAGATTTGAGTTACCGCGCCCAACTCAAAAAATGGAAGTTTAAATATTTGGAAGATGTAGAAACCCCAGCCGAATTGCCTGTGGTGATAAGCGCAGCGAAGTCGCAACAATTTAGATGGAATAAAGGCGCTGCTGAAAATTTCCAAAAACTTTATGTAAAGCTTTTAAAAGATCCCTCTGTGTCATTTAAAACAAAATTTCACAGTTTTTTTCATTTGCTCAACAGTAGCATGTTTTTATTAATATTGACAGTTGCTGTTTTAAGTGTGCCGATGCTTTATATTAAAGCTGCACATCCAGAATGGGCAGTGGTGTTTTATATACTAGCCGGGTTTGCCTTTAGTACGGTTATCTTTTTTATGTGTTATTGGCTTACATACTCAAAGATACACGGCGGTGGATTTAAAAATTTTCTGAAATATATTGGAATGTTCTTTACATTTTTTTCTGTGGCGATGGGCTTTTCAGTGCATAATTCTATTGCGGTACTAGAAGGGCATTTTGGTAAGAAAAGTGACTTTATACGAACTCCAAAATTTAATATTTCAACATTAAAAGAAAGTTGGAAAGGCAATAAATACTTAACCAAAAATGTATCAGGTAATACTATTATTGAAGGTATTTTAATGCTCTATTTCGCCTTTGGAATGTATAGTGCTTTTGTGGTAGGAAAAGAAGATGGCGATTTTGGTTTATTTCCGTTTCACTTGATGCTTTTTATAGGTTTTGGCTTTGTATTTTTTAAGAGCTTGTTGAGTAGAACCTAATCAAGAAAACGATTGTCTAAACTGTTGTGGCGTCATTAATTCAAGTTTTTTAAATTGACGGTTAAAGTAACTTACATTGTTAAAACCCGATTTAAACGCTATTTCTGAAATAAGCATATTTCGGTTTTTCTTCATCAACTTTTTTGCAAATTTTATTTTTTCAGAATTCATAAAATCAATAGGTGAGATACCTAAGGTGTTTTTAAACTTTTTATGAAAATTAGACGTACTCATGTATGCTTTTTCTGCGAGCTTGTCTATGCTTATACTTTTATCGGTTAAGTTTTCTTTAATATACTTTACTACTGAGCCTATACGTGTATCGCTAAATATCTCTAGATGATCATTTAAAATGGTATATTTTGCTTTAGTTTGAAGCAGTCGTACAATTAACTCTTGAATCATTAAATCAAGCAAAACATCTTTTGAAGTAGAGTTTTGGGTAAATGTATTAACCAATCGATCAATCAAGTAATTCACCTCAGTTTGATTGGTAAGGTGAGAAGCCATCCCTTCTTCAAGATTCCATTTATTATTTTCATTTTCAATTTGTACGTGTTGATTAAATTTTAAAGCAACTTCACTTATTTTTTCTGGATCAATACCTAGGGCCAAACATTGTGTAGGGCTGTTTTTGGTAGCAATAGGAAAATCTATAACCATTTCTTTATCAGCAGGCATTACTACAGATTCGCCTGGAAGAAAATCAAACGCTGGCAAATTTTCAAGGTGCATTATTTTTTTTCCTGTAAGCATACTCGCAATAACCGGAAAGTCAAAGGTAAGCGAAACACGTTCTGCAACTTTATGGGTTTCAAAAATATTTAACTCAGAATACTCTGCATTATAGGTGGTTCTGTTTTCAACAAGAGTGAAAAGCTTTCGGGTTTCTCTATGCCTGGCTAAGGAATGATTCATATTCAATAGTAATGAAAAATTTCAGAAAAAATCTAAAAAAACAGAAATGTGTTATGTTTCAATAGTATTGTGCAATAGTTTAATAATATAATAAAATATCTTTAAAAAGATTATAAAAATAATAAAATAACACCTAAAATTTTATCATTATGAGCGATATTAAAACGGAAAAAGGAAAAGCTATACAACGACCAAATTTTAAAGACACTTATGATAATTTCATAGGCGGAAAATGGGTAAAACCGGTTAAAGGTGACTATTTTGAAAGTATATCACCGGTTGATGGTGATTCTTTTACAAAAGTAGCACGATCTACCAAAGAAGATGTTGATAAAGCTTTGGATGCCGCTTGGGAAGCAGCTAAAACTTGGAACAAAACGTCAGCCACTGAACGAAGCAATGTATTATTAAAAATTGCCGATATTATAGAAGAAAACATAGAAACATTGGCGCGTGCCGAAACTTGGGATAATGGGAAACCTATTAGAGAAACTACCAATGCAGATTTACCTTTGGCTGTTGATCATTTTAGATATTTTGCAGGTGTAATACGTGCAGAGGAAGGTGGTGCTAGCGAATTAGATCAAAACACTGTATCATTAAATATTTGGGAACCGCTTGGTGTTGTAGGACAAATTATCCCTTGGAATTTTCCCATACTCATGGCTGCCTGGAAGCTAGCTCCTGCTCTGGCTGCCGGAAATTGTGTGGTTTTAAAACCCGCCGAACAAACGCCTGTAGGGATAATGATTTTGGCAGAATTAATTCAAGATGTAATTCCTGCCGGTGTTTTAAACATAATCAATGGTTTTGGTCTTGAAGCCGGTAAACCCTTAGCGTCGAGCTCACGTATTAATAAAATTGCTTTTACGGGTGAAACTACCACAGGTCAAATGATTATGCAGTATGCTTCCAAAAACATAATCCCTGTTACGCTAGAGCTAGGCGGAAAATCACCAAATATTTTCTTTAAAAGTGTGATGGATGCAGATGATGCGTTTTTAGACAAGGCAATTGAAGGAGCTGTTCTTTTTGCTTTCAATCAAGGTGAAGTATGTACTTGTCCTTCCCGAATTTTAGTTGAAGAAAGTATTTTTGATGAATTTATGGAGCGAGTAGTAGAACGTACCAAAGCGATTAAAATTGGGCATCCGCTTGATCCTGAAACTATGATGGGAGCACAAGCTTCAAATGATCAATATGAAAAAATATTGAATTATATAAACATAGGAAAAGAAGAAGGATGTGAAGTACTTTCAGGTGGTGATGCAGCTTATAATGAAGGCCTAGAAGGTGGTTATTACATTCAGCCAACAATCTTTAAAGGAAACAACAAAATGAGAGTATTTCAAGAAGAAATATTTGGCCCCGTTGTGTGTGTAACTAGCTTTAAAAATGAAGACGAAGCTATTGAAATAGCAAATGATACTTTATATGGTCTAGGCGCAGGTGTATGGACACGTGATATGCATCAAGCGTATCAAATTTCTAGAGAGGTAAAAGCGGGTAGAGTATGGGTGAACAATTATCACGCTTATCCGGCTCACGCACCATTTGGCGGGTATAAAAAATCTGGAATTGGACGTGAAAACCATAAAATGATGCTCGATCATTATAGACAAACTAAAAACATGCTTATTTCATATGATAAGAATAAGTTAGGTTTCTTTTAAAATTTAGTTGTTTTAAACGGGCCGGAACATATTTCCGGCCTTTATTATAAAATTAGGATTATGCAAAATACCAGAGTAGCAATTACAGATGAGGCAAAGAAAATTGTAGAACAGATGAAAGAGCAACACGGCAAACTTATCTTTCATCAAAGTGGAGGTTGTTGTGATGGTTCGTCACCAATGTTAATTTCAAAAGATGATTTTTATTTAGATGAAAGTGATATTCTATTGGGTGAAGTTGCTGGAGTATCATTTTATATGAATCAAGACCAATACGAATACTGGAAACACACACATTTAACTGTGGATATTACCAAGGGTCGTGGCTCAAGTTTTTCAGTAGAAATTCCTTTAGGTATTCGGTTTGTAATAAAATCAAGATTATTAACAGAAGCCGAAAATGAACATTTCAGAAAAATAGAAGCTAGTAAAAATGAATTTTTACCTTAAAAAGTCACTTCAGCTTCAATCAACTTTCCATCTCTTTCAATTGTTACTGTAGCGGTTTGTCCTTTTTCAAATTTTGAAAGTGACTCCATATAACTCATCATATCAGTTATTTCATGTTCCCCCATTTTTTTAACAACATCACCTTTTTGCAAGCCTGCTTTTTGTGCAGGGCGGTCTTCACTTACACCATCAATACGCATGCCTTCACCGTCAAATAAATAATCGGGTACTACACCAAGGGTTACTTTAAAGTCGGGTACTACTTCGCTTTCGTTTTTGGTTTTTTTAAAGGCTAGTTTACCGTTGTCATCCAGATCTGAAATGATATTAAAAATATAGTCAAATACCATTTTCATACCTTCATAGTTCAGTTTTTCTGCATCGTCGCCCGGTTTGTGATAATCTTCGTGTTGTCCCGTAAAAAAGTGAAGCACCGGAATATCTGCCAAATAAAACGAAGTGTGATCGCTTGGTCCCACGCCGCTTTCATGCTCTACTATGTTTAAATTAGCATCATTATTTGCAAAAAGTGTTTGCTTAAAAACAGGCGAACTACCTACGCCGTGAACAGCTAAAGTTTTTTCTTCATTAAGCCTTCCTACCATGTCCATATTGATCATATAACTTACTTTTTTGGTGTCGATGGTTGGATTTTTTACAAAATAATTGGAGCCTAACAACCCTTCTTCTTCTCCTGAAAAAGCAATAAACAAGTAATTATTGTTTTGTAAACTGTCCTTGCTTTGCTTAGCTTGCAAGTGTTCAGCGAGTTTTAATAAAATGGCTACACCACTAGCGTTATCATCAGCTCCATTATGAATAGCTTCACCTTCACGATATAAAGACCCTTCACCGCCCATTCCTAAGTGATCATAATGAGCGCCAATAATTACAGTATTTTCTGCTTTATTATCAATATAACCAACAACATTGGTTCCTGTTGTGGTACTATCAGAAATGCTGGTAAATTCTGTTTCTTTGTGGGGATCGCTACTAGATCGAAAACTAAAGGTTTGTGTGTAATTACCTTCATACCCTCTAGGCTGTAACCCAATACTAGTAAAGCGTTTTTTTATATATTCTGCAGCTTTTTTTTCACCTTCAGTACCCGTTCTACGACCGTTAAAAGTATCATCGGCTAGAATAGATACATCTTCTTTCATTGAAACAGGGGTTGTTTTTTCTTCTTTACAAGAAAGTAATATTACCGCTAAAAAAACTGTTACAAATAGTCTCATATCCTTATTTTTACACAAAATTAGAATAAAATATGAAAGTTGTCTACCTATTTGTATTGGTATTGTGTTTTGCTTCTTGTAAAAACATATCAGAAGAGAAAAAAGAAACTAAAGAAATACCTTCTGAAGAAAATAAAATGGTATCAAACACCAAAAGTGATAGTTTAATTTATCCTGAAGAAAAACACTTTAAGTCTATTAGACAAATAACCTTTGGAGGCGATAATGCTGAAGCTTATTGGAGTTTTGATGATAAAAAGCTGGTTTTTCAATCAAATTATGATGGCTGGGGTGTGTCATGTGATCAAATGTTTTTAATGAATGTGGACGAAAGTTTTGAAAATAAACAACCACCTATGGTTAGCACAGGAAAAGGACGAACAACCTGCTCTTACTTTATGCCAGACAATAAGCATATAGTATACGCATCTACGCATTTAAAAGATGAAGCTTGCCCAGACGTACCACTTCGTAATAACGGAAAATACGTTTGGCCGGTATATGACAGTTTTGACATCTTCGTGGCAGATCTAGAAGGTAATATAACTGCACAATTAACAGATGAACCAGGGTATGATGCCGAAGCAACAGTATCACCAAAAGGAGATAAGATTGTTTTTACAAGCGATAGAAGTGGTGACCTTGAGTTGTACACAATGAACCTAGACGGCAGTGATGTAAAGCAAATTACAGACGAATTAGGGTATGATGGCGGCGCTTTCTTTTCTCCAGATGGGAGTAAACTTATTTTCCGTTCTTCTAGACCAAAAACAGCTTCTGAAATCAAAGAATACAAAGACTTATTGGCTAAAGGACTAGTACAACCTACCGAAATGGAACTTTATATTTGTAATGCTGACGGAAGCGATTTGCGCCAACTCACCAACTTAGGAAACGCAAATTGGGCGCCGTTTTTTCATCCAAGTGGTGAGAAGGTATTATTCAGTAGTAATTTTGAAGCAGAACGTGGATTTCCATTTAATTTATATTTAATTGACATTGATGGAAAAAATCTAGAACGCGTTACACACGGTAAAACTTTTGATGCATTTCCTGTTTTTTCAAATGACGGAAAACATTTAGTATTTTCTTCAAATAGAAATAATGGCGGTACGCGAGATACAAATTTGTTTATTGCAGAATGGCAAGACTAACTTAAAACAGAAAGTACTCTATAAGCCGAAGTAAAAAATCACCATGTTATATTTTTTAAAACTGTATAAAATACCATTACTTTTTGCAGTAATAAGTGTGGCTTTATATATCAGTTTTGGGTATGACTTGCAGCGAAGCGATGTTGCAAAACTATTTCCGCTATATGGAGCGTTATTTTTTTTAGCTCACAAACTTATTCAAGTTACCAAAGGTAATTTTTGGATTCTTTTTGTATTCGGAATTGTTTTTCGGATGGTTTTTTTACTTGCTATACCTAATTTGTCTCAAGATTTTTATCGATTTATTTGGGACGGTAGGTTGTTTTTGCAAGGCATTAACCCGTATCTGTTTACACCCGAAATGTATGAAAAGGGATTGTTGCCAAACATTAATGTAAATCAAGCCAAAGAACTCATAGCCGGAATGGGAGCACTTAATGCTAGTCATTTCAGTAATTATCCACCGGTAAATCAGTTGTTTTTTTCAATAGCAGCACTATTTTCAAAAAATAGCATACTAGGTTCTGTAATAGTACTACGCATTATTATGATTCTTGCCGATGTTGGTATTTTTTACTTCGGAAGAAAATTATTAAAATCACTCAACTTAAACCCACATACCATTTTTTGGTATTTTATCAATCCATTTATCATTATTGAGCTTACCGGAAATTTACATTTTGAAGCTGTAATGTTGTTTTTCTTACTATGGGCATTGTATTTATTTTCTAAAGGGAGATGGATTTGGGCGGCTGTTTTAATTGGCATTTCCGTTTCAGTTAAACTATTACCATTGTTATTTTTACCGCTATTTTTCAACTACTTTTTGAAAAATAAGAAAGATAAAAATGATTCTTTACCTAATTCCACTTCACTAGGAATAAAGAAACTGATTCTGTTTTATACAGTTTGTTTACTAACGGTTGTTGTAACTTTCTTGCCGTTTTTTTCTTCAGAATTTCTTCAGAATTTCACAACAACTATTGGATTATGGTTTCAAAATTTTGAATTTAATGCTAGTATTTATTACATCATTAGATGGATTGGTTTTCAAACTGTTGGCTGGAATATTATAGCTACGGTTGGTAAGATTTTGCCTCTACTTGTCATTACTTTTATATTGATACTTACCTTCTTCCGAAGCAATGAAACTCTACCTAAATTAATCACTGCGATGCTCTTTGGAGTTTCATTTTACTTCTTGCTTTCTACTACGGTACATCCTTGGTATGTTGCCACGCCATTATTACTTTGTTTGTTTACAAACTATAGATTTCCGGTTGTGTGGAGTGCTTTAATTGTATTGAGTTATAGCGCGTATGGCGTTGACGGATTTGACGAAAATCCAATTCTTATTGCGGTAGAATACGCTGTGGTTATTGGTTTTGCTCTGTGGGAATTGTTTATAAAAAACAAGTCAAAGCCTAAAATTCAAGTTGAAAAGAAGTAATTTTATTACTTATTATTTCAAATAGTTTAAAGTATTTACCATTTCAAACTTTGGGCTTCGTTTTATAAATTCTCTCAAGAAAGCAGTGTGAGCGGTCCCCATTATAATTAAAACCCTGTCTTGAGTTGTCATGGGTATTCGGTTGAGGTTGGAGTATATTTTCATATTTCTATGGTAAAAGATGGCAGCATTATCTGCACCTTCAAACCCATCATCGATTCCTACATAAAGAAGTTTGTCTGCATTGGTGTTTATAGAATAGTCAAGGTGTAGGGGTTCATTAATTAGTTTTAGTTTTTCAAGTAAAGATAAGTTGTCATAGTTGGCTTCTCGGGCAGCAATTTCTGGATAGTCTGCAAAAGGATTATTTGTGAGTTGTAAATACGTTTTTGAGTCGATAGCGTTCTTATAGTCTGGGCTATTTTCAATAAAATCACCAACGCTATAATTGTATCCCATGTGGTTATCTATCCCGTAGATAGTGCTTACATTACTTAATCTGCCTACATCAAAACCTATCATACTGCTTTCACCATAAGTGGTGTTTAATTCAGATGGGTTGCTTAAAAACTCTTGATAGGCTTTATTAATTGTATCGTTATATTTTGGTAAGTTTTCAATGCAGATTATGGTGGGTTTAAACGCTGCTAGCATTTTTGAAATTTCTCTAATTTCTTTTTGTGCCTTTTCACTGTGCTCATCAAACTCTGTCTTATTAGCATCAGGAGTATAGCCAAAGTGAAACGTTCCAAAGTTGAGCACTTGTATCTTATCATTTTTTTGTTCAGTTTGGCTTTCAGTATTTAATTCTTCCGGTTTATTTTTTGTGTTACAGCTCAAAAGCACAAAGCACACAAGCAAATAGGTTAGTCTCATCTGGTATGGGTAGGCTTAAAGATTTTTAATAAACTTACTTTGAGAAATTAAAGATAGTGTTTTTGATTAAGAGCTGGGGTGAATAAATTGTGGTTATACATTGTTGGCACCAGTTTTTATTTTTATTAGTGTTAAAATCAGTATTCCAGTCAAAATTACATTTGTCCAAATTAAGTATTGAGTTCTTTGAGTTGCTTTATCCGTTTTGAAAGTTAATTGTTGTGCTAAATTGGCTTTCTGTTCATCAAACTTTGAATTATCTAATATTTCAATATCAAATTCGCCTTTTGATTCTGTTATTACATTCAGGTACTCAACTCCGTTGTTTTGGTTTTTACCAATTACCCAAAACTCAGTCGTACCGTCATTTTCAAAATCAAATTCTGTTTTTTTATTCGGTTTTATTTTACCGCCATATGTCGCGTAATTTCCTTTTCCACTCCAAGCATTGTCCCAAAACGCAATCGAGTATATTTTTAGTTCTTTTTCGGTCAAGTTTTCAATTCGTAAGGTAACTGGTGTTGATGCTCCAAATGTGCTATCAAATACTGAATTCAATCCGAGTGCTGAAAGACCGATTATAATTCCAAAAATCGAAAGTAATCTTAAGCCAATTTTTGAGTTTGAAGACGAGAAATATCTAATCAGTAATATGATTATCAGTAAAAAAGCTGAAAAAATTAGTATTCTCATTTCTCAAATTGGTGCCAACGGTCTCGTATAACCGTCAGTTACGGATTTAAAGTTACTAATTTTCGGTTTAGCACTGACGTTAGCAAATCGAAGATTCGGCGGAGCCAACTCCGAGTAGATTTGTTTGAGCCTGTACTGAGCGCATCGAAGTATAGTTGAATCCACCGTAAATGCGGTAGGCATTGTTGGGCACAGTATTATTCTGATTCTTTTATTGGGATGTTAAATTCACATTCTTTCTTGTAGTTTTCTCCATATCGAACCATTATTGTTAATGTATCTTTTTCAAGATAGTTGCTCGGTACTTTAATTTCAGTTCTCATAATGTTTTTATTCTTCGAACCAACCAGTCTAATTCCAGCACCTTGAATAAGTAAACCTACCGGATCAACATTTTTACAAACGAAATTTGTTTTTATCACCTTATCATAAATCAAAAAGTCTTGTCCGTTTTCCATTTCAACTGAGATTGTTTTTGATCCGTTTTTACAAATGAAATCCTTTTTATTAGACTCAAGATTTTTACAACTTATAATTACAGTAATTAATAGAATAATAAGAAAATAAACTTTTTTCATATATTCAATATTGTGTACAATGGTCTCGTATAACCATCAGTTACGGGATTAAAGTTACTAATTTTTTGTTAGGCACTGACGTTAGCAAATCGAAGATTCGGTCGAGCCAACTTCGAGTGGATTCACTTGAGCCTGTACAGAGCGCAACATAGTATAGTCGAATCCGCCATAAATGCGGTTAGGCATTGGCAATAGTTTTTTATTCAAAATCAGGACTATAGAGTTCAAATTTTAAGTCAGAATTTTTGGTCATAAATTCAATCGCAGAATTAGCTCTTGAAATATTTTTCAATCCGATTAATTTATCTTTTTTAGTATGTTTTTTGTTAAGCAAATAAATGTCAAACGAGTTAAACGAACTTGAGAAATCAGGATTTGCTGCGCTTATAAAGGCTAATTTCTGTCGCTTTTTAAACTTTAGTATTGTCACAGTCGGACGGTCTAAATATTTATTTTTGTCCTTGCCAACGTATCGCCCCCAGCAAAAATATCCGAAATGAATTCCGCTGTCAGTTTTGACGAGCCCCTTTTTAACGAAAATGAATGATATTGCTAAGAATAACCAAATCAATAGTCCGAATAAAAATAATACTTGAGTAAATCCGCTTTTGTATATCGTTCCGAGTATAAAGAAAGCGGTAGGCAACAAGAAAAGTACATAAAGATGAACTTTCTTATGACTTTCAAATAAGTCTTCCAGAATTATGTGTTTTCTTCTGTTATCCAAAATTATGGCAACGGTCTCGTATAACTGTCAGTTAAGGGATTAAAGTTACTAATTTTCGGTTAAGAAGTGACGTTAGCAAATCGAAGATTCGAAGGAGCCAACTCCGAGTGGATTCACTTGAGCCTGTACTGAGCGCGTCGAATTATAGTCGAATCCGCCGTAATTGCGGTTATACAATGTCAATAGTTTTTTATTCAATTTTTAAGGTAAGGTAAAATATATTTTTCAAAAATCAATTCAGGTTGTTGTGTTTTTCCATTTCTATAATTTCCAGATGTAATTACAACAACTGTTTTTAAACAAGGAATTACAAAAATATATTGACCGCCAGCTCCTCTAGCTTCAACAGTTTTTATATTCTTTCCGTTAACTTGATACGTGTTGTGCCACCATAAATAACCATATCCGTTTTTATCAGGTACATTCTCTAAATTATGATAATTCTTAAATGAATCTTTAACCCATTTTTTAGATAATACACGTTCAGATTTCCATTTTCCTTTATTCAGATATAACTCACCAAATTTCAACATATCTCTTGGTGTTAAGTACATTCCCCCACCAAAATATGGAATGCCTTTTAAATCTGTTTGAATGATATAATTTGATATTTCAAGTTCTTGAAATAGGTATTTGTCCATAAACAATGCTAACGGTTCAGAAACAATTGAATCTATTGCAATACCAAGTAAATATGGATTAGCTGAACCATAATTAGCCTCTGTGTTTGGATTGTTTATCATTGGGGCTTTCAAAACGGTTTCTGCCCAATCTTTAGTGGGTTGGTAATTGTTCTCTGATGCAGATGAGTTTCTTTCTCTTGTATAATCGTCTGCATCTAATCCTGAACTCATTGTTAAAAGACTCTGAATATCAATTTTAGTTTTTAAACTGTCTTTATGTGTTTGGTATTTTTTAGGTAAAAAATCAAAAATGGATTGCTTAATGCTTGGAAATAAAGATTTATCTTTTGCAATTCCCACAATAGCTGAAGAAATACTTTTTGATGCTGATTTCATATCGTGTGGGATATTTGCATTGTAGCCATCAAAATAATTTTCGTAAACTACTTCTCCTTTTTTTGAAATTAAAACAGAATGCGTGTTGGGTAATGAATCATTTAAAATAAGCTTTTCCATTTCGGAAAGTTCAATGATAGAGGTATTATTGTCACTTTTGAATTTACCAATTTGCCAATCGGTTGTTGACTTGTTTAATACTACTTGTGTAATTTCATATTTGCCCAAATAGATGCCTAATTGAATTTTATCCGTCATTAATTTTCCTTTAAACTGCAATCCAGTTTTAAAATCAGTAAACGAAATCAAATCATTTTCTTTCTGAAAATTGTCGCACCAAGTTCCTGTAAATCGATTATCACCAAAAATTGGATAGGCTTGAAAATCATTTCCTTCTCCATTTTCAACACTTAAATAAAAATTATCTGATTTTAATTCATCTACCATTAATAGATTCCAAATTCCAGTATAGGTGTTATTTGTTAATCTTTTGAGTTTTAAGTGATATAGAAGCATTCCAGACTTAATAAATCCATTGATTTCTTTATCATTTTCGGATAATTGACCTTTAAAAGAATAATTTTCAGCAAAAGGTATTTCTAGTATTGAAGTACTTTTTGAATCAAAGGCAAAGTCGATGATACGTTTGTTATTCGAAATTTTGAATCTGGCAGTTTTAAGTCTTAAATTTTCTATTTCAACTTTTAGATTGAATGTTTTTGAATTTTCAATTTTACCTTCCCAACCACTCGTATATTCTGCCATATCTTGAGCGTAGATTGAAAATGAAAAAAGAACAATAAACAATATAGTTATACTTTTAATTTCCATTATTAGATTAATTTCTATTAAGATGTAAAAGTGAGAATTCTTCTCTTATTGAAATTGTATAATATTAACATTAGCCAATTTTTCTTAAGAATTCAGTTGGCGTTGCGTGATATATTCGTTTGAAGTTTGAAATAAAATGACTCTGGTCATAGAAACCACATTGATAACAAATTTCTGTCATTGAAAATCTTTTAGACGTAATCAAATTAAATGCTCTATTCAGTTTTATTAGTCTGATGTAATTGCCAAGACTTGTTCCAAAATATCGGTTGAACTCTCTTGACAAATGAACTGGATGAATTCCTAATTTTGAACTTAAACTTTTTAAAGAGTAATCCATTTTTTCCTCAATCAATAACTCTTTTAGTTTGTTTACCCAAATTGGCTTTTCTGAATTTTCTTTTTTTGACTCTTTTATTGTATTAAATATATCAATCAAATTACTCTCAATACTTAAACTTGAATACTGGTCGTTAATTTTAGTATCAAAAAATATATGATTCATTAAGTTCTTTATTATTGGATTCTTTAAATTGATACTTCCTTCAAAATCTGTTATTTGAATATTAAAAGTCGAAAACCATTTCTCATTTAATTCAATATGAAAACCTCTTGTAAATTCAGGTGGCTTTATATTGTAATGTGCATCTTGCCAATTATGGAATAATAAATTCCCTGGTTCTAAATAGTAGGAGTCTTTTTTATTAGATTCAAATAATTTGCCTTGAAGTAAATACGTGAAATACGGATTTTGGTGATAATGCCAATCTACTTTACTGTGAGTATATTCTGTGTCAGTAATTATTAGGTTGTCAAAAGCTGATTTTTTGTAATGTACTCCGTAAAATTCTCCAGTTTTTAGTTTGTTCATTCTTTTTTTCAGCTTGTTGCACAACGGTCTCGTATAACTGCAGTTATGGAGTTAAAGGTACTTAATTTTAGGTTAAGCACAGACGTTCGCAATTCTGAGTGGAACGACCGATGAACTCCTTTTTCAAATATGTATGCGTGAATAAATTGTGGTTATACGTTGTTGTGTGGCGTTATTTTTTATTTTTTGGGTTAATTCCATTCAGTTTGGCACTAGCAAATTGATAGCCGAAAACAGAGTCCATTAAATAACTTTCCATTCCAGTTTCAGGAATTAGATTATTGTAAAGCTCAAAATTCTCTATTATTTTAGTCAGAACTTCTTTTTCCATCGTAAACTCTACTTTATATCTAAATGTTGATTCTGTTATCTCATTATCGTTATTCAAGTAATAAATTATTTGATTTGGAACTTCTGAATACATAAAATCATTTGCTAAATCAATATCAGACTTGTATGCTGTTTCAGTTATTACTTTAGGTTCGTAATGGTATTTGATAATTGGTCCGCCATAATAACCAGAACCTGGATAATCAAGATGACCTTTTGTGTTGTAAAACTCCAATTGTTTTGTCCGACCAATAGAGTCAACCAACTCTTTCACATAGTTTTTCCCTTTAACCTCTTTTATGTTCAATTCAATTAGTTCTATTGAGCTTGCCGTAAATCTTATTTCGTGATACCTAATATCATCGACTTTTCTTTCAGTGCAAGAAGTCAATATTATAAATATGATTAAAATTCTTTTCACAGAGTTTTTTTTAATGACACACAACGGTCTCGTATAACCGTAGATATGAAGTTAAAGGTACTTAATTTTAGGTTTAGCACAGGCGTTAGCAATTCCGAGTGGATTCGGACGTAGTCGAATCCGCCGTAATTGCGGTTATACATTGTTGGCAACTGGCTTTTCATTCGGTTAAACTTAATCCGTAGTTTTCGTCAGTCAAATAGTAATAATTTCCGTCCTCGTGCTCAAATCCGAATATCTTTAATCCAGTTTTGTTCATAAAATCAGATAGATTTTGATTTTCACACTTGATATTATTTTCCCTTTTGATTTTTAATGGAAAATTTTCTGAATTCGGATTTTTAGTATGTATATAAATTCCATCTTCTCCGCTGTCATTTTCGTCAATCAAAATCCACGTTTGGTATTCATTCGGGAATTTTTTGAGTTCAGATTTCACGTTTTCAAATTCAGTCAGTAGTTTTTCGAGAAATTTTTCTCTTAAAATCCAGTTTTTGTTTCCGTCTCCATTCCAATCAATATGAGTGTGCCAAAAATCAAACCAACTGTTTTCTCCTCCACTAAAGTCAAGATTTTTTGTTATTGCGTTCATTTTTTTCAGCTTGTTGCCAACGTGTTTGTATAAGATTAGTTGCGTGGTTTAAGTACTAAAGTTAGAAAATAAATAACAGATAGAAAGTCTGCGAGGACTTTCGTAAGTAGGCTAAACCGGCAATTAATTTTATACGGTGTTGTACAACGTTTTTTTATTCAAGAAAAGAAGTAATCACTTCGTTAAATAAATTCGGTTGGTCTAAATAAGATTCGTGAGTAGCATTTGGTAAGATTACCAATTTTGATTTTTTTATATGTCTATGTGCTTCTTCCATTTCTTCGGGTACTGCCACTGCATCATATTTTCCAGTTATCAATAAAATGTTATTGTTAATTTTTGGTAGTAGCCTCCAAAGTGTTGTTTGTTTTCCATTATCCCAAAGTTCTTTTTCCGCAAACCAAAGTTTGTCTGCAACGTATTTATTGTCTTTGTTGTTCAAATACTTAATCGGATTGTAAGGTCTAGAAAAGATTGTTTTTAAAATCATTCCAAAACCTATTTTTCTCTTGTACGGTTTGTAAGCTCTATCTACATATGAATTCCATTTTTTGGAATCTTCGATGGTTGCAATAGAATCTGTTTTAAGCATCCAGTTCAAAGCTTCTTGCCAATAGGCAGTGTCCCTTTCTTGTTGTATAAATTCTTTGGCTATATTTTTAAGGAAAAGCGGACGATAGTAGTTATAACGTTCTGGTGAGAAATCGCTTGTGATTGGTGCATTGAATACAATTCCAGATTTGATAAAAGTTGTTTCTTTGGGAAATGTTGCTAAACAATTTAATACATCAACACCTCCCATACTGTGGCCAAAAAGATAAATATCTGTTTTGTATTTTTCTTTTAGAGATTTAGCAATCAAAATAATATCTTTTAGAACTTGTGTACTATTAATTTTAGAAGTGTCAATTTTTTTTACGCTTCTGTTGAGGCCTCTTTGGTCAAAATAGGCAATGGCTACTTCTTTTTCTAAAGTATTTTTCCACTTTGGATAGTCAGAACGTCCAAAATCAATCCCATTCTCTGCTCCACCTCCTTGTACATAAAGAAGGATTTTTTTGGATTCTAAATTGCCTCTAATAAAGACAGGTAAATTTTTAGTTTCTGGCTCTACGTAATAAAAGTCTTTTACCTTTTGTTGGGCAAGTAAGTTGTTAAAGATGAATAAAGTTAATGTGAATAAAATTGTTTTAAGATGCATTGTTTTGAGTTTGAATTTTACTGCAAAAAAATGCGTAACACTTGAACTATTGTTTAAAAAGTTACAAGGAAATGCTGAATGTGCTTGAAATTCAAATTCAGTTGGTTAACCATTTTTTGAAATTGGGCGCATTATATTTTGAAACGACTAAATTTAATTCTGAAGGGAAATTATTATCTATCAAAATCTCAAGTTTTTGATAACCAATTCTGTTGTAACCTTTAATAATTTTTCTAGAGATAATTCCTTGTCTATTTAACCGGAAAAAAATTGACGATGATAGTTTATTAGATAATTCAGTCAAAGAAAAGCTCGTTTGATAAGTTTCATTGTTTATGGTAGTTATCCAAACTATTCTATCTGATAAATGAATTATTCCAATATCATTATGATTAATAAAAATACTTTTAGAACCTTTATAAACTTCCAAACTCTTTTCATTTTGCTGTTCAATGTTCTTATTTGAGTTAACTGTCTTAATTGGTGTCAAATAGTTTTTTTGGTAAAAGTAAAAACTACCGATAGTTAGAATAACAATTGCTATTGGTATATCAAATTCATAAAAAGTGGTTTCAGAGAGAGAGGTGATCTTGTAGTACAGAAAGTAATAAAGGAAATCAATCATAATAACCCACAAAAACGTAATTACTTGAGTTAAGAGAAGTAATCCAATTAGTCTTTTTGAAGTATTAATTGTGAATTTTTTAAAGCCTATTTCAACAATAAAAGAGAACAGGTAATAAGTTGTGAAAAATATAAACCATAGATGAAGAACATTTAAAACATTGTTTTGTCTCCATTTGGAAAATATGAAAACATTAGGGTCATTAATTCCTTGTAAAAGAAATGACAAAATAAAAGTGATACATAATGTAATTGTAATGTTTCGTATTCTCAATGGTTGTGTTGTTTGATCAAAATGTTGTACAACGGTCTCGTATAACCGCAGTTATGGAGTTAAAGTTACTTAATTTTTGAGTTAAGCACAGACGTTAGCAATTCCGAGTGGATTCGGGCGTAGTCGAATCCGCCGTAATTGCGGTTATACATTGTTGTGCAACGTTTTTTATTCGGTTTTTGTATTTCCATTTGAATTGGATTCTATTCCAAAATGAGTTCCATTCGTGTCTTATTCCGCCAAGTTCCCAATTCACGTCATATTTTTTTGACTTGTCACTTGCATAAGGTGGAATTCCAACTTTACAATGTAGCATTGGCTCGTTATTTTTTACTTTCTCATAATAGTCAGATTCAAGTGATGATTTCGGATAATACCTAATATCAACAATCGTTTCGTTTTTCCGACTTTTATTAATTTCCAGATTAATGTCGTACAGGTTTTCGTAAATCGATTTTAATTCAGTTGTTGCTTTTTTTAGCGTTGCAGGTTTCTTTTTCCGATTCGCCTTGTTCCTTTCAAGTCTCTGGATTTTAAAATTTCGAGAGTCATTTTTGATTTCCGAAATTATGTAGCTCGTATTTTCCGAAATGTTATTCCAACAAGAGTTTCTTGCCATTTCTAATAGAGTAGAAGTAGCCTCCTTTAAATTCAGTTCAAGATTATTTTTCGTGACGTTCTTCAAAATGTTGGGTAACGGTCTCGTATAACCGTCAGTTACGGGTTAAAGTACGCAAACTTTTCGGTTAAGCACAGACGTTAGCAATTCCGAGTGGATTCGGACGTAGTCGAATCCGCCGTAATTGCGGTTATACATTGTTGCCCACCGTTTTTTTATTCAGCTTACCCAACTGCTAATACTTTCTTTTTCAATCCATTTTCCATTAACAAACTCGTAAATTCGTTCTTCACCGCCACCGCATAATCCACCGCAAACTGTTCCGATTTGCACATAAGCTAAATCGTAAGTTTCGTTAAAAATTGGTTTGCTTATCGAGCAATATCCATTCTTGCAGTTGTTATCAAGCCAATCCCAAAATCTAAATTCACCTTTTTTAGACTTCTTTTCAAACTCCTCAAACTGTTTTTGAGTTAAGATGTTTTTGTTCGGAACTAATTCCGATGTGATTTTAAATTTTTTATAGAAACGTTTTTGAGTGTTATAATGGATGGTGTCTTTTATTTCGAGATGATTTTTTACGTATTTATCAAAATCCGCAACCATTGGATACGAAATTGCTCTTGGTTTTTCCGTTATGCAAGTCGAAGATAGATAGTCGCTACTTTCGTCCTTTAAAATCTGCATTATTAATTCCGTTGTTTTTTGAGCATCATATTCCGCCGATTTGTCCAAATCAGTTTTGTCTGTTTTACAGCTAAAGTTCAAAATCAGAACTATGATTGATATGTAGAATGTCGTTTTTTTCAACTTATGCACAACGGTCTTGTGTATGAAACGTAGCGTGTAAATAAACGCTAACTTTTCGGATTTAGCACGAGCCTAATTTTTTATTTTTATGTTTAATTTTCTTTTATAAATATAACCAAATAAAAAATTTGGCGTACTTTGTAAATATTCAAAAACCTCTTGAAAAGCCTGTAATAGCTATGTTTTATACACGTTGTTGTAAGTAGTGCTTTTTTCAGTTCAGCTTGGTATTTCGATGTTTCTTATTTAGTTCAAATGTGAGCGTTGGCTTTTCATTCAATTCATATTTTCTCTATTCATTATATTTTCACAAGTTTCGTATTCTAAAATATATCTTCTTCCTTTTCTCTTTTTGTCAATGTTTGAGTTTTAGTTTCATCTTTCTTTAAATCTTCTTTATCAGTATCAGAACTTGCTGGTCTAGCTCTAGTTGATGCCCAATCTCTTAACCCGTCAATTTTATTTTTCATTGTAATTGCTAGAGGAACAATTGCTTTGGCTGATTCAATAAGGTGAGACAATTTAATTTCTGGTTCTTCATTGTTCGCAATGTATGCCTTGAACATTGCTTCTTTTACAGTTTCTTCAATTTCAGCTCCATTGAAATATTTAGATTCTTCAATTATTGGATTGAAGTCAGTTATACTTAATTGATTATTTTTCTTGAGATGAATTTCAAATATGTTTTTCCTTTCTTTTTTTGTTGGTAAGTCTATAAAAAAGATTTCATCAAAACGACCTTTTCTTAAAAGTTCAGGTGGAAGATTACTAATGTTATTGGCAGTTGCAACTACAAAAACTGGTTTCGATTTTTCTTGCATCCAAGTTAAAATGGTTGAAAATACTCTTGAATTTGTGCCTCCATCTTTTTCGCCACCACCAGAACTTAATCCTTTTTCGATTTCATCTATCCACAAAACACAAGGCGCAATTGCTTCTGCTGTCATTATAGCATTTCTTATGTTGTTTTCACTACTACCAACTTCTGATTGAAATACTTTACCTATGTCTAATTTTAATAATGGTTGATTCCATTCTGTTGCGATTGCCTTTGCAGTTAAACTTTTTCCAGTTCCAGGAACACCTAAAAGCAACATTCCTTTTGGTTCTTTTAAACCAAATACTTTCGCCTTTCTTTCAAATGCTTTGCTTCTTTGTTTCAACCATATTTTTAAACTGTCTAAGCCACCAACACTTGAATCTAAATTTTCTGTTGTATGATAATAATCTAGAATACCACTTTTTTTAATTATCTGTTCTTTTTCGCTTGCAATAATTCTAATGGCATCTTTACTATTTAGGCCAACTTTTTCTTTTGCTAAGCGAAAAGCCAAATCAGCTTCAACATCTGTTAATCCTGCACCTGCATCAAGAATTAGATTTTTTAAATCCTCGTTTATAGTTTCTTCTCTAATTATTACATTCAGCCTTTTTTCTAAATCATTTTTATCAGGTAAAGGCATATTTAGAACTGTCACATATTTTTCTAATTCAATAGGTAGTTTGAAAAATGGGGATAGCAATAATAAGTGTTTGTTTAGTGCTTTAAAATATTGTGTTAGTTTTCTTAATTGAACCACAAATTTTTCATCTCGAAACTGTTTATGTGCATCTTCAATAATAAAAATCTCTTTTGATTCTTGGTTTTCATTATTACCTTTTAATAAAAATTCAAGAAAAGAATCAGGATTTTTAGTTTCGCCATTATTAGGATGTTTCTCGACTTTATCTAATCTATTTGAATTTTCATCTTTAGTGTGGATTTGCAAACCATCAACAATATCCCAAGTGCTAAATGTATATCCTTTTCTAAAAGCTGTGCTTCTAACTTTTTGAATTATGCGTCCATATTCAGGTGACGCTAGATAAATTAGTGGATAATTAGCGTCAAGCATATATTTTAACTCTTCAAATGATTTTTCCATTGTTTTTAATTTTTTGCTATGATTTTATTTGAAGCACTACAGTAAGACTTGTTTTTATATTTTACTGGTATTTCTTTTCTTTTTATTTCTATTCCTTCCCTTCTAGTATTTCCAAATGACTTTTCTATTCCTTCCATTGCTTTATCCGCTAATTCGTGAACATCATATGGAATATAGTTTGAATCTGAAATTATAGTACCATCTTTTAAGATTGAAAATTCTATTTCAGTACGTTTTTCATCTTCATTTTCTAGCTTAGAATAACCAACCATAAAAAACTTCTCTTTCACTTCTTCATTTGGTTCAAAGTCGTAATCTTTTTTTAGAGAGAACCCAACACTTTCAAATTCAGTAAGAATCGTCTTTTTTGCATACTCAACATTTAAAACAAAAAAATCACTCTGCAATTCTTTAATTAAATCTTTGCCATTCTTCAGGTAATAACTATTATAAGTTACTGTTCCATTTTTAATTTTTATTGCATATTCTCCGTGAAGATTTGTATTTGGAATTTTAGTAACAATAACTTCATTATTACTTTTAATTTCATATTCCCAGTTAAATTTCTTAACTGCTTTAATAAAAACCTCTGTTTTAAATACTTGAGGGTTTTTCAGGAAAGTAGATGTTTCAAAACAAGACATATTATCGTTTTTTTCTATTGTTGGTTCTATTTCTTTTACTGAGAGAAAGTAAAGATGTTAACTCGGGAATTGTTTTAGCAGGTATCTCTAACATTTCTGCCTTAATCTGCAAACCCTTATCATTAGTTAAAAGAATAGGGTTTCTTTTTTTGTATTGCAATGCAACAGATAAAATCATATTATCAGATGATTTTTTATCTAAATCATCTGGTAAGTTCTCAACTTTACTTGTATTGAAGCTTATATATCTCTTTTTTTGATGTTTGCGGATTTCTCGAATTGCACCTTGTGCTTTTTCTTTAGTTTCACTTCTGTTTTTTAGACTATCAAGTTCATCGATAACTTTAGCAGAGAAAATAATATTTTGAAGCGAACCAATAACGTCTATAATTTTAGGTTCTTCAATTAAAATATTTGTATCAATTATTATTGATTTTCTCTTTTTTATTAGTTCGAACTCTTTCTCTTTAAGTAAAAACTTCTTTTCTAATTCTAAAAACAAACTTGATTCTAGCTCTTCAAATTTTTCTTTCTCTTTATTTGTTTTTTCTTTTAAAGTTTTGAATTTCCTATCATCAGATAAGTCTAAATTTTTAAGTTCATCTAACATTGATGAAATGAAAGATTCTATTTTCTTATTTTTCGCATTCTTTACAGCACTTATTAGTGCTAATTTATTTTCTCTAATTTCGCTTACAACTAAATTGTGTTCAGTTAAGTTGTAAAAAGGTCTTATCTTAAAGTCAATATCCTCGATTTCTTTAGTGCTATACTTAGATAAATCATCACTATTAATTTTTTCAGCAAATAGAGCGTCTATTTCATTACTAATATCTTCCACATATTCATCGGCAAAATCTCGTCTAAAAGAATCAATGTGTTCTTTTATTTCTACGTTGGTATGTTTTTTAACGAATTGATATTTGATTGATTTCTTATTTATTTCTACAGGAAATATTTCTTTTTTATATATACTTGTTTTGTTTGAGTTTTCAGTTATTACGTTAAATTCATCGATTTTGCCAATAATTAAATATGAATTTAAACTTTCAGAAACTTTACTTTTAAACTCTTCTAATTCGGTTTCTAAATCATCATTAATAGGAAGATAGATAAAAAGGTATTTATCGTTAATTTCTTTAATTATTTTAGATAATGTTTCAATCAATAATTTTGACACCTTATTAAACATCAACCAAACTTCCTTTTCTGAATTTTTGATAATTGTATCTAATCTATCAATAAACAAAAAAGGCTCGATAAATTTTAGTTGATTGATATTATTAGCGATTTCTTCTGAAATATTTTTACCCTCAGATATTATCCTTTCAATTTCTTTTTGAGATTTAATTAATTCTTCTGTGTATAAATAATCATCAGAAGTTGGATTTTGATAAAAACTAAATTTTTGTAAAACTTGAAAAAATAAATTATTTGCTATTTCTTTATTTCTCCTTAAATATGTAGAAAAATAGTCATTGATTGTTTTTGAATATTCTTCGTAAACAAGAGTTCTGTATTTACCAGAAATTGCGTCAACTAAAAAAACAGCATATAATGTAGTTGATTTATGCTCTTTTTCGATTAGGACAGAATCCTTAAAAGAATTCATTCTTTCAACATTATAAATTTCAGGGATTTGATTCTCTGCAAATGATTTTAGCAACTGTTCATCTTTATAATTAATCCTAGAATTAATTGAATTTTCTACGGTATTAACATACTTCAAAAACTCAAAATTATCTTTTGCTTTTGAATGGTCATTATTTGTATTATCAAAATATAACTCAAACCTTTTGTTTGTATGAACTTTAAATTTTTTACCCTTTTGAAAGTATTCTTTTCCTATAGCTGTCAATTGACAATAAGAAAAAGAATTATCTCCAGTAGTTATCATTTCAAATTCTTCTAAACTTTGTAAAGCCTCTTTCAAGATTTCATATTCTGCAAAGTCTTTATATTTATTTAGAGAAGGATTGTCTATAACATTAAATCCTAAAATTTCGCCTATTTCTTCAAAACTTAACGAGTTTTCTATATTTAGTAAACCACAAATAGTTTTGTCAAATAATGTAAATTCAACTGCTTCTGTACAAGTTGCAGAATACTTTGCTTTTGTAAAGAACCATCCAAAAGGTTGATAACCAAGATATATTTCAGTTAGTTTTTTATCTTGTTTTATAGCTTTAAATATGTTGAAATCTAAATCATTCATCATTACCAAATTCTTTTTTTAAGTCTTTAAAATCAACGACAATACCTTCATTATTGATTGTGTCAATTACATTTTTATAAATTTGGTTTCCATTTTTATCTTTAAACCTGTAAAACATATCTTTATTTCCAACAACTATTAATAAACGTTTGGCTCTTGACAGTGCTACATTTAATCGTTTTGGTGACTTAGCAAAACCAATATCTCTATTCTGAATTATCTCTCCGTTTTCTATCTTTTTATCACTCCTTACTGTCGAAACAATAATGATATTTCTTTCCATACCTTGAAATTTATCCACAGTATTTAATCGAATTGGTATATCATATTTATTTCTTGCTTTTAAGGCGACTTCTTTTAGTTTAGAGACTTGATGTCCGTAAAAACTAATTAAACCAATTTCTTGTTCTTCTTGAACTTTAATTTGGTCGTTACTGCTTTGCCAATGTTTCATATACTCTTCAAATCCATTTGATTTTTTAAGAAGTTTTATGACTAGCTCAACAGCTTCTATTTCATAATTATTTATTCTTGATGTTCCGCTTAATTCTTCTGGTTCATCTACGTTAACCCAAATAGTATGAATATCTGGATTTATAAATTTGTTAAGTAAGAATCCGTGATGTCTAGAAAATGGATTATTTAGATTTGGGTCATTTGCATTTTCCTTTATTGGTTTTCCAGGTTCTAGACCACCTTCATCCAAATAAAATTGTTTAATAACATTGTTGATTTTTGGATGCATTCTATATTGTTCATTAAATGTAGATTTAATGGTTGGCGAAACTTTAGGATGCATTATTAATCTTTCAAACTGAGAAGTTTCTACAAAGTCTTTATCAATTTCAGATGCCAATTCTTTTGCTTGTGTTGTTTCAAGTGATTCTAATGTTTCTTTAAAGGTTTTATCGTGAAGCATTGGTGGTAATTGTCTATGGTCGCCAATGATGATATTTCTTCGACCAAAACACATTGGTAGTAATAATTCTGGTGGTGTCGCTTTACTTGCTTCATCTGTTATTACTGTATCAAATTCAATAGGTTTTAATTTATCAATGACATTAACACCAGCATACCATCCACTAAAATCAGACTTGTATCTTTTAATTATGTTTTTTACTTTTTTTGCAAATTTTTCAATTTCAACATCTCCAAATTTTGTTTCAATGAACTTAGATTCATTAAAAATTCGTTGATAATCCGCTCCGAAATTTGGACTTCCAGCAGAACTACTTGTGCTACCAACAACGTTCGCGTATTTAAAGTATTTATCTTTAAATAAGATTTTCATTTCTTTATCTGGTTGAGCCATTTCAAAAGCCCAATCTTTCATAATACTTCTATACTTCGGATTACTTTGTTGAGAGTTATTTGCAATTCTTCGCATCCATAACTGAACAGAATTATTATAAAAATCTTCTTCAACAATTTCAATATCATCTTCCTTTAAAACTTCATTTTCATAATTATCATTAGTTTCATATTTTTCGTCAACCCATTTCATTATTCGTTCAAACGCATATTTTTTTCCTTCTTCCTCAAATTTACTAGCTCTTCCAAATCGTATTGGTTTTACTAGTGTATGATTTTTATTGAGTAATTTTTCTAAAGCATTATCTACAGCAAGGTTTGTTTCAGAAGTTAAAAGGATTTTTTGTTCTTGGTTTACTCTCACCATTTGCCAAATCATTTCAGCTATTACTGTTGTTTTACCAGTTCCTGGTGGACCTTGAAGCAATGCTAAATCTGTACAGTTTAAAGCAGATAAAACGGCTTTTCTTTGAGAATTGTTTAAGGTTAGTAATTCGTGCCTTTTTAACTCGTTCCAATTTTCACCATCTACTGATAAATCCTTATGAATTTCTTCGGCTTTTGAACTATCAAAAATAAAATCTTTGATTTTTTCGTTCACTGGTTTTAAGTCTAATCCTTCTTTTGGATTAGTAATTTTATTCATTGCTTCGTGTAGCCAAGATATTTTTGCTTGGTCTCCTCTTAAATTTGGCGTTACAGATTTAATTTTAGGCTCTTCTTCAATGAACTTGAAAAACTTATCAGTTTGACGTTTTTCATTTGGCCATTGGTAAGGCAAATTAAAAACGTAATGATTATAGTCCGAATTTCTGCCATTTAAATTACCAATTACAACTTGTCTTTTTTTGTATTCAAATTTATTACCCTTATCGATATAGAACTCTGCACCGGCTATCTGCTTTGTTTTATCTAAAAATTCTTCTTTCTTAGATTTTTTAGCTACAATATCTATTTTTACCTTGAATTTAAAATCGTTATTTAATGGCGAGAACATAATATTAAACTTATTTAAAGATTTTATCTTCTCATATTTTAATTTTAAATCTGAATAATCAATAAAATCAAAAGCTACAGTTTGTTGGGATTCATTAACATTTGTGTCAAAATCGAATGAATAAAATTCTCTTTTAATCTCAGTCCAGAAACGGGCATCGAATGATTCACTAAAAACCACTTCTTCATTATCTGCCTCGTATACAAGATAGAATTTAGTTTTAACTTTTTCTGAACTATATATTCTGCATAAAGTAAGATAAAACACTTTTAAGTCTCTAAAATTATTTTTCCAAAGTGTAAAAACATTTTGATGTGGTTTGGGTAAAACCAATTCTTTCTCTTTTAAATCTTTTCTATATTGACTGCCAAAAGTTAAATTAAACCTCTTATTTATTTTTGAATTGAGTACTATGTTGTTTTCTGAAATTATCTCAAAATTTACTTTAAATTTTGAAAAAGAAAACCCTTGTTTTTTTAAAACAGAGTCTGTTTTAAACTTTTGTTTTATATGACTAATACCAATGAAAACCTGTTTTCTAACTTCGTTTTCATAAATATTCGAATTATTCAATCTTATCTTTAAAGTATCTTTAATAGAATAAGGCGTAATTTTAAGAACACAACCAATTTGTTTATTTCTTTCGAGTATGCTTATAAAATCTTTTTGTATAACTCTATCTAATACATCTGTAATATCTTTTAATCTTATAAAAAGACTACCATCTGGGTATATTCTTTCATTTAAATTGAAAGGTTCTTTAGAAATTATATTATATAGGTTGTTATACTCAGGATTTTCCTCTTGTTTTAATTTAACTCGAAATTGATAAAGAAATTCGTGAATCTGTATAGGCAAGTCATAGTTTAAAACTTCTAGTGCTTCTGAATTTTTATTGAGAATGAGTTGCTGTGCTTCAATCCATTTATCCCAAATTTCTTGCTGATTTTCAATTTCTGATTTTGGCGAAATTTCAAGTTTGCATATTTTGTTAAATAAATCTTCTAATTCTCTTTGTGAGCGATGAGGTTTTTTAAAATCAATTAATTTTATTGTGCAATTTTCAACAACAGTGTATTCATCTGATTTGAGTTCTTGAATTTCAGATATTGCATTTTTTGATTTTTGATTTATGATTGTTTTATAGTCGAAAGTTTGCTCTTGCCATTTGAGAACTAATTCTATTTGCTTGTTTTCAATGTGAAAAATTACTTTATGTTCTTCCTCATTTTTTTTTTGAAAAAAGCATTTTAATGATTTGTTTTCAATCCATCTTTTTAATTCTTCAAAGTTTCCTTTATTTTGTTTATCGAGAGTTCTTACTGCTTTATTTTTGAATCTTATGACTAGTTCGATTGGTTCGTCATCGAAAATATCTTCGTTATTATGGTATGCCATTCATTCTCTTTTTGTCAGTTCTTTTGTCCATTTGCTGAAAATAGCTCTTTAGTATTTTAGCTTTAGCTATTTTGTTCAGAATAATTCAATTTGGCTAATGTATTTCTTTTTTTGTTTATTACTTTACGGATTTCCACAATCCTATCTGAGCGTTGGCAAGAAACAGCTCTTTTATTTTTTTAGTGTTGTTTTTACGCGTTGGCAAAAAAAACAAATGTGCTGTTTGTGCGTTGGCGTTTTTTTGTTCAAATGTTAAATTTTAGCACAATTTTTGCATTACTTACAACTGTCTTGTGTATGGCTCGTTGCGTGCAAATTAGCGATTATTTTTCGGTTGAGCCACAAGCCGAATTTTTAAATTTTACTATTTATCTTTTTCCTTGGTAATCGTCAAATTTAAAAATTTGGCGACTTTCCAAATATGCCTTAATTTCAGTTTAAGTAACTTAATAGCAATGAGCTATACACGTTGTTGTAGCACGTATTTATTTCAGTTTTATGGTAATTCAAAAGTCGGATTGTCAAAGCAACTTTCCAAATATTTCATTCCGATTAATTGTTCTATAATTTGTCCTGTTTTCAAATGACAATAGTTGTGGTTTTCGGCAAAGTCCAAAACTTTATTAATTCCATTAGATAGGTTTTCGGAACTTTCCAAACTAAAAATTTCAATCCAATCCTCATTCACTATTGCATAGTAGAAATTCTGCTCATCATTTTCTAAATAGGCGAAAGTATAGACTCCACATTCCACTTTTTTTTCTTTTTCAACACCATAGTAAATATCCATTTTCGAGACCAAAAGAAAGTCTGAATATTTGAAGTATTGGTCAATATCATTTAGTTCTTTTTTTTCTACTAGAAATTCCGCAAGTTTTAATTTCAAAGCATTTAAATCGTAAGTGCTCTTTCTTGGTTTTAATTCAAATTCGCAATTTTTATCATTTCGACGTCTTGGGTTTTTATTTATTCTATAATGCACACCTATTAGTCTAGAAATATAATCTTGGATAATTTCAGTACAATATTCTTCACTTTTAGCAAATTCCAATGTTTTCTCTATAGAGTCTTTTAAACCTTGAAAAGTTGATATATTTAAAATGCTAAATGAATTATTGTCTACAATAACAAAAAAAGAAAGATTGTGTGTTGAACCATTATTAAAAACATAAATTCCATTTTTAAGGTTTTCGTCAACTCGATTTTTATGAATTCCACGAAGACTAACTTTTTTGTTATTATTTCTTATTTGATTTTTTTCCATCAAAAATTCCGCAAGTTCGAGTTTCAAACTTTCCACAGTCAATTTTTCAGTTTCTTGACAAAAACTGAAGTTTGATGCAAGCAAAATTATTAATAGAAGTACGTTTCTCATATGTGCTACAACGGTCTCGTATAACCGTCAGTTACGGGTTAAAGTACGCAAATTTTTCGGTTTAGCACGGACGTTAGCAATTCCGAGTGGATTCGGACGTAGTCGAATCCGCCGTAATTGCGGTTATACATTGTTATATAGTAATATCACTCATTTTTACTTTTTTGCTTTCAAACCCTTTATATATAAGGATTTTGTGTTTTTAGGCAATGCAAAATAATGCAATAAAATGCTACTAAAAGTTAGGTTTGTTGTACCTATTGTTGTACCTTCGTATTGCGTTGCACCCATTTGCACCGCCTATTAATCAAGGTTTTATGTCTTCAATTAAAGTAGTATTAAGAACAAACAAGATAGATAAAGCTGGACTTGCACCTCTTTATTTACGAGTAATCAAAAACAGAAAAACTAAATTCATTTCATTAAGTGTAAAATTACAGCCTAATGAATGGGATGAAGATAAGCAAAAAGTAAAGAAGAATCATAAAACTTCAACAAGGTTAAACGCATACATTTCAAGAAAGATAGCAGATGCAGAAGGAGAGATTGCAGACCTTGAAAGAAGAAATCAATCTACATCAGCAAGAAGAATAAAAGAGGCCATTAAGGGTAAACCCTTAATTAACTTTTTTGAGTTTGCTTATGATAGGTGCGAGAAGCTTAAAGATACTGTTACGCTATCTACTTACAGAAGCTATAAAAACAACATAGAAAAATTTGAAAGGTTTGTTGGGCATCGTGAAATAATGTTTGATGATATTACAGCTACAACCTTAAAAGATTATGCATCACATTGCAGTTCTAAATTAGGCAACAATAACACAACTATAAATTATGCGTTTAGAATCCTAAACTTAATGTTTAGAGAAGCTAAAAAAGAAGATTTAATATCCAATGAGCTTGTACCCTTTACCAAATTTAAAGTAAAGAAAAATAAGACTACAAAACGCTATTTAAACGATGAACAGTTTGAAGCCTTTATTAATTTAGAAGTTCCACAACAGCACAAAGCACAAGTTATTAAAGATATGTTTATCTTTTCTGTTTTTTCTGGAGGGTTACGTTTTGGCGATGTTATCGAATTACAATGGAAGCATTACGATAGCAAAAATCACAGAATTACAAAGACGATAAGAAAAACGAAAAGACAGCATAGTATTAGAATAGGTCAAAAAGCGGTTGATATTTTAGAGAAATACAAAACCCAAGACCAAAAGCAAAACGATATAATTTTTCCATTTGCAAAAGTTGACGAGTTATATTTTAAAGATAGAGAACACAGAAGTTTAATAACCAATAGAGCAATTTCATTAAGCAATATGTATTTGAGCAAAATGGGAGAAGAATTAGAACTTCCTTTTAATTTATCTTTTCATATTAGCCGACATACATTTGCTACAAGGGCATTAAACAATGGTATGCGTATAGAACACGTTTCTAAACTTATGGACCATTCAGATATTGGTATAACACAAGTGTATGCAAAAATTATAAGTAGTGAGTTGGATAATGCAGTAGATAAATTTATAAATTAGTTTGTTATGGGTAGAAATCCTCATTTTTTAGTTACAGGAATGCAGAAATATGATGTTTGTGGTTCTGAAATGATTTACCTTAAAGGTTCTGCATATGAAAAACCTTTTCCTATTCAATATTTCCCAAACCCAGAACATAATCTTGATAATTGTGAAGGCTGTAAAACTACACATCAAAGGATACTAAAAGAAGTAGGTGATTATTTTAAAGACTTCCCCAATTGTTGTGAAAGACATAAAAACCTGCAAAAGCATAGTTTATTTAAAAAGGAGGACTTTAAAGACTTGGCAAAATTTGTAGCAGATAAGGTGTTATATACACATCATCATATATTGAATAATTTAGATCAAGATAACTGGGAAGAAGAAATTAATAATTACATAGAATATGCTATAACAAGTTTTGGTCAAACACCAGATAAATGTGGAGAACCACCAGCTTTAAGTTGGTTTATGGACTATGTAATAAGAATGCAAAAGAATCACAAGTTAGAAGGTGTAAATCGAAAGTATAAAGAACGTCAAGAAGTAATACTTCAGTATATTGAAAACTATTTTAAACCTAAAGGGAAAGAGAAAAAAGACCTCAATCTTTTATTAAGTACTTACGATAAATGGTATAAATTCTTTCCTTTTGAATTAGCTCTCTTTTCAAATTTAAAAAAGCACTTTTCTAGAACCTTACCAATATTAGCAGAAAAGCCAAAAACGAATCCTTATTTGGGTACTGCAAAAGTTGAATTACTCTCTCAATCCAAATTATTAAAATACTTATCTAATATTACAAATCATATCCTTTTAAGCATTGACACAACTACACTTTTAGAAAATGAATATATATCAGATAAGACTAAATATTTTTTTGACTTAAAAAAGAAATCTCATTCAGTCAATCAATCTGCTTTATTATCAAAACCTACTAAAAATGAGAAAGAATACATTAGGACAATAAAAACTTGGTTGAAGAATGAAAAAGCCTTTATAAATGAAATAAAAGACGATATAGCAATATTGCCTGAAAACGTTAAAAAATTAAAACAAGATTTCAACTCTATTATAAAAGAGGGCAAAAACCGCAAATATGTTTTACAGGTTTTGGAAGATTTAAGTATTACGGTAGATGGGAAATCTGTTCTAACACAAAGGAAAAAAGGTGCGCTACGGGGTGTGGTAGAAGCATTAAAACAAAAAAGAATTATTCCTAATATAGGTTTAGCAACACTTTGTAATGTTATAGCCGATAAAATAAATCTCGAATTAAAATCAGAATTAGATGCTTCAAATATTTCAGAAGACTATTTAAATGATGCTTTAGAATATATAGAAAACAACCCTTTTCACTAAAATACTTTCATTATAAGGGTTTTATAAGGGTGTGCTTTTAGCACCTTATCACTATTGCATTCTTGCGGTATAATTTTAAAAATATATCGTAATGGAAGCAATCATTTTAAGCACCCAACAGTACAAAGATTTAGTTAATCGTTTAGACGATTTAAACAAGCAATTAGAGGAAAAACAAAAGAAGCCTCAAGACACTTTTTTAGACAATCAAGAATTTCTTCAGCTAATGAACATTAGCAAACGCACCGCCCAAACTTGGAGGGATGAAGGTGTTATTTCATTTTCACAAATAGGCTCTAAAATCTATTATCGTATGAGTGACGTGCAAAAGTTATTAGACAATAACTATCGTAAAGCATTCTCAACAAAAAGAAATAATTACTAATCCTTAAATCTTAAAGTTATGCAAGTTGCCGTATCAGTCTTTAATGACTTCATTTATAAGGTTGAGGATAAGCCTTTAGAAAAAATCCTTAATGATATTAAAATAGGTACTTATAAAGCCAAAATAAGCGATATAAGAAACCTACTATCTAATGATAATAAAAAGGAAGCAGACCAATTAAAAAAACAATTACAGGCGTTTACAGTATCAGGTACTTTTAGTAATGGCAGAAGTATTGGTAAAATTGATACTTACAGCCAATATGTGATTTTGGATATTGATAAACTTTCAGAATCTCAATTAAAAGAGGTTAAACAAATCACACGTTTAGCACCTTACACTTATGCGTCATTTATCAGTCCTAGTGGCAAAGGCTTAAAAATTATTGTAAAAGTTAGTTCTAATAAAGAGCGTCACAAAGAAGCCTACAATCAAGTTGTGGCCTATTATGAACAAGCATTAAATATAGGTATTGATACCTCTGGGAGTGATATTTGTCGCTTATGTTTTATGTCTTATGATGAAGACTGTTTTATCAATTCAAATGCAGATATTTTCGAAGTCAATATAAAATTAGAAGAAGAAAAACCAATTCCAATAAAACAGAATAATTCAATAAGTAATGATATTGAAGCCTATATATCTGAAATAGAAAAAACAGCAACTGATATAACGGGAAATTATGAAACTTGGCGAAATTTAGGTTTTGCAATTTCAGAAGAATATGGAGAAACAGGAAGAGATTACTATCACAGAATTAGCAGATTTTATATTAAGTACAATTATCAAGAATGCGATAAACAATACACCAATTGTTTAAAAGCGAAAGGTACAGGAATCAATATTTCAACGTTTTACTATATGGCTCACCAAAATAATATCAAACCATATAATGAACTTTTTGAAGAAGAAGTATTTATACATAAAGAAGAAACTAATTCAGTGAAGTATTCAGATAGTCCAACATTCTCAACTTCCTTAATTCCTCAACTTCCGCAATTCCTTCAACAAGTAGTTAAACATACAAAAACAGACAAGGAAAAAGATATAATAATATTAGGTGCTATAACAGCTATAAGTGCTTGTTTACCTAAAATATACGGTATCTATGATGGCGATAAAGTATATTCTAATTTGTATTTATTTGTAACAGCGGCAGCAGCTTCAGGTAAAGGTAAACTAAAATTTTGTAAAAGACTGGTTTATAAAATTCACAAAGCAATGCGTGAAGAAGCTAAACTAATGGAGGCAGAATATGATGCAGAATTAGCGCAATACAACAAGAACAAAGCGAAAGATGAAAACTTAAAGAAACCTCAAAAACCACCTATTAGAATGTTGTTTATTCCAGCAAATAATAGTTCAACTGGTATGTTTCAATTATTGTATGATAGTAAAGGTAGAGGGCTAATTTTTGAAACCGAAGCAGATACATTAGCAAAAAACTTTAAAACAGATTATGGCGATTATTCTGATGGTTTTAGAAATGCCTTTCATCACGAAACAATAAAATATTTTCGTAGAACAGATAGAGAATATGTAGAGATTGAAGAGCCTTGTTTGTCTTGTGCATTAACAGGAACACCAAAACAAGTTTTGGCGTTAATGCCAAATGCTGAAAATGGTTTATTCAGTCGCTTTATGTTTTATCAAATGCCTACAAGTACTACTTGGAAAAACGTTTTTGCTATTAATACTAAAAAGGGTTTAAATGAGTATTACGATCAATTGGGCAATGAATTTTATGAGCTATACAGACAACTAATCACAAATACTGAAATTCAGTTTTCATATACAGAAGAACAGCAAGAAATATTTAATCAATTTTTTTCAAAAATAAATTTATACTATCTTAATGTAAATCCCATTGAGTATAATTCTTCTATTAAAAGAATGGGTATTATAGCGTTTAGAATTAGTATGATTTTAACCGTTTTAAGAATATTGGAAACAGGAGATATTTCAAATCCTTTGTATTGTTCTGATGAAGATTTTCAATCTACATTAACTATAGTAAAAGCCTTAATAAAACATAGTAGCAAAGTGTATTCTAGTTTACCGGTTGATAAAACAGCTATAAACTACAAGAACAAAAAAGAACAATTTATAGATAGTTTACCATTACGTTTTTCTACACAAGATTATATTAGTTATGCATCTAAATTAGATATTACTCAAAAAACAGCAGAGCGTTACATTACTAATCTTTGTAAAACCAAATTTTTATTAAGAGAATCACAAGGTAATTACTACAATCCATCAAAAGAAGTAAAGTGAGGGTTTGAGGGTTTTGAGGCTGTTCAGTCTTTCTTCCCTCAAATTTTTTCCATAATTATAATAAATTCATTTACCATTGTTGTAACATTCGCACCTTTTTTATTGCTAGGGCTTGTTTTATTTGGCATTCTTTTATTTGGTATGCTTCTTACAAAAGTATCAATATGTTTAAAGTCATTTGCTTCAAATGCCTCTATAGTAAAATAATCTAAAGGTATCTGCACACCTTTTACATTTCTGTTTCCAACAACATAGCAAATTCTACCTTCTTTTCTTATCGCTTTAGAAACATTAGTTATAGATTTATAATAATCATCCAAAAAAGAAAGGACTTCATAATATCTTTTTTCGTCTATCGCTTTTATTTCTTTTAACTCATTCTTGATAGATTCTGTTTTTAATGTAAAATCTTTTATTTTCGTTCCCCCCATTAAGAGATTATCTATTTTTTTTGCATTTTCAAATTTAAACCATTCGTTAGCCCATCTTGAAAATTGTCCATAAGCAACAGTAGTTTTAGAATCACCATAAGGTGGTGATGTTACCACTAAATCAACACTACCTTCTTTAATATAATGTTTGGGTATTTCATTTACTGTATTAAAATCTGCAATTACTACTTTACTTTTATTGTTTATTTTATTGAAGTCTTCTAATCCTTTTATATTTCTTTCTATTTTATTTATAAATAACTTAAAGGTTTGAGGGTTGTGTAAGTGTAGTTTTTCTTTTGCTATTCTATATCGTTTAAACTCACCATTCCTTGTATAGGAAACCTCTCTAACACACTCTGAAAGAGCTAACAAAAAGAAATCTCTAATTGTTTCAGGGTATGTGTTTATAATATTAGTTAAATAATATAACTCTTCAGCATTTTCTTTACTATACCAAAAATCTACATTTGTAATATGGTCTAAATCTACATTTTCAGGGCGTTTGTAATTTTCTATTGCGTTTATTGTTTTTGAAAAGTATTTTTCAATAAGACCCTCGTTAAAGTTTGTTGTTTTGACAGAAGAAATAAATCTTGCTAATGGATTTAAATCAGTTCCAATTGCATTTATCCCTTGTATTTTAGCTTCAACTAAAGTGGTTCCAGACCCCATATAAGGGTCAAGTATATTTTCAAGTTTACCTTTTGGTTTATAATCTTGTATTAATTTTCTAGCTATTTGTGGTATCATCATAGCAGGATATGTATGATAAGAATGCGTGTACTCTTTAGTGTCACTGGTTCTAAAGTCCCATTCGTCTGTATATGTCCTTTTGTATTCTTTAATTTTCATTTTACAAATATAGTAAAATATACATTACTCACAATATGTGGGTGTTTATTTTTTAACATAAATATATTTTTGCTCACAAATTGTTGGTAAAATGAAATCTGAAATACAATTAAGTGTAATTAATATTATTAGAGAATTAAGAAATGATAATGATTTATCTCAAGCGGGTTTTGCAGATATTATAGGTGTTAGTTATGGTATGATTGGTAATATTGAATCAACAAAATTTAGTCACAAATATACAATTGAACAACTTCAAAAAGCTACTCAATTTTTTTCATTTCCTTTTGAAAGATTGTTTATGTCGGAACTCGAGGCTAACAAAAATAAAAGAGAGGTTATTGATTTATTAATAGAAAGAATTAAAATTTATGATAGATAAAACAAAAATTGAAAAAGAGTTTAATAGGATTAAAAGTTTAGGTTTTATTCCGAGTAGAAGAAAACATAATACAGGTATAGGTAAAACATTTGAAGATTATTTAGGTGTAACTGAAAATAATGATAAACTACCAGATTTTGATGGTTTTGAGGTTAAAAGTCAAAGAGCTTTAACTAGTTCTTTTCTAACTCTTTTTACTAAAAGTCCAACTGGTCCTAAACAAGCTAATACTTATTTAAGAGATAAATATGGTGAAGAATACGAGGAATATCCTGGCTTAAAAAAGTTACATACATCAATTTTTTCAAATAAGTTTAATACTTATAAATTAAGAACAGGCTTTATTATAGTTAATGATAAAGAAAATTCTGTAGTTCGTTTAGAGGTGAAAGATTTAGTTACCGGTGAAATAACAGACAAGTCTGTATATTGGTCATATGAAGATCTATCGAAAGCATTACATAAAAAATTACAAGCATTATTTTATGTTAATGCTGAAACTCGTAAAGTAAATGGAGTAGAAGAATTTCATTATACTCAAGCGGATATTTATTTAAACCCTACTTTAGAAAACTTACTAAAATTAATTGATGAAGGTAAATTAATGGTAGATATTCGTATAGGTTCTTATAAAAGTGGGCGTAATAAAGGTAAGACTCACGATCACGGTACAGGTTTCCGAATCAGACCATCTGATTTAAGTTTGCTTTATAATGATACTTTAGATATTGACTAGTTGTTTCTTTTAAATATTCACTCACATATATTTTGATAGATATATTAAAATCTATATTAAAACTACTTTTAATAGGTTTAATACCAGCCTTTTTGCTTTTTGTATCAAAAAGTGATTATGTGTTAGATTATCTTATTGATAATGATTTTTTAATTACCATAGATAACAAAGAAGTTGTAAAATTTTGGCTCTTTTTATTAGGCACATTGATAGGTGCTCTTATTATTCCTGTAAAACTTTTTTTAACTGAAAAGAAATTAAAAAAACAAAAAACAATTTTAAGTGTAGTAGTATTAATAAACTTAAAGCAAATAGCTAAAGATTTAGGCATAAATGTATCAGATTTAAACATTCGCGTTTTTTGTGTAAAAAAAAATATTTTTAATGGCAGAGTAACATTAACGGACAAACATTTTGATAACATAACACATAAAATTGAAGGTAAAGGCAAGCTACCTTTTATAATTTATAAGGACAATATTCAAGGTGTTGTTGGACGCGCTTATTATGAAAAATCTTATTTTGTTGATTATAATATTAAAAACGATAAAAATTCATATTCTTTAACGGACGAGCATTTAAACCGTATAGGTGATGTAAAGTTTTGTTGTGCAACACCGATATTTAATAGTAATAAAATTAAGTATATTATAAGTCTAGATTCAACAACAAGAGTGTATAAATCTAAAGCAAAAACTACTTATTTAAGAGAAAATTTAGTATATTTATCAAAGTTGTTTGATGATTTTATTTTATGATTAAAAAAAGAAAAAATATTAAAAGAGAAAAAAGTTTTAAAACATCTCATCAATACTCGTTTGAAGTATCAACTCTTTATACCTTTTTAGATAAATTTTCTGATACATCTAAAAAATATAATTCGTTAAAAATAAAGGTTGATTCCAATTTAATCGGGAAGTAATTTTCCCCACAAAATAAAACCCATTTTTTTCGTACCTCAAAATCCCCTGTCTTTTATTTTGTTCCGCTCGCCACCGCACTTGTAATTTTTGGTTGCCCACCCTCACACAGCATATTACTTCTTTTATTTAAACTATTATATTTTAATAAATAGGTACAATAAAAAAGTAAAAAGCTGTTGCCACCGCTCACACCAAAAACTACCCAAAGCTATGTTTACATAATACAAGTTATAGTAGCAAACGGCACTTTTCAAAGGTTTGCTATCGCAGTGTTAATGCATTTTGTAGCTATAACTGGTATTATGTAAAATATCCGCTATTCCAACACGCAATTCCGAACATTAAACCACATTTTGAACTAACATTAAACATCAGTACATTTTAAGGTTTCCGTTAATTGATAATAATATTCGTTATCTCATTCAAGCTGCACAAAACCATCGTTAAGTCCAAGTATTCCTTACCTCAAGTCTTTGTTTGTTTCATTTCGTTAACAAATATAAAAGACCACTTTTCCCCACCACCCAAGTCAGCGGTTATAAAAAAATAGGTTCATAAAATGTAGTAATACGCCATAGCATATTGCTTTTTCTCGTTCCTCAAAAAAACAAAAAGCTATGGTCTAAAAGTCCTGTATAAGTAGCTTGTTTAAATGCTGTTTTATCAAACAACTATTTAAAACGCTACCCATACAAACGCTTCATCCAACGCTCAATACAGTACTAAAACCTATTTTTTTAAGTGTTAATTCCCCAGAAAAGTTATATTTATAGTATGAAACAAATGATTGAAGATTTATTTGATTTATTCTTTCCTCACGATTTAGATGAAAACGGTAATAAAATCGTAAATCCTGAAGGTGATGATTCTTTTGGTACTAAACTTTTCACAATCATTATGCTTG